>PBMO01000008.1 GCA_002722595.1 Methanobacteriota archaeon | reverse complement strand
TCAAAGGAACGGCGATATCTGGACCGCTCTCAGTTCCATCTGGCCCAATCCAGTTATTTTTGGAAACTGGTTCCTGATCTGTGATTCCCTCTAAGGAAAATATCGATTCATAGTCTTCATCTTCTGGCAGAATCTTTCCTCCTCGTAAATGCGGTAGTCAATGTTGTCGCATTAACATGCCAATCATTCCAAACAAAATTGGAACTCCAATGAAATTGGTCAATGCCATGATTGCTTGCCCCCAGCGAGTTTCGTCAGCCGTGTAATCCGAAGATTCTCCAACGTCTCCGAACAGCCGAATCCCATGTTCGGCATAATTTGACGTGTTTTCCCATCTGGACTCATTCAATGGATTACCTCCTTGGTCAACCTCCCAGAACATGTCTGTGCAGTAGTAGACAGGGGAATGATGCTCGCAATACAACCACCATGTATCCCAAGATTCGTCCGAGGCATCGACTTTGCATGACCAAGCACCATTGATGTCAGGCCACGATTCAGTATCCCATTCACAATACGCATTTCCTCCATCGTAAACCTCCCAATAGTATTCAGAAAAGCCCCGGTCTTCGTAGTTGATTATCAAACCAGATTCATTGCTTGTGAATGCAATGAGAATACGTTCAAACAGTTCATCGCTACAGAAATCTCGTTGATTGTTAGATAGATTGGTTACTGAACAACTGACCGAGATGTTCAAAAATTCAGAACCAAATACTTCAGTGCAATTAAGACCGTCTTCAACAGCATACCAATAGAAATCTGGACAATAGATAGATAAGTTTCCAGAGAAACCTAATCCTGTTTCATTTTCGTCTTCTAATGTGAAGTCCTCGCCAAACAGGACAAATGTAGGTCCTTCGTCCTCGTTATACCAAGAAGCATAACTTTCTCCGGTTTCAATCAATACACTTGCGATTCCATTTCCAATCACCAAGAATAGAACGATTGGGATGACTACAGTCCATGATTTATCTACTGAGGAGGACCAATACTTGAACCAATTAATGCTCGCTCGGATTGATACCCAAAGTAGGAAAATACCAGCCAGTGGGAATACAATGAAAACAAGCATGAACCAATCAACGCCGGCCCAACCAGACAGTAGAACGGCTTCATCGGGGTTTTCTGGGTTGACGTAAACAGTGATGTTTTCCCCTGGCGGGTAATCTTGATCGGCGTTACTATCTGATGAACTACAACCGCTATCTTTGGAGTAGCTGACCATGTCACCATCATAGGAACGATTTTCGAAGACGTATTCGTATTCAACCCATAGACAGTACGTGGTTGAGCTCCCTCCTTCAGAATCGGTGCTGACTTCTGTACTCACACCACTGTCGGTGACAACTCCATCCACAGGTGTCCATTCACTGGTACCGAGGTCAGCTACCAATGCTCCTCCCATAAACACGGTAGCGATTAGGGAGCCACCGCACCATACGATGGTAAAGAACCAAATGAAAATCAAGGCCGCACCATGAAGTTGTTGAGGTCGCCCTAGTTGTTCCGCAGCACGACCATCTCCACGATTTTCTAGCTCATAGTCTGTTTTTCCGAAACCCTCTGGAGCACCCCATTTTTTGATGTAGAAATCAACAGGAACAGCGCCATTCCCCCTGTCTACGACATAGGTCTCATCGTAAATATCCTCTACGATTGGTGCAGGCCCATCGTACTTCAAATACCAATCTTCAGGGACATCTGGACCACTCTCAGTCCCATCTGGCCCAATCCAGTTATTTTTGGAAACTGGTTCCTGATCTGTGATTCCCTCTAAGGAAAATACAGATTCATACTCTTCAGGTTCTGGCAGAGTCATTCCTCCTCGTCACCCAGAGGGCCTTCAAAAACTAGCCAAGCATAAACTGCTGTGAAAATCATCAATAATCCACCAAGCATTATGATTAATCCAAATGGAGCAGGGAACAATTCTGATTGTTCGCCGACTATACGTGCCAAGAAAATTAGGGCAATACCCAATGATGCAACTATTCGTATCGAACTTTCAGGGTTTTCCCATAACGATAGTATTGGTATTGCTCCCCAAAATCCAAATTTATGCCTAAACCATGCAAAATAAATCATGAATGCGCCAAGTAAGCCAATTGTTCCTCTAGTGAATGATTCGGAACCCCACGGTCCATCCGGCGCCCATCCTTCAAACAATGTACTGGCGACTAAGGCGATACCGATGCCAGCAAACATTTGGTGGCGAGGCATCTGTGAATCAGCCATGTTGTTCCGTTGAGCACTCACTAGAAAGGTGTCACTGTTTCATGGGAGTTCTGCATCGCCCTCTATGTGATTGCGCCAAGCCCGAGATTTTTCCTTTGAACGAACTTCGAGTACCCTCCAAAAATCATCAAGAACGGTTTGGTCGCCAACTGATACAATTCTGTGGAGTATGTCTGAGAGGGATTTACTGTGATCATCAATCATATGTAGCAACAGTTCTCTAAGCCGGGTTCGAACCAACTCATCACCATCCAACCACAATTTTACAGTAAGGCCTTTCTGATCATCAGGGTAGATGTTCAGATAATCGCGAAGGGCGGTTTGTGTGAACCTTCTTTGGACGCCTGGATCTGAGTGATTAGCTGCCACTACACATCGATTGACAAAACCCTCTGAGTCAATATCAGATATCAGCCGAAGGGATCCTACTGCAATTCTAACCACGTCTTTTGATTCATCTGAAAGGAGTTTGTCTAAGAGGGGAAGTGCTTGTTTACCCCTCCGTTGTATTATCTCATCGAGAGCGTCTGCTAATGCACATCTTACGTTTGATTCTCGACAAAGAAGTATCTGCTCAAGTTTAGAGGCTCCTTCGACATCCATATCCCATATTCTCGGTAGCAATGATGCTATACGGCTGGATAATTCTGAGTCGCCATCGCTAGCCATTCTGTTTAAACGAGATACTATCGATAATGGTTTCACGAGGGTGCGCCTTGAAAGTGCGAGGTCCAGCCATTCTACCAAAACTGGTCGTGGTGGATCTGCTTCTTCCATTCGATCCAATAGCCATCCTGCAGCAAAAGTACCTCGTGAGTCCGCACTCATTGGAGCAAGAGGAGTTGATTCTCTTTCGTCGTTCCAATCAATTAGATGGGGGCCCGGAGTCGAACCACCGTGCCAATATCCAGGGGGCTTAGCAAGGGCTATACTCTCCATCAAGTGGTAACCTTGTTGAATAGAAATTGGGCTATCCTTTGAAGAAAGTCCATTCAAAAGGGCAATTCCAACCCACCAACGATCAACATCTGGAGCATCTGAGTCAAGAGCTTGGGAAAGAAGGGTCTCTGCCCTGATAAACAAAGCCCTCTCAGCAACTTCCTCACCACGCCTTTCAAGCCATTTCCTCGATTCTCTAGCAGGGTCTGCCGTCAATGACAAACGATGTGGCACTAAGGCTTCACCAATGGATTCTAAATCTCGATCGAATGCTGCACGGTTTGCTTCGAGTAAAGCATCCGCGACCTGTTGCAAGTTATTCGGGTCACTTGGGGGGCGTACTGGAAAATCTGGATCAGATAAGGGAGGTTGGGGCAGTGGCCAGTCTTCACATCCGCGTGACATCATATTCTCTAAACTCTTACGAGTTTGTTGAAACAGGCGTTGGGAGAGTTGGCTCTGTTCGCGCCAATCACTCATCGGCTTCCACCATCAAATGTCTAACTCAATATTCAAATTCTGAATCAGTTCTTTGTACCGATTGCGGATTGTCACTTCTGTAACTCCTGCAACTTCTGCAACTTCCCTTTGAGTTCTACGCTTTCCGCAAAGAACACTAGCGATNTAGATGATTGATGCTGCAATTCCGGTAGGCCCTCGACCACTGGTCAATTCCTTCTCTTGNGCTGCCTGAATCAATTCGTATGC
The DNA here is from genome assembly GCA_002722595.1 of Methanobacteriota archaeon. GTDB lineage: Archaea > Thermoplasmatota > Poseidoniia > Poseidoniales > Thalassarchaeaceae > MGIIb-P. The sequence continues at coordinate 57,662 of PBMO01000008.1, read as the reverse complement.
CTTGGCTTCAACCTCAGCATCCAGACCCANTCCTGAACAGAATCTAGAGATGTAATCTTCAGGGCCTGTTGGCATGATTTTCATCTTAAGCTCGCGAACCATGAAACGGTACGTCCGTCCTATTTCCTTACGACCTGTTCGACTGGCTTGGCCGATTTCATCGAGAGTTCGTGGAACCCCACATTGGCGGCAAGCCGCGTACAAACTTGCAGCAGCAACACCCTCAATTGAACGCCCGCGTATCAAACGCTTCTCAACGGCTTTCTTGTAATTGACTGCGGCGGACTCGCGGACTGTCTTGGGAAGTTCTAAACGACTTGCCATACGATCTAATTCCGCTAAAGCCATTGCAAGATTGCGTTCGGTGGCGTTACTTACACGGCTTCTCTTCTGCCACTTACGCATACGATAGAATTGGCTTCGATAACGACTGTTAATTGTCTTACCAGAATAGTCTTTGTTTTGCCAATCAATATCAGTACTCAAACCCTTATCGTGTAGCATCACTGTCATTGGTGCTCCAGTTCTCGCTCTCTGGTCGCCCTGTTCCGGACTAAATACTCGCCATTCAGCACCTTGATCTACTACATTGTCTTCCAAAACCAATCCACAGTCTTGACATACAATTTCACCACGAGTTTCGTCTCGATCTAAATTTCTTGATGCACATTCTGGACACTTTACAATATCCTCAACTTGTTCTTCTCTTGCCATTTACAAAAACCCCTTTTCCGCCAAATAATATTACAGGAAGTAATATAATTCCGCTTGGGTGCAATATATAAACCTAATGGCTTGAAAATCGCTGTATCATACCTCATTTTCAACTCAATTTAGGGGTTTCTCCACCATAGGTGGAGGTGGTTTCTTACTTCTTATCTTTGAGAACGGTCATATAGGCCGGCTTGGTGGAGAAATCCGGTGAGTTTGTGTCTGAGGTCTGGCCCCCCGAGTCAATCAAACTCAATAAAGGGAAGCGAGTATTGTTTCTAACCAAAGATTTGGATCTAATTAAACAGCAATTATATGATGGGCTGAACCTGAGAATGGAAGACCTCTCAGTTGATGATTTGTTAGATGATATCAACACCGATATGATGACTCCTGCATGGGTCTGTTTCGACCATGAACCAGGTGTGATAGCAGAAAATGCGTATGCAGGTTTACTCCATGAGGATGAGAGAGTGTTCACTCAGGGAGCTCTGAAAAACGGCGGTTTTGAGGTCATCGTTAGTGGGCACAGGAAAGGAACTGGGAGCAGTAGAGAAACCGCGCCACAATGTGAGAGGTGGTCTGGTGTTCGGATTGTAATCGCGGCTTCATTTGCCCCAATTCATGAGCGGAATAACATCAACCTTGGACAAGTTATGGGCGATCATGAAATGCTGAAAAGGTTGCAGAATGGAGAATCTATTCCTCTCTCTGAATTCACAGATAAGTACGATCCAGTGACCCGTTTGATTTTGGAAAACGGTGGGATTTTACCCTTTGCAAGGAAGCTGAAAAACCAAGAAATCAATTTACCTGAATTGTCAACAAAGGAAAAGTCAATGACAATGGCTGAAAAAATAATTGCAAACAAATTAATTGGCAAGAATGGTGCTTCTTGCTTTGTTTCGCCGGGAGATGCGGTTCTGGCAACTGTTGACGGTGGATATAGTCATGAATTTACAACTGCACAAGTTCACACATTTCTTCAAGAGGAATATGGTTTAGATTACACATTACCTAATCCTCCAAAATTTGCAGTCTTCGAAGATCATTTGCTTTACGCACCAGGAGTTCCCAGATTTGGACCATTTGTCGATAAGATTCAGACTCTGCGTGATTTGCAAGTTGTATTTCAGAAACACACTGGCGTGCGAGATTATTCTGCCAAGAACGGTGTTAGTCCTGGTATCTGTCATCAGGTGGCCAGAGAACAATTCATTGATGTAGGCGATTTCATTCAAGCCACTGATAGTCATACTTGTATGGGGGGTGCATCGAATGCGTTGACGTATGGTGTGGGTTCAACCGAATATGCAAATTTGGTCCACAATCAATTTGCTTTTGTCAAAGTTCCTGAAAGCATTCGATTCGAATTAATTGGTTCATTGAATTCAGGATGCACAGCAAAAGATGTTATCTTGCACATTCTATGGTATTATGCAAAACATTCTGATACACTGGATAGGTCCATGGAATTTGGAGGACCTGGACTTTCTTCATTATCGATGGATGAACGGGCAACTCTTTGCAATATGGCAACTGAATGTAGTGCAAAAACTGGTATCTGTGAACCAGATCAACTGACTGTTGATTGGTTGTTGCAAAGGAGAGACAATCTAACTGCAGAAGAAATTAGGGCGGCTTTTGTTTATCCGGACGAGGATGCTCATTACGATGGGGGTGTCCACACAATAAATCTAGACGAGATTCGACCAATGGTGGCACACCCTGGCAACCCTGATGAAGGAATTCCATCCGATCCAACCAATGGTGCCTATATCGATGAACTTGGGGATGTGAAAATTGATATCGCCTATGCAGGCTCCTGTACTGCTGGCAAAGATGATGATTTCAGTTACTATGCGATGGTCACTAAAGCTGCTCTCGATGCTGGATTGAGAGTTGCTGATGGTGTGGAATGTTACATCCAGTTCGGATCTGAGGCAGTGAAGGATTTGGCTGAAAGAAATGGTTGGACCGAATTATTTGAAGCCGCTGGTGTAAAACTAATCGATCCAGGATGCGGCGCATGTATTGGGGCAGGGCCCGGTGTATCGCATAATTCTGAACAAGTTAGTGTGTCTGCAATTAACCGTAATTTCCAGGGAAGATCGGGCCCAGGTAAATTGTATCTTGCAAGTCCTTTGACTGTGATGGCGTCTGCATTCACTGGGAAAATTACAGCATGGAAACCCGACCTGTTCGATTGAGGTGGTATTGTGGATTTAATGTTGGTACTATCGTTCCTATTCTTCATGTCAATTTTCGCTGGAGTCGGTCTGGCTTCGATGTTCGTGAAAGAAGATACAACTGATGATTACCTTGTAGCAGGTCGAGGGATGCATCCTGCTCTTGCTGCACTCTCTGCAGTTAGTACGTGGAACTCTGGATACATGTTCATTGGATTCATTGGATTTACCTACATGATGGGTTTCACTGTGATTTGGTTAGGTCTCGTATCTACAATAGGTCAAGTTGTTGCTTGGGCATGGCTGTACAAATTTATTCAACATGAAGGGCATGAGCGTGGTGTTCGTTCGTTGTCTTCTCTCGTTGCGGAAAAGGCTGGTGCGCCAGAAGCAAAATTGGCTGCGGTGTTGTCTGTATTATTCCTGAGTATCTATGCTGCAGCACAATTGACTTCAGGTGGAAAAGCATTGTTTGTAATGATGGGTTGGAATGAAATGACTGGAATCCTAATCGGGTTTGTTCTGGTGGTTGCATATTGTTACGCAGGAGGTATTCGTGCTTCAATTTGGACTGATGCTGTTCAATCGTGTGTCATGATTGTCGGTTCAACTATCCTATGTTGGATTGCTCTACAAGAGGTTGGAGGGTTTGGCGGCCTAGCGAGTGGCCTTGAAGCACAAGACCCCGTTCTTACAGAATTCCTGCCACCAGATTTGCGATTCGGTTTCTCAATGTGGGTCTTTGCATTCTTCCTCGGAGGGCTCGGGGTTGCTGGACAGCCTCAAGTTGTCTCACGCGTCATGACATTGGGTTCCGATTCTGATCGAAAGCAGGCCATGATCTGGTTCTTTGTTTGGCAAACCCCCTTCGTTGTACTGATGTTGATTATTGGTCTTGCAAGTCGAGTTTTGTTTTCCGAGGGGAGTTTCGACCCGGAATTGGGTTTGCCTGTACTCGCAATGGAAACAATGCCAGCAATTGGAGTCGGAATGATTCTAGCTTCCATCTTTGCGGCAACCATGTCAACAGCCGATAGTCAAGTTCTAGCCTGTACCGCTGCGATTACAGATGATATCAAACCGGAGTGGAGGGAAGATCACAAGACCACAAAAATGGTGACGCTTGTTGTTGCTGCGTTTGCAACAATGATTTCCATCGGTGGCCTATACATCCCGGGAGGAGATTCTGTATTCGTTCTCGTGGTTCTTGCCGTATATGGACTAGGTGGAATTTTCATTCCACTACTGACGATACGCTGGATGGGATACAAACCGGACACAACTCATTCGCTGGTTATGATGGGGTCAGCATTCGTGGGAGTCATCGGATGGAGTTTTCTTGGTTTTGCAGGAGCCGATGGGATCTTCCCCTCAGTACCGGGTATGGGTGCGGCATTCATCGCTCACTTTGTCATGAACCAAATCCGTACTCCAGAAGTGTCTTCGCTTGGGAGATACAATTGGCCAGATGGAAAGAAATTGGGGGCCGTTGGTTCCGTGATTGGTTTGGCATTATTAGGCGGCGAAGTTGGCTATCTTGTCTCTGCTCCAGATTCTTCGGATTCAATGGGTGGCGTGGGTGATTATACCATAGATTCTACACTTTTCGTTGATGACTTCGCGGATGGAACAGAATATGTCATGGACGGAGACACTGTTACTCTTGAGTTCAATACAGATACAATTACTTCATGGGAAAATGGAGACAACGTAGTTGGAGTTAGGGTGTTAATGGCTTTTGATGAGGATGAAACCAGTAGTGGTTTCTGTACGGCATCGAATAATGCTGCAGATACAATTACTGGAACGATTATCCACGATGAGTATGATGAAACATCTCAAGATTCGAACGCAAATGGGCAGGGGGCTATGGTCTTCGAAACCATCTGGTACAACTCTACTCTGGCAGAGAGTGGTAATTCCTCAGGGTTATCTGAAGCCGAAATTGAAGCCCAACTTGATGCGGATGGAGACGGCCTCGGTGCATACACTCTGGAAATCACAGTCGAGGCAGATGCGGGTGGCAGACCAGGTTGTACACACAGCGATGATGGTGAAGAAATCAACTATACTGTACAACTACTGATTTTGGATTATACGGTCGGGCTCGCTTCTTGAGAGATGTCCGATTTTGAGCGATTAATCAGATTTCTACCCTTGAGGCTTTTATGCCGTCCCGTTGCCCGAGCAGTTTGCGGCCTGCTGGCCCCTCCGCATTGGGCGTAGGGAGGACCTGGAGCCGTGGAGCGCGAAGTACATGGCAAGAAGAGTCACAAGCAGTATGCAGCAGGCGAGCATCAGCGAGTTCTTTGAAAAGAACAAGCACTTTCTTGGCTTCGATACGTTACCACGGTCAATAATCACAGCAGTCAAGGAATCTGTAGACAACTCTCTTGATGCTGCAGAAGAACATCGTATTCTTCCTGAGATATCGGTTGAAATTCACAAAGTCCATGGCAAGAAAGATCGGCTTCGACTCATTACTCAGGACAATGGGCCTGGCATCCCTCAGAAATCCATCTCGAAGGTATTTGGTTCCCTACTCTTTGGTTCGCGGTTTCATACTATCAGACAAACTCGTGGACAACAAGGTATTGGAATTACTGGCGTGGTCATGTACAGTCAACTAACTACAGGTAAACCAACCTTGGTTGTATCAAAGATCGCAAAAGAAGCTGGGGCTATTCGGGTTAATGTTGGACTTGATACAAAGAAGAATAAGGCCATTATCAGCAATGAAAAACGATTTGCGCCTGAAGAGGAGAATCCTGCGAAAGGTCTGCATTGGGTTGGAGAACATGGATTGCGTATTGAAACTCAAATGAAGGCAAAATATCAACGGGGCAGACAATCAGTCCATCAATATCTGAAAATGACAAGTATTGTCAATCCCCACGCCAGCATCAAATTCCAAGCATTCGATGAAGAAGGGAATATCTTGGACGATGCATCTTGGCCAAGAGTCACAGAACAATTACCTCGACCAGTTCAAGAAATCAAACCACACCCCCATGGATTAGAAATTGGAACTTTGCAGAGATTATTGCGAGATGCTAAAATTCCAAGTGAAGGAGGTGGGGCGAGGACCCCTCTTCGCTATTTCTTGCGAGATACTTTTTCGTCAATGAGTAATGCAAGATGTGACCAAGTAATCAACATCGCAGGATTGGATTCGACTCGAAAGCCATCGAGTTTGAAACCTGACGAAATTACTGAATTGCTTGCTTCGTTTGCGCAGGTCAAATTGCCATCTCCTCCTACTGATTGTTTATCGCCAATTGAAGATTTACTTATCAAAAAGGGGCTTTCAAAAGCAATTGATTCGCGATTCGTATCGACTGTGACTCGTGAGCCGCAGGTCACTAATGGCAACCCGTTCCAAATTGAAGTGGGCCTGATATTTGGTGGCGATATGCCCGCTGATCAACCCATCCAAGTATTGCGTTTCGCAAATCGTGTTCCCTTGATGTACCAACAGGGGGGGTGTCTCCTAACAAAAGCACTCGAGTCGGTTGATTGGAAACGCTACGGTTTAGATCACCCGGGTGGCCGAGGTATTCCAAAGGGCCCTGCTGCTGTGTTAATACATCTGGCAAGTACAAATGTTCAATTTACAAGTGAAGCGAAAGAAGCCCTTGCAGACAATGTCGATGTCTTTGATGAAATTAGAAAGGCAATGCTAGAAGTTGGTCGAGGTCTGCGAAATCATCTGAAGAAACAAAAGCAAAAGGCGAAAGCACAGGAGAAATTTGAGCTTGTCAATATCATTTTACCCGAAATTCACGATAAAGCGATTGCGATTCTAGATGCTGAACCTGTGCCATTGGCTCCTGTCATTACTAAGATCATGAATGCCGTATTCCTTGAGGAGAAAGTTGAGTGGGACAAAGAGGAAAAAGTTACCAAAGCAAGTGTTGAAGTTTTCAATTACACTGCGCGGCCTCGTGCATATACTATACTCTCTACTTGGCCAGAAAGAGAGGGTGTTACAATGGTCGAAAATCACCTTGGAGGGCGAAGAGAGGCGAAGGGTCTCTGGGCTTGGAAATTGGAGACTCTTGACCCTGGTTCCTCTACAACTGTAACATTCAGTGTTGGGGGTTTGTCTAAAGGAGATTGGACAGAAATTGATGTCTTTTTCCGAGGAGCTGGTGATATCATTGGTGCAACAAAAATTGATGAAGAAATCTTAGCAGAAATGTTACGAGAAGAGGAAGAAGAAATGGCTTCAAATCAAGAAGTGTTGGCTGATGAAGAAAAGGACGTAGAGACAGATAATGATACTACACCAATTGATGAAGAAATTGAAAGTGTTGAACAACAAGATACTGATGATGGAAATACCGATTGGTTCGGATTAGAAGGTGAGTGAAATGAGTGTAACACAGAGAAAGACGAAAGAACAAGTTGTGCAGAATCTCCATGATGTTGCTAACGAGATGTACAAACGTATGAAGAAGGGAGAAGCACCAACGATGACATTGCCTGTTCGAACTAAGAACAATATTGGATTTGATAACAAACTTGGTGTTTACAAATATGGGAGTAAGCGTTCCATACGTGACGCGACTAGTCTAGGGAGTGCTAGACAATTGCTTAGAGCGCTTCACATTATCGAATTTATTGAAGAAATGATTGGGAATGAAAAATCTTCAACACTTCGTGAAATGTACTATATTTCTGAGGCATGGGGGCATGGGAAATTTGGTTCACAAAACGAGAGTAACAATCTTGCTGAAGATTTAGAGATTGTAACAAAGTGTTTACGTGAAGATTTCAAACTTCGCCCTGAAGAAGATGGGGCTAGAATGATTGGTAACCTTACCCTAAATGAGCGGAATCGGCGAGGGGAATGGATGAGAATCAATGCGCGTGACGATGTTGGAGATTCCGGATATGGTGTCCCATACAATGTGGAATCCGAGAAAATAGAGCTGGTTGAGCATGATATCAATTTCATTATGGCTATCGAGACCGGTGGTATGTTTGATCGGCTTGTTGAAAATGGATTTGATGAAGAATACAAGTGTGGCCTGCTTCATCTTAAAGGACAACCCGCGCGGTCCACAAGGAGAATTATGAAACGCATGAATGAAGAGTGGGATCTGCCAATTATTGTCTTCCTCGACGGTGATCCTTGGTCTTTCAGAATCTTTGCTAGTATTGCATATGGTGCAATTAAAACTGCCCACATTTCAGAATATCTTGCAACACCATCTGCACAATACCTTGGGATTACTTCTGATGATATTGAGGCCTACGATCTTCCAAGTGACAAATTATCCAGTAAGGATGTTGAAGCATTGAAGGCGGAATTAAGCGATCCGCGGTTTGCCGATGGGTGGTGGCAAGAACAAATTCAAATGATGTTGTCTTTGGGTAAGAAAGCTGAGCAGCAATCTCTAGCAAAGTATGGTCTTGACTTCGTAACAGATACCTATCTACCTGAAAAATTGGCAGAAATTGGTCTTGGGAATTAAGCAAAACAGCCATGAAGGTTTGGGGTGGGCGGTTAGTTGTGAGTGGATCTTCAACTTGGCCAAAGCGACTGATTATTGTCAGTGTGGTTATTTTGGCACTCTCTATTGCAGCTATGGCCTCATCATACAAGGATTACATGGGTGAATTAGACCCTGGTAAGAACCACATTGCTGAAATTGATGGAGGAGAAAGTCTCGATGTTAATCTTAGCAAAAGTAGTTCATATGTCCTATTCAGGACTTCTGATGCTCCAAAAAATTGCACAGTGGTTGAAGAAGAAACAGGAACTGAAGTTGACATTTATTTACCAAGTATTCTCCAACCAGATAGGCAAGGAGCAGATGGCCAATGGTACTTGGCTGTAGGGGCTTTCATTCCCGAAGAAAGTGGTACTCATACGATAACAAACTCTGCAGAAGATGGGGAAATTCTCTGGGTAATTGATGAAACCCAAATTGGTGAGGACTCTGATTCTTTCCTAATTTTCAATGGAGGATGTATGGGGCTTCTTTGTGGGGGGTGTCTATTACCAGTCGCAATAGTTGTCTGGTTCTCGAACCGTAGAAAAGGAAATCAGGCTAAATTGATGATGCAAACCAAGGATGGGCGTCTAGTCCCAATTGCTCCTGCATCAGATATGTCACAACAACAGCGAGTGCCTTCGACTGATGAAATATGGAGAAGTGTTCATGGTGGAGAAACCCTGAATCTAGTGATTCCTCCAATTGAAGTGGAAGAGGAAGTCCCGCCACCTTTTGCTGATCGACCTGATGGGAGTTATGAACCGGAAAAAATCCTTGAGGAGATTGAAAGCATCACATCCCCTAGATTAACAAAGAAACAGGATGAGGTGGAAGAGAATACCTCCACTTGGAAATCGTGGGATGAAGGGTAATCAAGACGAGGATTCATAGGGGGCCGATGGCTAGTTAACGTCGGGTTGTCAAGTGGTTACCGATTTCGACACCGCGATTTCGATACTTGAAAACGGCACACGCAGAGAGATTCTCAAGCATTTAGTCCGAGAAGCACACTACCCTTTGCAACTCGCCGAATTGCTTGAAGTTTCACAACAAGCAATAATGAAACACCTCAAGGTGCTTGAAGAGTCGGGTTTTGTTACCAGTGAAAAGGTTCCAAGCGAAAAAGGGGGGCCTCCGAAACGAATCTATGCAATTACACAATCTTTCTCTCTTCGACTTGATCTTGGCCCTGATTTGTTCCGTGCAGAACATAGACAACTCCCATCAGGTGGACCAGCAAGATTGTCTAACCAACTTCCTGAAGATGTTCTGGACGTTGCAGAGAGAGTTGGGAGTCGTAGAAGATTGCCAATGGCTGAAGCTCTTTCGATGCTATCTGAATTAAGCGAGGAGTTGGATCGTCTCGATGCGGAAAGAGATGCGCTTATTGCTTTACACCAGCAAATTAAGCGAAAGGCGAGTCGTGTTGTCGATGATACTTTTGAAATCTATGAAGAACGGCAACTTGCTCATGTGTTACTCGAAGCACCTCGAAGNCCTGTAGATCTTGACTTGTTCTGCGCCGGCCTCCAGATTCAACCACAACGAGCTGAAGAGATGATGGATACTCTTCGCGGCGTCATGATGCGGCAAATCGGTNCTGAAGCTGGAACTATCATCGCCGCTAAGGACGATCGNCTGTTACCTTGGTGGTTNGCGAAATCTGATTCTAAACAAGATTAGAATCGCATATCATCATCNAGGCNGGACATCATACTCGATTGTGCATCAACGCGTGCCAATGCTTCNCGNCGACGTCCTACCATAACTAGGCCTGCAACTGTCATTAAAGCGATTGTCAGGAGCAGGATCATAGTCGGAACTGACCATGTTGCTGCGGCTTCCTTAGCTACGTCGAACCATCCGTTTGTACTCGATAGTTGTCCGAGATCTTTGTCATTATTCGCTTCGTTTGCTTCAATGATCAAATTACCTGGATCTACTATGACTACAACATCATGGTTTCCTGCGGTGACAGGGTATAGTAACGTGATTTCGACATCTTCGGAGGTTCCACTGTCATCAGGTGGCATCAGCGCACCAATCACCTGGCGGTAAGCTACGTTCTCTTCTGAACAAATATTCTTGCGCAGGTTTTCTTCAGTTTCATCTTCACAAAGGACGATGTTGATATCAGTTGCATGAACGTTGCCTCGATTGGCAATTGTAACAGTTACAGGTATCATATCTCCTACATCGGCGGATTCCTCAGATGCTACCACATTGACAATTTCTAGATCTGGTGCACGCAATCGGATTCGGAGTACCTGTTCGTTGGTATCACATGGATACACATTATCGAGTATTCCGTCGTTGTCTGCATCGATTGTGCANCTATCAAGCCACGAATCTGTTTCATCAGTATCGCCGTTGGGTGATGACCCATAGTTAGACAATACCTTGATGCCGATCTCTCGATTTGCGAGAGTGGCTGATGGGCTAATGTCAATGATTACCATGACCTGAACCGTCGAGTATGCCTCCATTTCTGCTAGGCTCCAGATGCCATCTTCTTGGTGGTATGCGCACCCATATNCTGGAGCTGATTGGCCTAGTGGAACTACGGTGCAAGGTATCTCCTTAGGNAACTCTGTATCGAAATCTTCAACCATTGCAAACTCGATGTTCCAACTTGATANTGAGTTCATTCCTGGCTCAGAATCCCAACCATCGGTTTTCTGAGTGTGGTTGTGTAGCGTTGGTATATCTGGNACGTTNCCATTGTTTGTTACGTTCACGAGATAGCGAACTGTTCGNCCCGGTGCAGTAGTTTTCACTTGNCTTTCGACTGTTTCGTCCAACCAAATCTGCATATCATGGAACTGGTTGACACTGATGTCAAAGGCAATTGCATCTCTTTCATCTGTACCATCAAAATACTCTTCACTGTAAGTCTTAATCACGACTCGATAATCGCCTGCTACGATTTGATCTGGTATATTGATGCGAACATCAACAGTTTCTGATTGGTCTCTAGACAATTCGGACAGGGTGGCTCGCGGGATTTCAATATCCCACAATAACTGTGAACCGTTTGCATCGGTAATCGATGCTGTTCGCATATCATANCTATCTGGCCCATTTCCGTTGTTTGTGGTGGTAACAGGAACTATCAANTCCTGGCCCGGGTCAACTGAATAGGTTGTTGATGGGGCTTCCATTTCTAAATCGTAAACGTGTATCACATTCGTTGAAAGAATTACTGAATCAGAAACTCTTGATGCACTCTGTAGGTGGGCCTTTACAGTAATAGCTGGACCCAATCCAGCAGTAGCATTTACTGGTGAGCACACAGTAACGCCGACTGGTATCGGATAGTTGACTTGNCTCCAATATCTTGGTTTACTGGTTTCACCATCGTTGCCGCCAACTTGTTCTGGGAAATCCATGGTAATTGTCCAATGATCGTACATCCACTCATTCATGGGCATACCATCTGGCTTTTCTGCAGGTGAGCCGGGAGTGGTGAATACTAGGTAACCTGGAGCAAACATCTTGCGGACATTGATTTCGTACGTATGACAATCTCCTGGCATTACGTACTCTGAAGTATCATATATTTCGAAAATGATGTTCCCAGTCGAACGAATACTAACGTTCACCCACAACTCAAGCACATCGTAAGTACCTTTATCCAGGCTCTTGATTGGTTCACCCATAGACCATCCTTTGAGATAAAGNGCGAATGTNCCTGGNTGTTGNTCAGTTGGTACTGAAATCTCTAAGTTTTTAGTCACNGATTGGCCAGGGTCTAGACTAACCATCATTGGGAAGTTGACTTGCCAACCCCAAGGGAGCAGCCATTCTTGTTGACCTTGTAATGTGGTCGGGTCATAGAAGGCGAAGGTGTCGAATACGTTACCTGTATTGGTAATGGTAATCGAGAATATCGCGGTCTCACCTTGCTCGACATCCGATTGGTAATGACTTGTTTCTAACTCAATTCCATGGACCACATCCATCAGAGTTAGTGTTAATCTATCACTACGTATAGCTGGATCTTTGTAGGACACAGCAGATATAGTGATTTCAGCAAGTTCATCCTGATTCGCTTGGTATATCGATGGGGCGCGTACTCTTAGGTAAACTCGTACAGATTCGCCACCAAGTAAGAAAATTGGAGTCTCGGGGAAAATTGCTGTATGATTATCTGCAAAGAAAAGATTCGCAGTCCAGTTTACTGGTACGCCTGATAAGTTGACTGAGAACGTGTCTGAAACCAAGTCTATTGGGCCAGGTGTTGAGTTATTCACAGTCAGATTGTAAATTGTCTGCTCACCGGGTTCAATGACATGATAATATGTCTCATCTTCAGCCAATTCGACGTCGACTTGGCCNGTTAGAACGTGTGTGTAGCACAGTGTGTAAGCCCCATTATTTGAGTTCTCATTGCACTTATTGGTATCAGACCATGCTATATGTGCGCCACTGCCTAAATCATTCGCAAACGCAGGAGGTTGTGATAACTCAGGTGCCCGGCCGTTGTTTGGTCCAAGCTTGTCACTATTCCATTCTGTAACATCCACTCGTTCCCATGGATCNAGTACTGCGGCTGCGATACTATTCAACGGCCAATCAGGGGCGTCATTGGTGTGATTCAATCGTGTGTACATGATGGATTCNCCCTGACTNGTGTTAGAATTTTCTAACCACGAAATGTGTACGTTATTCTGGTTATCAGATAACACCTGAGGCATGTACGATGATGCCCGATATGGGTCATTTGGATTNACATTACTCGCGCCCTCGATGTACGAAATTCTGGTATCTACAATCTTCTTTATTCCATATGTTGGGAGGCCTCCGGAAACNCCATCCCATTCTGCTGCACCTCTAAGTCGTAGGCGACTGTAGTATACTTCGTAATTATCGTCTTTATCGAATCCATAATCTCGAGTNTCCATCCAGGTCAAATGTGTGTCACCATTGTTATCNATCGCGAGTGATGGGTGTAGNCTGAATGCATCATCTANTGTGACNCGNGTGTCATTCACAACTACCAAGTGACCATATCCATTTGAGTCTTGGCTAGGTCCCAAATCTTCAGTATATCTGTTGTTGACTTCCGCTGTACCTGATTNTCCGTATACCCAACCNGGNGCAGGGTTCTCAATCTTCGAATAAGGATCTAGTACCGTCATGTANATCTCACGACTGTTNTTGGTTGCAAGGAAAACCATTGCCTCAACCAATGTTGCCATATTGTTGCTTCCCGATGCTGGGAATGCGTATACCTGGCCGCCTGCATCTGTGTTTCGAGTGGTTGAGCCAGGGCATATGCGTGGATTCATGTTGACTTGTCCGTTAGGGCATTGTGCCAAATCCTTCATATGGCTGCCAACTTGNTTGTTAGCACCCCATGATGANCCATACATCCCCACNGGAATTACCCCTGCATTAACACAAGCATCGTGCGCCTCATTGATACTGGNAATATCGTCTGATTGTTGGGGTGGNTCTCCTCCCTTTGGNCCTTCGTCACTAATTGGAATNACNATCTTGGTTGCATTTGGATTCCATTTGTGATCATTGGTTGTAGGTGGGTTACCAGGTACATTGCCTTGAGCATCTACCCATGAAAGGCAGGCCCAAGCACTACCGGGCCCCCAATCTTCACCTTGATAGCCACCACTTTGTGCGCCACCATTGTAAATTGTTGAGTGGAGTTTAATCAAACCACCTGAGTCATCACCTATGTCTAGATGGTTTGCTCGTGGATTCTCATGGTGTGGTTGATTGGCACAGGCACCACTTGTAGCAGCACCTGGATAAAATCCTCCAAGGGCATAAAGTGTTTCGAATACTGAGATGTTGGCTTCTTGCAGCATTGGTTTAATTCCTTGGAATGACCCACCATTTGACCATGAGCCACCATAGAATACTACGCACATGTCTGCCCATTCAGAGTACATCGAACCAGATGTGTCGATTGGGGCAACAATCTCCACCTTTCCACCTCTTGTATCGTCCCACGCAATTTGCACGAAATCATCGGCGTCGATTGCTATATCAGGGTGGCCTTTGTGACCAATTATTGGTGTCAACAACGTGCTGTCAATTGCTGTAATTGCTTCCCTAGTTGTGTGATCAATTTCAAAGAATTTGTAGTAAATTTGTGGTTGCTGGAAATACTTGTCCCAGCGATCATAGGAGTCTTCCCATACGATGTGGACATTGTCCTTACTATCAACTGCAAGAGCAGGCCAGTCTCTGTTCTGTTGCCTCCTGACTACTTCTGTATCATCGATAATTGAAATTGTAGAGTCGTCTGCAGAGCTGCCATCTTGATCGTCCAGACTGGGGTCGAGTAGTGTGTAAACGATTTCATGTTGACTAGCTTTGTTGGCCCAAGTTACATGGACTCTGTCTTCTGAATCTATGGCGACATCAGGATGCCAAGCGCGATGGGCACCTGGGTTGGAAATTTGCGTGACGTCNATCACGACTTGTGCCCGAGGATCCATCATTGAGTAGTACAGATGTTGTGTATTACGGCTCCAGACAACGTGGATGTTGCCCTCACTATCACTTGTCATTGTAGCCATTCTCTCGTTAATTGCGCCGCCTTCTACGATTTGTACTGCTTCAGTAATTACAACCGAAGCGCCCTGTGCTGTTGGTGGTGTATATCCAATCAACAGTGTACTCATCACGAAAATCATCACCATAGTGATGCTNCCATACTTGTTATTCTCCATATTCATCGACCCCTNGAGATACTCTCCAGCACTTTACCAACGCTATTTCTCTCCTACTTAACCGAACCCCTTTCCGGTCACTCGCGCACGTGAGCGCGCGCGAGGGGTTTCAAACCCATTCTGATGGGTCGAAACCTGTGCCAAAACCGCCTGTTTCATCTGTTTCGACNTTTTCTGTAGAAGGGGATGGTTGAGATGGTGGTTGGTTCCCTGCCTTTTCCCAATCATCGACTGGGCCGGGTTTACCAACGCCAGGGCCGTAAGAGAATTTTATCTCATGGATAACTGATAGTTTCGAGAGCCAGAGNCGTCTGAGGCTTTGCATTACTTCATTTTGAGTGACTCCATCAAACCAAATTGGCAGTGATAAATTGAATGCTTGAAGAGGACCCGGGCCCTCTTTTCCATGCCCCACATGCAGTACCCAATCAACATTCGATCGTGTCAATTGTAATCGNGTCTCATGAAGCCATTCTTCCCACCCATCTGAATCNGAATTTGTGTGTGTACTCATTTCATTCTGCTGACCTGAGTCTACCTGTGTAACACTGGAGATGACGAGTAGNTTCCTGTTTTTAGGNGATAATACATTGAATAAGTGCCCATGTTTCGTTGGNGGGTATCTCACAAGAAAGTGGAAGTTGGCTCTAGGATCTTCTTTCTCTTTGATTTCAAGCCCTTCACTTGACAGCCAATTTTTGACGCGTTCTTCGACTTCTCGTGCCGACATGTTGTGTTGGCGGGCGGCGTCCTATTTCAGTACAGCGAGAATTTTTCTGAATTCCTCTGCAATATACTGCCCCTCTTCTGAGCGGGAGATNTTTTTCAAACGATTCGCATCACGTGATATCACATACATATCCCAAGCCATTATGGCAATTTTGTTGGACAGGTGAAACAAAAATGGAAGGGATACGGTTGCAATTACNATTTGGGTGGCGGTNATGTCCCACGCTCCAAATATTGCTATTAATATGAAAATTGTAATCGGTATTGGCCAGACAATCAATGGACCGAGCATTGATGCTAGGTAATGATATGTGGTTCTAGCATCTAAACCTTCATCGGTTCGATCGCCCATCACTTTGCCAACAAGGATCATGAGGCCGCTACCTGCCAAAGTCAGGGGAGCTGCAATCAGTGCGAGAAATATGGCTGGAAAGATGGNGATTCNGTTCATCAATGAAGGCTTGTTGAGNCCGTTCTCACCTAACACACGNCTGTCGAGTCCGTTATTGTGCAACTTCTTTGCAATTTCTTCTGCTTTAGGTTCTATTTCTTGGAGTAATTTATCTCCATTTCGAATCTTCGTTCTTACTTCTCTTGCTGCTAATACTTCTTCACGCCATGTTTGCAATTTTTTGCCTGCGACTAATGAANTCGCATTTCCCAGCAAATGCCAAGCACGGTGTTGATCCCACGAATCGGCATCTGGNGTCATGGNGGTAAGGTGATTGTGTACTTCATCCCTCAAATTATTCACAACTTCTGCAGGTGCTTCGACCCATTCTCCATTCAATAATCGGGCNCTGTCATTTTCAGGATGGAGGGAATCANAAAGAGGNATTGGCTTGCCATACTCTACCCATGCGTCTGTTCGGAAGTGCCAAGATATCCTGAAATGCAATCCAACTGGAAGAAGNTGTGGNGCCGGTAGTCCTTTTTCACGAGCAATCGAATTGGCTGCAATGACTGAACGCATCGGACCTGTACGTAATCGCTTCATCTTTGATTCTTCATGAGATGTTCCTTCAGGGAACAATGCTGTTCCGTGCCCATGTGCTATGCATTCCGCCAATGTTAGCATTGTCTTTGAGTTGATTCTTGTGGCTGCTTCTGCTGATGCNCCNCCTCGCGCACGCTCTGCCTGTCGTATGACTGGTTGAGTCCCTGCCATAGATGCGATTGGTCCAATTACTGGCCGAGTAATTANATCGTGTCTTCCACCAAAAACTAGCATTTTGGGTTGTGTTACAAATATTATTGCTGGATCAATCAATCCATTTGTATGCCAACCAACTGTTAGTATACCTGCATCATCGGAAATGTTCTCTTGACCTGTNATNTCAATGGTGCGGAATTGTTGTCTTATTGCAACTCTACACAAATTTCGTATGAATTGATAAAACCAAATTATNCCTGGATGTTTTCCTTGTACTGCTGCTATTCTTCGCTTTTTTTCTATACGATCAATATCAACTACCGATGCGCTTTTTGATAACTGAGGAAGGGCCTCACCATGATGGTCTAAAGCACCATCATCGCCTGATGAAATTTCTTTTTTTACCACTTAATGATCCCTCAATATGATTGTAGTTTACCTGAAAGTTCTGCCAGTTTAGTGAAATCTGGTTCTCCTCCTGGAGGGGGTGCTTCNGGCCAACATGCAAGCATGCTTAGNCCACCATCTCCTTCNGTTCTAGGACACACGTGAATGTGCACGTGTGGCACCTCTTGTCCGGCGATAGGNCCGTCATGTATTCCAACTGAGAAATCCAAAGTATTGAATTCTAGCGACAAACGCCGCTGTACCTCGACGACTCCGTCCAATAATGCCTGTCTGGCCTCGGGAGTTAATTCTGCTATTCTCTGAGCTTGTTGCTTTGGTACAACTAGGGTGTGACCTGGACGACGCGGGTATATGTCAAGAAAGGCATACCAAAATTCACCTTCAGCAACTTTCGATGAGGGAATTTCACCATTGATGATTTTTGTGAACAATGANGGGGCGTCCATGGAGGGGCGAAGTGTGTCAAGAACATCAATCCNACTCAAAGAGTTNGTCGAATTCAATTGATTAACTTCGCATTGAGAGGTTGGATGTTGTTCCATCTTCATGAGAAAGGGAATGTGATGGAGAGTCAGATGTTTCAGGGAAATCTGTACGTATGTGATTACCCCTAGTTTCTTCTCTAGAAATTGCCGCAGAAACTGCTGCTGCAGAAACTGCTAGGAGATTTTGTGTACGAATTGTATCAACTAATTCGGTATTCATTACTGGGTTTGAATCAGATATCATCAATGGGAGGTTCTGTAGTTTTGCGATTGAGGAGGCTGCTAGGGATAAGCCACTTGCATCTCTCTCAGCCCCCATATGCGTTCGCATAGTGTTGGCNAATGATGAGCGNACTGCACTAGCCTGCACACTTTCGTCTTCTGAACCTGATAACATGGNGTCATGTGCATGGTGNGCATTGGTAACTGCTACTGATATTTCACNCGAGGCGGAATGTTTCGCTTTTGCAGCATACTCTGCCGCATATTCTCCAGAAATTTTTCCACTTGCCAAGGCGCCCAAGAGTTGGTCGCCACTATTCAAAGAGGCCCCGTGTAAACCCGAACAGGCTGCATCGCCTGCTGCAAATAATCCATGGAGGATTGTGTTCCAATCACTGCGGATTACTTGGCCTTGGTTATTTGTTGGGATGCCGCCAATGGTTGAATTGGTTCGAGGCATGAGAGGAATCAGTTGCATTGTTGCATCTACTCCGCATCGAGAGGAAAGAATCTCTGTTATTGCGCCAAACCAAGGCATATCCTCACGCGATACGTTTGTGAGATCTAATGATGCCCCGCCGCCCCTGACTATCGAAAGTGCGAGTGAGTCGGGGCCGTCTTCTGTAGACATGGGTTGTCCATCTGAGCCTAGTACTTCACCACCAGAGCCGAGAACATCTAGAGGTATTGCGTAATCTGTATCTGCAACTGTTAGAGGGTGCATTGAATTGAATTCAAGATCTGCCAGAGATATTCCTGCACGTAATGCAAGTGCTCCGGCCGTGCCCATCGCAAATCTGTCTCCATTCCATGCACTTTGGAAACCTGATCCTGCAAGAATTATTGATTTTGATTGAATGCCGAAAATTTCTCCTGTTTGAGTATCGAGGGCAACCAAGCCGCATGCTTTACCTCGATGAATTACCAAATCAAGTACCTCTATATCTCCTCTACGCGGGATGTTTCGCTTGATGCATTGCTCCTCTAGAATCTGGCGAGTTTCCCTTAGTGTTGAGTCGCCGGTACTCGCAGTTCGTGGATTAGATTGTCCAGGCAATTGACCCAAGTGTGGCATCCCGGTTCTAAGGCGGCGAAGGTTGAGGCCCCACCGTTCCAATTCAGCCACAATTGCAACTGCTGAACCTGTGGTGGAGGTGACAATGTCATTTTCGCAAAGTGAGGCTCCGATACGTTGTGTATCCATTGAGTGTGTTGATGAATTTATTTCTCCAACAGATGCCGAAATACCTGAAACAATAGAGTCGTCACATGTCGATGAAGGGTGGGACGGGCTTAGGACTGTGACGCTCGAGCCGCCATCTGCTGCTGCAATTGCAGCACGTAATCCAGCAACACTACCTCCTACGATTACGGTGTCCCATGCCTGCATGTCATCACCTAACGAGCGTGTCCAACTGAAGGGATGTCATAAACGCACCCCTCTTTTTGCATCCTTCACATATTCAGAAATCGTGTAGGTAGGTTATGGGTTTTCCAAATAAGGAGTGGCCTGCTTTTGCCAACGCCTAGCGACTATACGTGCAATGTTCATACGTGTGTGGAGAGAGTCGCCACCAGATTCCCGAGGCATGACTTGAGTCCAGAGAGTTTCTGAGTGGATCGTTTCTCCATCAATATGGCGAATACTAATCCTAACTGGGCGTTGGCCTTGAATATCATCTTCCCAAGCAACTCCAAGCCACAAAACATGAGCTGATCCCATTAGTTTACTAAGCCATGTAACTACATCTTCTTCGTCTTTCGACCATATTGGTAGGGGGTGTGGGGGAGGGCTCAAAGGGTCTGGAGTCAATCTGAATACTTGACGATCTGGTTGTCCATTTGGGACATGTACTTCCAATTGAATCGGGGTTTCTTCGGCTCCTAAATTATTCACTACTACAAATAAATCGCCGCGAGATTCACCACACCTCAGTGGTAAACTGGCATCCATTCTCCATGAATGGCCGGCAAGAGATTCATTGTGATCCATTAATCCAAATTGAAGACGGTCAATTTGTCTGAAAAATGCGCTCTGCCATGCGCGGGTGTGGCCTACTAATCGAGAAAGTGTTGGGAGATCCAAATGTGGATTTTCAATAACTGATGAGTTCACCTCCTTTGAGTCGATTAACTCCTCTAATTCTACAACAAATTGCTTGTGAGAAATTATCTGTTGACCTCTGAGATGGGTGATGTGAAGAATATGCTCAATGGCATGTACCGGGTCGATATTTTGTTTGAATTCGGCATGCAAGTATTCTTCCCATTTACTGAATCTTTCCAAACTTTCAGGGTCGAGGTGTGCTCGCATAATCTCTGTGAGGGGTATGTTGAGGGTGCTTTTGTGTTGACTAGGTGCATGGTGCACTAAAAATGGAAGATCATCCGAATGTTTTGGTGTCCGCCGTTCTACTAGAATAGAATGAACGACAGCAATACTCGCGAGGAGGATGCTAATCACCAAGAGGAGGCCTCTTGTTTCGTCGCCTTCGGGGAATCTATCGGCGACCCAAAGTAAGAGACAATAAGTTAGAAGATAGGTCACTCGCATATGTTCGTGAAGGCGATTTTCTTGTAAGGTATTGAGGATTCTCTCAATACTACTGTCTCTTTCACCACGCAATCTACCTCTAGCACCGAGGCGATCCATGCCCACCCACAATGCGTAATTACTAGCTGCTGTTGATGGAGCAATGAAAATTAAAATCACTATGGCTGACACCAACGCAGCAACCGAGGCGTTGATTTGGCCAGGGATTGCCATTACCGCAATTACAACCAATATTGTCGAAATTGGAATTATGTTTCGAATGAATCTCCACAACCATCTATCTGCAAGTCGACCGAATAAACGGCGGGCGTTTTCGCGTCGAGTTAGGCGATTTTCAATTAAATCTTCAAGCCCGTCTTTGAAATCAAACTTGTCGCCATATGGCCGGGGGAGATTGACTCCAGCGTCGTCGCTCTGCATCTGAACAACTTGGGTGAGGACCTAATAGGTCATCAGGCTGACGCTTGTTTAGAGCGTAACCTCCTTCAATACATGGCATGAGGGGGGTTTGGGCGCGTCGCATAGCTGGATATTGCACCGGCCTCCTAAGCCGGGCTCCGTGGGTTCGAATCCTGCCGCGCTCGTACCCCATCTAATGTGCAATTTATTGGATGGAAAGTCCATGGCGCTGTCCTGCAATTGAAACCTGATGCAAGAAATGCTCAATCTGGATTCTTGGATGGATTGTTCGCCTTAATGCAATATCACATTCAGCGAGAGAGTTGAGCATTTCGGTACGAAGTTGGTCTGGTAGCATCAAACGGTTTCCTACTAACTCCATATGAATCTGATGTACTACATCTTCGGCATCTAATGCATGTGCAGTCATTATTTCATCGAGTTGTCCCATAGCCCCTTCAAGGGATTTGACGTTTCGACTACCTTGCTTCTCCCACTTCCATTCTATGACTCTTCCACGAAGCGCTAGATCTATCATACGACGGGCATGTTGTAGTGTGCTTGCAGTTACAACGTCATAGAGACGGTTTCTTTCTTCTGTCATACCTCTTCTTGCAAGTAATTCTGTCGTGAATATTCCGCGCCTCAAGTTGCCATTAGCAACATGGGCGATATCTTCTGCTAAACCCTCGGCTAAATTAGCGCCCTCCAATTTGGCCACTTTGAGTATCGTTGCGACAATTCTAGATTCTTCTACAGATGGGATTCGAATGTGTTGCATACGACTACGGAGTGCGTCGATAATTCGGCTAGGGGCACGTGCTGTGAATATGAATCGTGTTGTATGGGATTCCGACTCCATCATACGGCGAAGATAGGGCTGTCTACGTGGACCTAAGTGGTCTGCATCTTCAATGATAATTAGGCGGCTTACTGGAGCCCGGCCTTCGTGGATTGGAGTTTCCTCACCGCAGGGTGCTTCACCAACATCTCCCTCCCACATGTTACGATCGAATGCATCTAGACTTGTTCGGCTAGCGAGTGTGTCCTTCGAATGTTGACCTACAGGTCGAAGAAAATCCTCGAATTTCTTCATTGCACCTGATTGCCTTGCAAGGTCTCTTGCTTGTAAAATATGGCAAGTGGATTTCCAACCTGGACCGAGGATCTGTCGTGCGACTAATCGCCATGCTGCAGTCTTTCCAACTCCTGCTGGACCAGTGATAAGTAAATGTGGAGGATCTCCTGCCAAACTAGCCTTGATAAATTGGCGCTGAATATTTTCAGGAACTGCTAACTGAACAAAGCGTGTTGGCGCGTAAGTTGTCAGCCACGAAGCCATCAGAACTTGCGGAGGTCTCGCGGTCTTTGAATAAGTCGATTCAAAGGGCTTCTAAGGTCTTGTGGCCCTGCTTGCGGGGCTTGACAAAGATTCTGAATCCGCATGACTTGCAAGAGATTCCAGAGCGAGCGCCCTCGAACTTATCGAGAAATCCACAGTTCAGACATTTGTAGTCTACTGGTTTTGCCATCGAGCCGCCGACTCGCCACTCCCATTTGAAGCCGTCGCTAGAGTCCTACTCAGATGCGTCTCTAGCATCGCGGCAAATTTCGATGAAGTTCTGAAACATTTGTTGCCCATACTCGGAATCATTTACTTCTGGATGAAACTGCAGGCCGAAGCGGTCTCCTTGGTCGTTTTCCATGCCTTGGACTTTGCAAGAATCGCTACTTGCTGTAATGAAAAAATTGGATGGTATCTCGTCCACCTCATCGTTGTGGGATTCCCACACTGTTTGTGATTGTGGGGTGTTTGCAAATATCTTTCCTCCCCCATTAACTAAACTAATCTCAGCCGCACCAAATTCTGGCTCTACAGCTACAGTCGCTGAACCTCCATAAAATCCTGCCATGAATTGATGTCCTGCACAGATTCCTAAAATTGGAATCGATAATTCCAGATATGCTCCACAATTTCCCAATTCACCTGTAATGCCAACTCTAGCAGCACCTCCTGAAAGGATCAATCCGTCTAATTTACGTAATTCAGATACTGGTGTGCTGTTTTCAATTATTTGTGTGTCGACTCCTAAATATCTCAGCATCCGCCATTCACGGTGAGTCCATTGACCCCCGTTATCTACCACATCAATGACGAGAGGGTTGTTTGTCATTGCACTGGGCAATGGTTGGCGCTCAATCAAGGTGACGTTGGTCACAGGTCTGCCAATTCGCTGAGGTACAAGATTCGCATGCTGTGTTCAAATGCTGCCGCGTGCCCCCATGCTTCGAGTAAATCAGAACCCAATGCGTAGATGCCATGGCCTCTTGCCACGAATAGTTTGTTACCTGTTTGCTTGAGGGCTTCTGTAATCTCATTTAGATATCCTTCCATATCACTATACTGTACATCAACAATCGTTGCTCGACCATAATTTGTACGGCCCTCATAATCTGTAGGAACTAGTGCGTATCGGTCTTTTTCTAAACTCAATGTTGTAGTGTATGGTGCGGCAACATGTACACATGCCCCTCTGCCTTCGTGATCTAAACTCGCAATTGCTAGTGCCACACTATGTATTCGCCAATCTTCACTCGCTTGAATGGGTGCTGCATCGCCTAGGCGACCGGTGATCAAATCATTTTCATTCATCAGGCCAAGGGCTGCTCCTTGACGAGTAATGTGAACAAGATTGGGGACTGTTGTTGAGAGAAGGCTGAATGACCCGGCGGTGCCATGCAATAAACGCTCTTTGTGTAGTTGCCTACCCAAGGTTGCAAACATCCCTACAACATCCCCTGGGACAACAAAGCCGTCTCCTACGATTGGGGGCATTGGTGGGTTTTCCACATCCTGAATGTACTCTACAGCAGCTGCCATTCCCTGTTTGAGATTTTCATTTTCTTGGCGTAAACTCTCAAGTTCAACCTTTTCGTCAGCATCAACCATCTTTTTACTCTCAACTATTTTTTCTTGGGCGGCCTCTATTGCAACATCTGAACCGGTGTGCATCCTTTGTGCACCTGTCGGTGCTGATGGTGCAGCCATAGGTGGGCCCGTGGGTTGTGGAGGGCCGCCTCCGAACATTGTTCTCCCGCCCATCCCGCGACCCGGCGGACCTGTTGGCGGACCAGAAGGTGGGCCTGAAGGTGGGCCTGCTGGCGGTCCTACTGGTGGCCCTGTGATTGTTTTTTCAGGTGTTTTCTCCTCTTGATTATCGTTTTCCGAGGCTTCTTCGGTCATGTCCGCACCCAAACGTCGGAACGCGTGCCGATTAAATACAGGTCCGATGTCGCTTGCCCCCTCAGCCCCTGTAGTGTAGTGGCCTATCATGGAGCCCTGTCGAGGCTCCGACCCGGGTTCAAATCCCGGCGGGGGCGCCTAAATACGATACAATTAGTCAGTTTTTTTGGCCTCAAAACGACAAAGATTTGCCGTTGCAGAATAGGACCTTCGTATCTCAATATTGACATTGTGTCCAAGTATCTGAGTAAGATAGTTACTTGCGGATTCAAAATCACTGTTTTCAATCACTGCCCATCCTCTAACTATGCCGCCTTTACGGAGAAGTGGTAACAATTCCGGTAAGTGGCTTATTGTGTCATGTGGTATATTCATCAGTAATAGATCAAATGATTCGGATAACTCATCTCGCTGTTTCAACTGGCGAGCGTCTGTGCATTCAATGGTCACATTAGGATGCTTAATGTTCATTTTGAGAAAATCGGTTGTGGCAGGGTTCATGTCATTAACAAATAGTTCTCCAACCAAATCGGGTTCTGAAAGAAGAGGGACTATTGAGGGTCCCACTCCTGCATAGGGATCGCAAATTGATAGAGGCCTTCCTAATTCCACGGATAAACGTCTGGCACAATCAAGAGTGCCTTCGCGCTCAGTGGAAAGTCGTGATGAATAGTAGACTTTCGATGGATCTACGGCTATCTTATGCCCGCCTTCTGTTAGGAAGGTGTGTGTCGTTGGGTTTTCTCCATTCCTAACTCCAAGTAAAAAGAGGTCTCTGACTCGAAATTGTCCAGTTACCCCCCTATCTTCAAAGACTGCTCTTACTCTTGTATGTTGATGGAGAAAGGCTTGAGCGATTTCAGTTCCATATTGGCGTTGCATTTCATCCAATTTGATCAATATCAAATCTCCAATGAACTCATGCCTAGTTGGCCAATCAATCGATTCGAAAATCTCAACTGGAAGTATGTGTTGAAGGTGATCCCTGTATGATTTGGGAGATGGTTTGGTATCAATTTCGTGCACCTGATACTCAAGTAAATCACCCGCCAATATTCCGATGAATGGTATTAATCGGTGTCCTGGTTCATCTGGATTGGTGATGACTCTGGCGCTCTCTGGAAGATTGCCGCCTGACTGTAGAGTTTGGAGTATTTTCTCGGTTTCAGCGCTCGGCACGCTCAAATGTTGCATGTCGCTCGTTGCGACCCACGAGCGTTCTGCGCTTGACAATGACGGAGTGATACAATGCAGGATAATGGTCTCTGGTTGATAGGATTGGGGCCTGGAGATTTGAATCTAATGAGTCAATCTGCATTGGCCGGGGCACGTAACGCAGATTACCGCTTTCTTGAGGGCTATACTGCCCTTCTACCTCCTGAGGAAGTCGAATTGTTGGAGGAGGTCGTTGGAACTTGGGAATTACGAATGCGTTCTGCGGTCGAAAATCCCGATGAATTGTTGAGTTTAGCACGCAAAACAAAGGTTGCTCTAATGGTTGTAGGAGATCCTTTGCAAGCAACCACACACGTGGATTTACAAATTCGTTGTAATGAAGAAGGGGTTCCTTGTTATGTTGAGCATGGCATATCTATTACCACAATTGTAACTGGCGCTGTTGGACTTCAATCATACCGTTTTGGGAGGCAAGCAACGTTTGCATACCCCTATGGTGAATATTTACCAGTTTCTCCATTGGAAATTGTTGTATCTAACCGTACGAGGGATTTGCATACACTTGTTCTTCTTGATTTAGACCCTACGGGGATGGGCAATGGTGAACAAAAACCAATGTCTCCAAAAGTAGCAATGGATGTCTTAGGCAAAATGGCAGAAAAACTAGATGTGGATATTTCCGACTGGTCGATTGTTTTGTGCTCAGATATGGGTACAAAGGATCAATCAATCTTTGTCGGTTTATCTGATGAGATTGCGAAAATACAGCAAGGCCGTATTCATTGCCTAATTTTTCCTGCTAAATTACACGATGTTGAAGCTGATGCTTTGGCGAGATGGTGAACCGGAGGCGTCAAGCCTGACAAGGGGTTCGGAAATTCGGAGGGGATGGTGTGGCAGGTCCAAGTAAAGTCGAATTCCCCGGACAGAAAAAACAGCGTATGCGTGCGCGTGGCACGAAAAGGGCATCTGAAGGTGTGCTTAAACGGCTAGAAAAGAATCTGAAAGAGTTGTTGGAAAATCCGCATGAGCGTATGCCTATCATAGCATATGATATCAGAAGAGGGCGGAGAGACCCAGTGCAACGTTCTCTGAAAGAATGTCAAAAGGTGATTGCAAAAAAGAATGATAGGAAATGGTTGGGGAAACGAATGATGAAGAAACGTGGTGACTCTGTCGCTCGTGCTCTCGCTGGTTCTTTGCACGCCGCGCATGATGATGAGAGGAATATGGTTGGTGTCTTTGACCATCCCATCTTTGGTTCCTCGTCTTTCGTCCGAAGGGGCGTTGCTAAACCTGTTCAATTGGTCTCATTCCAAAATCACGTCCACCCCAGTCAGAGACTCTTGGCCTGGGAAGATCATGCTAGACGCGGTTGGTGGTTTTATTCACTGGACGGTGGAATCATTTGTACTGGAAATGATGCTGTTCCACCCATGGGTTGGTTACAAGAATCTCTGAAAGATGCTCCAATGAAATTTACTGAAAAAGATTCTGTATACTATTCACCTAGTGCTGTGGAGGGTGCGGGTGTTCGCATTTCAATCCGAGATGAAATAGTAATTTTGAGTGAAAATGATTTAGATTCTGTAAGTGAAAAGGACTCTTTTGCCAGAACAATTGCAATCAGGGCTCTACCTCCAAGATTATCTGATTTTGCAAAAGTGGAATGGGATTGGCGGCCTGAAGGTTGGCCGCAAGATGTTGATTTGTCTCAATCGACTCAAGAGAAAATTGATGATGTTGTTGATTCTTGGTTAAATCTTGCATTGCCTGATGCAAAACTCACCTCTACTCTACGCAATGCGTTGTGTATGAATATCGACACGGGTTGTATCGTAGGTGAGCGATGGTGGCCAACGGAAGATTTGGCTGGAATGGTGGAACATGTTAGTGGTTCCGCTCCTGAAAAAGCGGCACTTGAATTGGTGTTTTCTGAGGCATTAATTGATGGGGGTTTGCACATAGGTGGAGGCTCCGCCGAGGTTACAGAAAGTCATGTTATTCGAATGGAAGAGAACTCTTGCCACGCGAATCTGGTTGCTTTGTGGCCCGAATGGGGATGTTTGATTCTAGAGGAGATTTACGGTATCACTGGAGATGATGCTGAGGCTATTGTAGAAAAGCAAACGAAAAGAAAACAGGGTTTTGGAGCATTCTTCAAAAAGATGGAGTCTGAGCGCTTGCAGCACCTTCTTCTATCGAGATTCCCTTGGAAAGAGGGGGATATGCTGGGCCTGTGCGGGTATGCGGATAAATTGATTCGAATGGCGCGAATTGAAGGGATAGGGTCGACTATTTCAATGGCAAAGAAGGGTAAAGAAGGCGGAGAAAAGGCGCTTGGCTGGGCTTGGATAAATGTCCATGAACGCGCTGAATCTGAAGGTTGGCATTTTGACTCTGATTCAAGAGACAAAGGTGGAGATTGGGTGCCAGCGCTAAAGGCATTGTATGATGCGAGTGAAGTGCTTGTAGAAGATGGATCTTCAGACGATTACATAGAGGCCATGAAAGCCTTTGCAACACGAAGTGGGGCCTCTGATTTTGTTGATGTCTGAGTGAAAAGCAGGCTCAAAACTTATTTCTCGGCCGGTATTGCTTCATGCATGGTCACGATTGAATGTCCACATTGTGATGCGGACATTGAATTGGAGGAGGGGGATTTTGGATTGTTTGAATGCCCGTATTGTGAAGAAGAATTTACTTGGGGAAATGATGATGATTACACCATCAACATCATGCCAGCTGATAACTTCTCATTCTCTGACTTACGTCACTTTATTCCGATTTTGATTTTCATTGGTGTCGTCTGTGGCATAGGTTTGGTGTGGTACATAATCACAGCTGCTTACGGAGAGGGGATGAGTGCTTTTAGTCAATGAATGGGGAATTATATGGTCGAAATAGAATGTCCGCATTGTGATGAAATTGTCGAATTAGACGATGATGATTTTGGGCAATATGAATGCCCTCATTGTGAGGAAGAATTCGAATGGGCAGAATCCATGATTAGCCATGGGGCAATACTTGTGGGTGATTTGGAGGGAGGGGGCGGCTCTGAATTGAGTGAAGCCGACCTAGAAAACTTACTTGCTCTGGAATATTGGAAGCAATTCAAGATCGGTTTAGGACTCTCGACATTTCTTGTTCTACCATTAATGATGTCTATCGAAGGTTTCTATTATGGCCCTGAATTCAGTGACTTCGGATTGATAATTTGCTGGCTTTGGCCCATCACTGGAGTAAGTACTGCTCTCATTGGATTTGTAATCGGGAACAAGGGACTTGGGGTTGGTGCATTGGTTGGGTGTGCCCTTAGTCCATTGCTATTCTTTTTCGGTTGTTTTGTTGTTGCTTCTTAGAATTTTTAGCCCCTAATGACGGGGTATCATTGAAGGTTAGGTGTTTAGTCGGGTTGCCATGAACTGG
Organism: Methanobacteriota archaeon; assembly: GCA_002722595.1. GTDB lineage: Archaea > Thermoplasmatota > Poseidoniia > Poseidoniales > Thalassarchaeaceae > MGIIb-P. Next base: position 28,761 of record PBMO01000008.1, on the reverse strand, counting down.
AAGAAGTTCGCTGGACCGGTCATTCTCGCTAGTGTCGCCATCCTCATCCTAATGGTAGCAGGTTCTGTAAACAGTGCGAAATATGACGAGGGGGATACGGTTGATGGAGCTGATGTTTGGGCCAATTGTTGGATCGCTTTGCTCTCGATTTTGATGTGTTTGNGTTCAATTGTTTGGTTTGCGTTCGCTTTGGGAACCAAGACACAAAAAACGGTATTCTTGTCTCAAAACCCGGATNNCCAACATATCNCGGTTCCTCTTNCGANTGATGCGCAGGGTACGGNCGTGTCCTCTACGATTGGAAATTCTCCNATGTCATATGTGCGAGAAAAAATTATCATCGAAAAATCTGAAGGGGGTACGGCGCAAATGATTGGGTTCTCCATAATTGCGGGCAGCGTTTTGAGTGTTTTACTGATGATCCTCATGGGATTCATTTGGATTCTTTCTGGAGTGGGTACCTGGGGGGGCGCAGGGACCTGTGACGAAACTTGTGAATTCTGGGGAGCGGGTGCTAAATTCAGTATGTGGGCATCTATCTTGCTTTTCCCCTGTGGACTGATNACTTTGGCGCGCCCTTGGTCCTGGTTCATGAAGGCGGAGGATCTGTATCTTCCTGCTATTTCTAGAGATGTTATGGTTGATGAAATCGATTATGAGTCTTTGACCGTTATTCAACTCAAAGAGAAATTAAAGGAGGAGGGTTTACCTATTTCAGGGAAAAAAGATGTTTTGATTTCTANATTGAAGGAGCATCATGAATCTGCTCCGAATGAGAAGTTCTCTGCAGAGTGTGTCAATTGCAAATCTAATCTAAGATTCCCCAGTGAGTATTCAGGAAGGATTCGATGTCCGAATTGTCAGACGGTGCACCAAGTATGATTTTCAAGAAAATCTGAGTTTGATGCATTAAAACTGGATTTTTGCACATTACAAAAATGCAGAAATAATCTGTTTAATAGAAAATAATCAAAATATCTTGGGTCAAATATTCTGAAGGGCTTGATCGATATCACTCCACAAATCCTCTACATCTTCTAACCCAATACTGACTCTAACAAATCCGGGGACGACGCCTGCTGCATGTCTGATGTCTTCGGGAATTGACATGTGACTTGAGTTAAATGGACATTCTATCAGACTCTCGATGCCTCCTAGACTAGTTGCCTCAAAAATGATGTTTAAACCTCGCATAAATTTCAGAGCTGCTGCATCTCCACCTTTTACGACAAATGAAATCATGCCCGTCCCCTTGGGCATTATTCGTTGGCCTCTTTCGTAATCTGGGTGGCTAGGGAGTGANGGGTGAAGTGTGCGNTCAATCATAGGGTGGGCCTCTAGACGTTTTGCGATCTCGGCGGCGTTGGAACAATGTACCGGCATTCTAACTGCTAAGGTTCGCATTCCTCTCTCTAACAAATAGCAACAGTGAGGATCCGGAGATCCTCCAAAATGGACTTTCTTGGGGAACATTTCTGCGATTAAATCAGCACGACCTACGACTGCCCCCCCAACTATATCAGAATGGCCACCAAGATACTTGGTGGTTGAATGAANTACAAGATCGCATCCCATTGCAATTGGTTGACAGCCCCATGGAGACGTGAAGGTGTTATCTATAACCAGCAATAGATTGTGTCTCTTCGCAATCTCTGCCATTGCTTCAACGTCACAAATTTTCAGAACAGGGTTGGATAAAGTTTCGATATACAACATCTTTGTATTTTCTTCAATTGCCGCTTCGTATGAACTAGGATCCTGCATATCTGCCATACTAACTTCTATTCCAAATCGTGGTAATTCTTGTGTCATCAACCCATATGTTCCACCATAAATATCGGTGCTNGCAACTATGTGGTCACCATTTGATAAAAGGCCCATTAATGTCGTCGAAATTGCAGCCATACCGCTGGCAAATAATTCGCCATCTTCTGCACCTTCCATCGCNCAAATCTTCTCCACACATGCCTCTGAGTTCACACTCGACAATCGAGAATAAATGAGCGTGTGCTGGGCTCCTGCTGCCCAGCCTGCATATCGTTCATCGGTTAGNTGATATGTTGAGGATTGGAAAATAGGGGTGTTAACTGCACCTTCNATCTGTTGTGTGCCTGAATGAACTGCTCGGGTGGCGAATCTTTTNTCTGAATTGTCATCTGCCATAACAGTCGTGGGCATAGTCCAGCACTTCAACAAATGGGAGCGGTAATATCACACAGAATCTTGTGCAATCCATTCAAGATATTTTTTCTCTGCATGAGCTGANAACCAGATTATTTGGGGAGTGTCATACGGGTGATTGTTTGTAATGCTGCTGACTACATCTTCCACTTTGGATGCTTGTACTTTGACTTGGAGACGCCATTCTTCTGCAGATTGTATCNCCCCNNCCCAGCGATATGTTGAGCGGATCCTTTCATGTTGCACACACCCTGCACCAGCATCTACTAATTGCTGAGAAAATGCACCTACTTCGGCTTCTAGCCAGTCAATTGGTAAGGTGGTTTGGATGATTGTAATTTGGTCCGCCATGCGGTGCCGAGGGAGTAAATGTCCATGAAACCCCCTCCCCAACACTTGAAGGCCTAATGCAATGTCATAGGAAAAGGTGAGGGCGATGGATTGGGATGAGCCGATAGATTCTGGCCCTGTTCCTGCAAGTGGTTCTCAATTTGATGTCATTGTGGTTGGGGGTGGTCCAGGAGGCAGTGCCACTGCTACTTACATGGCTATGAAAGGTGCAAAGGTTCTACTCCTGGAAAAAGCAAGTTGGCCAAGAGACAAAACATGTGGAGATGCCGTTGGAGGAAAGTCTCTGAAGCATGTTGAAGAATTAGGNGTCAAACCCATACTCGAAAAAACTCCTCATTTCCGAGTGGATGCTATCGTATTTGGCTCACCTAATAACAAGGAGGTGCGAATTGCATTACCAGAAGACGAAGTCGAAAATCGTGAGGCTGGATATAGCCTACCTAGGAAACAATTTGATACTCTTCTCTTCCGTAATGCGACTGAAAANGTGCTTGGCNCTGGAGGATCTGTCATTCAAAAATTTCTGGTGAAAGAAGTNCATGTTGAAAACGAGTCGGTGACNGGTGTCACGGGCACGCATGGTGGTGAAANTCTCAACTTTAATGCTCCAATAACTATTGGTGCTGGCGGTTATACTTGNCCCGTTGCAAGGGCAATCACTANNCATCATGATGAACCAATGGTCGACAAATGGCACTACTGTGATGCATATCGAGAATATTGGACGGGAGTGGAAGGTTGCGANGATTGGAAAGGTGCAATTGAAATTCACTTCATAGATGGTGTAGTTCCAGGTTATTTCTGGATTTTCCCGGTAGGNAATGGCGTGGTAAATGTAGGCATCGGCATGGTTATCGGAGAGCGTGAAAAGGAGAANACGAANCTCAAGAAGCTNCAGAAATGGGTAATAGAAGAATCTCCCAAATTCAAGAAGCGNTTTGCCAACGCGGAGATGGTTCCNAGAACGGGCAAGGCATGGCAATTGCCATTTGGTAGCCCAAGGAAGAGNGCTCCTTCCTTCCAACCAAGGCGATCTGCNATGGGTGGCGCAATATGTGTCGGAGATGCAGCATCACTAGTGGATCCATTCACTGGAGAAGGNATTGGCAATGCTTTACTCTCTGCAAAACTTGCTTCAACGGTTTTCGATCTGAAAATACATCAAGATGGTTTTACTAAAGAATCGGCAGATGAATATCAAAATAAGTTGTGGAAAGAACTCTCTGCGGAATTAACAAACTCATACAAACTACAGCGTTTAGTCAAGAAAAAGTGGTTAATGAATTTCTTCATAGGTAAAGCCGTCAAGAAAGACGAGTTGCAAAGAGCACTTACTGATATGATCGCTTCTAAGGAGGCCCAGGGCCAGTTCCACTCAAAATGGTGGATGATTAAGACACTCTTATTCTGAGGTATGTATTATGAATGCGGATTTGAAGGGTATTGATGCTGTTTTCCTTGATTTGGATGGTACAATCTATCTTGGAGGTGACTTAATTGGTGGGGCTTTGGACTTCCTTGCTCGATGTGATGAGAAGGGTGTTAAGCGTTATTTCTTATCAAATAACAGCAGTAAATCAGTAGCACAATATGTTGAGAAATTAGAAGCCTTGGGGATTCCTGCAACTAAAGACGAAGTGCTATTGTCGACACATGATTTGATTGCTTGGCTCCATGGCTTTGACTACGACCGAGTCTATTTGGTTGGTACTGAGGGCATGAAAAATATGCTTGTTGATGCTGGATTGACCATGGATTCGGAAAATCCTGAAATTGTGGTTCTCGGTTATGACACTGAAATAAATTATGAAAAGATTTCAACCGCTTCAATACATCTCCATAAGGGAGTTCCTATGGTAGCGAGTCATCCAGACATGGTGTGCCCTTCGCCTGACGGGGGCTTGCCTGATACGGGCGCGTACATGGCCATGTTTGAAGCTACAACAGGTGTTCAGCCGGTGCATGTTTGCGGGAAGCCGCAGCCCGCGATGATAATGCATAGGATTGGTGAGTTGGGGTTGTCGCCGGAGCGATGTGCAATGATCGGCGATAGGTTGTATACAGATATGGCAATGGCAACCAGAGCCGGTGTCAAAGGAATTCTTGTGTTATCTGGAGAAGCAACAATGTCTGATGTTGAGCAACTGAGCGAAGGGGCTGAGCAATGTCCTGACTTAATCGTAGAATCTGTCGATAGTTTGTTGCGTTAATGGCGTGAAAGGGAGTGCCTTGAAATCGAGGTCTGTGTCCCTTTGGGATGGGTGGTATTCAAGTGCTCATTTGGAAACTCGATGATTGTGAGTGTAAATCCGTTGTCAGGGTTACCATCATGTGATGTTGCAGCATTGCCTCTTGTTGAGGAATGGCCGTTACTTCCTAATCACTCAATTCACATGGGGAGGCTTGAAGCGTTTGGCGTCATAGAACTTGATGAGGTTCTAGATGCAATGCGTCAATGCCCAAGAGGGGTTCATGGACTCCCTTTCCCATTAGAAGATGAAATTCAGAATCTTGATGCTTCTAGTTTACGAGTGCCTTGGTGGGTTGATACAAACATGCCACATTCATTGTTACCAGGTCTCTTTGAAACGTCACAGATTCTCCAGTTGCTTCAAGTTACACGTGGCGATTCTGTACTTTTACTAGGGCCTAGAGGGAATTGGTGGACTGAGTTGCTGATGTACATTGGGGCGTCGCATATCGTTGTTGTTGAATATGACCAAACCCGAAGAGAGGTCCTTGAAGAACGTTGGAACTCCCTAAGGTTGAATATTGTTGCAAGTGCTTTTGGTTGTGATGTGGAGTTTGTTGGAGTTGGTGATCTGGAGGATGTGATGCCAGATGGTGGCTTTGATCGATTACTATCTACAGGAATGTTCCAATCGCTTCCTCTAAATTTGATGATGCGAGTAAATGAGGAAGGTTATGCTGTTTTGCCAATTCTCAATGAAGGGAGAAGTATGCTGCAATTGATTCAGCATCATGGCAAAGGTGAATTGATGGCTCAATGGGTTGCCTGCTGGGAAGTTGATGCGTGGCCTGAAGAGTTCCTAATTGCACTTGAAACAAATGATTTTGATGAGGAGTTCGTTCCACTTGATATTGATTCTAGGCTAATTGAAAACGCATGGCTTGAGGCTAATTCACTACCAACTCGGGACCGGTTTGGCCCGGCAAGAATGTTGGATATGATAGAGCGTGTTTGGTTTTCAATAGATCCTGTCCATACTGATGTAATCGATGGTGAAGTGGGTGGTTTCAGAGAAAGAATGGCTGATGATTTGTTTAGGATGGGTCATGTTCTACTGCAAATGGGAATTTTTGAGTTGGCAGCCGAACATCAGGGTGAATCTTTCAGACTTGCACCCACTGCTGAGTCTGCTACTTTCCTAGGTTGGGCACTCTCTGAAATGGATGATTTGTGGGGTGCATTGGGTTGGTGTAGAAAGGCCATAGAAACTGATGAACGACTTGGTAACCCATGGAATGATATTGGTGCCATACTTATGGAAATGGAACAACCTGCTGCTGCCATACCTTGGTTAGCCAATGCAACTCGTTCTCAAAGATACGATGCGCAAGGACATCCTTGGTCAAATCTTGCAAAGGCACATGAAATGTTGGGGAATAAAATGGCGGCTTTCGAAGCGGCCAGAAATGCTCTTGAGCATTGTCCTGATGATGATAGTTCTTTGAGAATCATTGAGGATCTTAGTGGATTCCTACTCTGATTGCACCTGGGGTGTAATTAGTACATTACTACCGTTGCGTTCGATAGTGGGGAGGTCGAAGGTGGAAAGTGAAGGTAATACATGCAAGAAACAAGTGGGTGAACAGGCAGGAGGGAGGTAGTCTTCACCCGATTCCGACATCACAAATCTCAACCCATGTCCAGCGGGTAAAATTGCATCAATAGCTTGGAATTCCATCATCATCACAACGGCTGAGCCGGGCGTTACTGTTTGGGCTTCATATCCACCCGCATGATATCTTACGTCCATCGTAGCATGTCCGAGTCGAATGCCTGTTTCTGCATCTTGCATTTCGATGAATACTTGTCCTCCATCAAAATTCGGAACGACTGTCAGATGGAGAGGGGCGAGTCCTGCAATATGTGTGTCTGAATTGTCATTGAATGGATCACAATCAACCGTCAGTGTATCATCGCCACCTACAATGAATGACCCAGTTCCCACCCATGTCCCGGATGAGGTGCAGGATGACAATTCCAAGTGCTGGAGTTCAACATCTTCTGGTGGCCATGTTTCCTCAATCCTCCATTCACCATCATTGCGTTGAACTTGGGCGTGAAGTGGGGGTTGTGGGCCTATTCCTTTCAGATAATACTCAAACCACTCAAAGAGATCTTGTGCCCAATCCCATCGAGTCATGTTGTGGATTGCTTCACCACCGTATCCTGAATCCTGATTGTTGTGTTTCGTCCATTGATCTGGATAGTTATGCTCCCACTGCCCTATCATGCCAGCGACATCGTAGCCGTTGTCGATGTATTCCTGATACCAATTCACCCCTGGGGGTCCTCCGAATACTTGGTGTGGATCTACGTTCCAATCTTGAAGTCCTTGGACCCAGTAAATACTGCCATTGTAGGTGCCAAGGGCTTTGTCGATATGGCTGCGCTCGTCGTAATAATTATCCATGTATGGATCGAATTCTCCGAGGCCATAGCGTGTAGGCCCCGCAAGGAATCCTTCGACTACATCACCACACATGTTGTCAAGATCATCGTCATCATAGTCTAGAATACTACCGCCATAGTTCGAGTGCATTACCTGACTCCTAGCTTCTGCGCTTCCATTTTTGTATAGGAGGGGGCCAAGGGCGGTGGTGCCCGATATGGGCACAATGGTTTTCAGATGTGGGCTGCCTTGGGCTGCGGCCTCCCAAGCAGTGGCGCCTTCGTAGGATTTGCCATAAATAGCGACGTTGCCGTTGCTCCATTCTTGTTGACCCAACCATTCAACAGCGGTGTGAATACTCAGTCCTTCACCATCTCCTCTATAATCGAAGCAACCAGTGCTCTCTTCGGTGGCGAATACGGCGACTTGCGCGAACGCGTAGCCGTGTGGAATGTAATTGTCGTAGATGAATTCACCGCGGCCTGCGCCAACCACATTGGTTGGTGAGGATTCGTCCCCCGGTGAGCCGTATGAGAAATATGGGCTTACTACAGCAATGACTGGGACTTGTTCGCCTTCTTGTGTGTTTGATGGTAGCCAATAGGAAAGATGAACGTTGGCAGAATTGGGGCCACCTTCCCAAACACCCGTAGTATCAACCTCGATGTTTGCTTCCTGCACATCGAGGGCGAAATGTGGACCAGGTTCAAGCAAGAAGCTATGAGTATGACTCGTATTCCATTCGAGGTTGTGCCTGTCCCAAACGCTCGGGTATATTTCCTCAATTTGTTTGGTCGCTTCTTCCTCTACACCAAAGCAACCGGACAATGATGTAACCAATAGAATGGCGATGATAGCACTCGCGTGCGTACGCCGCCCCATAGGGCGGCGGGGCTATCGATTGGATTTGAACATGGTGTTAATTTTAATCCTTCACCGATTGAGGGAGGGCGGTGGAACACATGCGTGTCTTGATTTTTGGAGGTGAATATCCTGCACATCTTCAGCACGTACAATCGGTTTTATCGGCCTGCGAAGAACGGGGTATTGAATATGTTTTTTACATCGGGAAAAATGTGCCTCTTCCTGGTACGTTTGCCCCACGTAACCCTATTCTTCACCGGGTTCGAGATTTTCTTTGGGATCGATTTTCATGGACACCTAATCGGTTTAAGAAGGGAAATTTTCGATGGAGTGGGTGTAGTGTCCAAGGCGGTTCTTATCACTGTAAAGCGATTAAAAATTTGCTGCCATGGAAGCCAGATCTTGTGCTTGTTGTTACTCCCCATGAAGGTCATGCCAAATATCAACTAATTCCATGGGCTAACAGAGAAAAAATTCCTGTGCTATCGATAGACCATGGTATGCCAACTGTTGCTTGGAAATGGGGCACATATAGGGGTTCTATGATGGGTTGCACTGCCAATGCTGTCTGGTCGGAAGTTTGCAAGAAAGTCAATTCAGAATATGGTGCGCCACCTGAGTTGCAGATAATTACTGGCTCTCCATCGATTGATAATCTGCAATCCGTGAAGAGTCGTTCTGACTTTTGTGAAGAGTATGATTTAGATGGTGCGCGGAAATTGGTGCTAATGTTGGGCACACATCGTAGTGAGGTGAAGGTGCCCTCAGATCATGTTTTCAAGCAAATTATTGACACCTATTCGCGTAATGAAAAATATCAATTGATTTACAAGCCTCATCCGGTGGAATTTATGAATGGTGAAATGCTCAAAATACCAGAAGGTGTGCGTCTTTTTACCTCACAGGAAGAGTATCTGTCATTGGTTAATTGTGCTGATGTGGTAGTCTCTCCAGCTAGTTCTGTAATTGTCCCAGCGATGGCGTTCAAGAAGTTGTTTGTGAATACGATTACTTTGGAAAACAAAGGTGCCCCAAAGGAAAGTTTGAAGCGTTTACAAGAGGTTCTCGGAAAGGCGGTTTTTGCTCCTGAATTGGTGCATGATGTGATTGAAGGGAAGTTCGAGGTTGATGTGGTGGCTTCCAAGTTTGCATTCGAGAAATTTGGATACAAAGATGATGGTGGGAATGGTGCTCGAGTATTGTCGTTGGCAAAGCATCTAGCAAATGGTGGGGCTCCTAACGAGTGGGTAGATGATGTCTAAGAAATTAGTGATTATTGCAAATCCATATCCTTGGGTGAGTCAATCCGGAGGTGCCACTTCGGATGGGATGGGTGGGCTAATCAGTAAAATGAGGAGTTATGGTGTGAATGAGGTGCATTGGGAAGTTGTTAGAAATCACATTCTATTTCCTTCAAAATTGGGAGAAATATTACCTCAATCAGACGAGTGGGTTGGTGATCGTCCCGTCTCTAAATTTGCACATACAGTCGACCCGTTTGTTCATGACATTGTTCCTCTCGTTTGTATGAATCGTCATTACCATGGAGAAATTAGGAGCTTTCTTCAGACGAAGTGGGCCAAGCAGCGGTGGAATTTACTTGCTTCAAACGCAGATGGTGAGCGGATGGGAAATGGACATATCATGGACCATTTGTGGGCAGAAGTCGAAGAGCATGCGACTGCTTTGCTACGAATTGTTGTCGAAAGAAGTTCAACAGGCGTCCATCTCGACTTTACTCGTGGCGTGTCTCTAATTGGGTTTGGTGCTCCGTTACGTGCTGCCTGGGCTGCCTTTGAAAATGGTGAAAAGGACTTAGATGTCCTAATCACAATTGCAAATAATTCTGAAGTCGAAAATGGGCCTCCTTTCAGCGAGTGGTTGGATGTGTCCGATGCTGTGCATCAATTGCGGTGTGACCTGACGCTTCGAATTGTTCAACGAATGTTGGAGAATGTTGGTCTCAATTCGGAACAAGTTCACATTAGGATGTTGTTGCGTGATTCTAAATTAATGAGGGAAATGTATGGAGTTGATGTAATTGATTGGATCAATTCTGATTTGGCAACGGAGTTCAGTTTCCATAATGAGTGGGTAGATGGAGAAGATTGTGAATGGTGGAGGTTGTCTCCTCTTTCAGCATATGTTGAGGAGTGTCATAATTGTGGCTTGTTGTGTTTAGCTAGTGTGGATTGGTATGGTACTGGTTTATCCTCTAGGCTTCCTGTTCGTGATATTGCACACCATGTGCCGCTGGAATTGCCTCCCCCCACTCCCCCGCCAAATCAAAATGATTTGGAAAAATGGGCAGCAGATGTTGTAGAGATAGGAGTGGATGGTGTAATGTTGTATGATGCGCATCTTGGTATCAGAGGCGGGGGTTTGAAAGGGGCCTGTTCTAGGTTACGAGATATCCTCGGGCTCTAAGCCCAACTTTTCTGCAAGTGTTTCCGCCATGAGCCAATCAAACTCTTCATCTATATCGACTGCGGCGTAATCTGGCATGGTATAGCAACCCATTCTGCCACCAAGCCTGCAATTATCGCTTTCCAATATACTGCGTTTGGTAATGTAAAATGCACCATTTTCCTTACGTTGATTTAGATTACTTTGGCGCATTGGTCGGTCCTTTGGATCGTATGAAGGGGTTGCTGTGCCATCATCCTGAATCCTCCATGTGAATGAGTGGTCGTTCACCACAGTAAGCAATGAGTCGTAATTCCCATCTACGAATTTTTCGAGTGCTTGGTCGAAATCTTTCGATGATGTGAATGGGCTTGTTGGTTGCACCATTAATACAATCTGTGCATCTCGTCCTAATTCATGTTCTGAAATTGCCGCCATCAGGGATTGTTCTGATGATACTGTATCGGTGGCATCTTCTGGCTTGCGTTTGTGTACTGGACAATTTAGCGATGTGCCTATTTCAAGGATTTTGTCATCGTCACTTGAAAGTAGTACATGATCGATATGGGTTGCATTCATGGCAGCTCTTAGGCACCACTCTGCCAACGGTGTACCTCGAAATAGCCGCCTATTCTTCCCAGGGATGCCCTTAGAGCCTCCTCGTGCCAGAATCACTGCAAGAGTGGTCATGGAGACGCCTCACTTTACTCGACGTAGTTTTGCAATCATTGGTTTCTCTCCGTCATAAATTTTCTTTATTCCGTCACCAATTGCTGATTCATATGCTCGAACGTCTCTGACTAATTTGGCTAGACCTGCTGGTTCTAAACTAGCCGCATGGTCTCCTCCTTTCTGCGTCCTATCGAGAGTGAAGTGGCGCTCAATTATTTTCGCACCCATTGCTGTTGCGGCTATATCCATTGCAATTCCCTTGTGGTGGCCACTGAATCCTATGTCACAATCTGGATATTTTTCTGCAAGTGAGTTCATGTAACTCAGATTAAGTTCTTCAAATTTTGAGGGGTAGGTCGATGTGCAATGGAGAATGTATCTATGTTCAATTTCTTCATCGCGCAACCAATTGACGCATTGTTCGATTTGGTCTTCGGTGCTCATTCCTGTAGAAATTATGACTGGTTTTCCTGACTTGCAGGCTGCTCTTACGGTCTCTTCATCGGTAATACTTGCACTTGCAATCTTGAAAATCGGCATACCAACGTCGGACATTTGAGCGGAGCTGACTGGGTCCCAAGGAGACACAAAGTAAGCGATGCCTAATGATTCTGCATGCTCTTTGAGTTCGGTATGTTGTTCGACGGAAAGTTCCAGGGCATCTCTGTGTAATCCATATGTGTCAGCAAATGCGTTTGGGGAATCATAGGGCCTATCGTACTCTTCATCTGTGAGGAGTGTTCGAGTGTGGCGCTTTTGGCTTTTTACTGCGTTTACACCAGATTCTGCTGCAATTGAGATCAATTTTTTTGCGTGCTCAAGATCTCCTTGGTGGTTCTGGCCGATTTCTGCGATGATGTATGTTTCACCGGCAGCAATTGCTTCTGCGATATTGGCGGTTGCCATGTTGCGCCGTCGTGGGATTCATTCTTGACCTTTGCCAATGGAGAAAAGCTCAATTTCTGCAATAAAGAATGACTTCGCAGGCCTCCCTTACTGCGCCATTGCCTCCTGCTTTCAAAGATACCCAGTGTGCAGCATCTCGGACGGTTGGCTGGGCGTTATGGGGTGCCAAGCGGAGGCCTACTTCATCGAATGCTAGTAAATCTGGCACGTCATCACCCATAAAGGCAATTTCATCATCTGACAAGTCATGTCTTGCTTTAATGTCTCTAAGCACTACTGATTTGTCCTTCGCTCCCACGTGCAGTTCGGCCATTCTCAGTTTCTCCATTCTGGCTCTAGTAATTGGGCTGGGTTCTCGGCTGACTACTCCAACTAAAAGGCCTGAATTTCTCAGCAAAGCTATCCCGTGCCCATCAATTACAGAAAATCTGCGTTGTTCATTACCGCCCGAATCAAGGAGAATGGTTCCATCTGTAAATACGCCGTCTACGTCGAATAAAATGCATTTGAGATTGCGCATTTTCTCTGCCACTGTTTCGGTTGGTCGTTTCCAATCTCTTGGCCAGTTATCTCCAAGACGTGTTTCTTGATCGGTGATTTGTCCCGATTCAAGTAACATTTGAATTATGGCTGAGATGTTTGCTCCTTCCCTTTTCCATTCACTCAAACGATGGTGTGCTGTACTTCCATCGGGAATGCTGAATGACTGTATAATGCGCGTCATAACCTTGTGAACGCATAGTGTGTAATAATACAGTTGGTTATTTTGTGTTTTCTCTTGGTTGGATGTTGGGATGGATGATAAGTGAAATTGGATACCACCACTCAATGCCGAGAGAATTGTTGCTGAAGCATTCTCGTTACAACAAGGTTGGAGTTCCGTTTGTTTCACTAACTGAAAAGGGCATTGATTTGTTGGGTGAAACTAGTGGTAAATTACTTGACGATGATGGGTTGGAAGTGCCTTGTATCTGTGGAGAAAATCAAGATATTGGGATTACTCGAGTGGATAGGCATGGCCTCCCTTACCCCTTATTTCTCTGCGAGGCCTGTGGCTTGATTCGGATGAATCCGCAACCAAACGAAGCAGATCTTGTTTGGTACTATTCGGAATTGTATAGGCCCTTGTATACTCAAACAGAAGATATTGCTGGCCTTTTTGAGAGTAAATTATGGAAAGGGGACCTTGTTGCAGATGTCCTTCATCAATGTGATGTTTTTCGGGATTTCCCCTTTGTTTTGGATGTTGGGTGTGGGGGTGGTTGGACGTTAAAGCGATTTCATGAAAATGGGTCCAATTGTGTTGGATATGACTATTCAGAGGATCTAATCCAATTTGGGAGAAATCAGGGCTTGGATTTACGTGTGGGTGGACTTGATGAGGCGCTTGAAAGTGATATCCTGGCGGATTTGGTGATTTTCTCACACGTTTTAGAGCACGTTAGGAATCCTGAAAATGAAATAAGAAAATTGAAGCGTTTGTTGAAGGATGGTGGTTTACTATACATTGAGACTCCGAGTATTTATCGAATTAAAAAGCGGCTTTACGGAGACTCTTTGCTTTACTGGCAGCGTGCACATTTGTGGGAATTTCAATTAGAACATGTTGTTTACTTCGTTAAAAAATGTGGTCTTTCGGTTGTTTACGACCATGATGATGGTGACAGTTGCTATGTTATTTGCAAAAACGAAGATGGTGGGGGTGAAATCGAGTTGCCCATTCTGGGTGATCGAGTCAGTAGACTAGTATTAGATTTCGAAAGGCAAAGAAGTTCCCTCAAGACGATGGTGTCCAAACGCTGTGGTAAATTGCGCTCAGTAATCGGGAATCTGTTACGGCGGTGACTTTACTCTTCAATTGGCTTCATCTTGTCTTTCTTAGCAGCTTGCCGGGCTCCTTCAACCGCTCCATGTGGGAGAAAATTGAATTCGGGGACTTGTTCATCTAGTTTAGCATCTAATTCAGTTACCATGCGCCGGAAAACCTCGAGTTCGGGGATTGAAGCAATCCATTTTTCCATCCAATCACACTGTGCTTGAATCTCCTTGTCTTCAGGATGTTGTGTTCTCAAAATTGTCACGAGGTGACCAATAATAAGGGCATCACGTGGAGTCAGAAGATATGTTGCAAAGGGATTTCTTTCTAATATGACGTTTTGGTGTTCCTTCCAAAGGGTGAGGAAGTGGTCATAAAACCAACCAACAAACATAACGAAAAGAATCACGGCTGCTGAAATTGATACAAATCCCCAATAGGTTGCAGGAATGCCAAGTAGAGTTTCGTCGCCTTCGAATCGCCAACGAATATATGGCCAAATATTCAGTGTTAGTAGTATAACCCAAAATCCCATCGAGATTATTGATTGGGACTGCTGGAGGCGCCAATATTGTCGCATAGACCACTTCTTGAGGCCGCTCGGGTTGTCAGCGACTCCGGGGGTGCCCGTGACTGCTTTCGCCATGTTAGGGGCTCAAAGACCCCCTCTTTGACAGTTTCCGCCTTTGGTCAGTGCTAAACGCTGATGTCGATTGATTGATGGGTCTTCGTCTTCCGTAGGATTGTATGGCAAATGGTATGGTGCTCGTTACTGGTGCTGCTGGATTTATTGGATCTCACGTGGTTCGCGAATTATTGGAGCAAGGTCATACGGTTAGGGCGACCGTTCGTAACCTAGAAAATGCTGAGTTTTTGAAAGGTTTGCCTGGTGCCAGTAAATTGGAAATTGTGGAAATGGATTTGTTGTCCCCTGATTCTATTACGGGTGCCGTAAAAGGATGTGATGATGTAATACATTGCGCAGCAGCGTTGTATGTTGGAGTAGACGATGCTCAAACACAAGTTGTTGATCCCTCGATATTGGGGACTCAAAACCTCTTGGACTCTATTGACTCTGTTGGCGGTATCAAACGAATCGTACATACATCTTCCGTTGCAGCAGTTCGTCGCACCCATTTCAATAGTGGGCGCGTATTTACTTACGAGGATTGGTGTGATGATGCTTCCGTGGATTCGAATGCTTATGGGTTCGCAAAAGCCGGGGCTGAGATGCTAGCACGGGGTTGGGTCGCTTCAAAGGCAGAGGATGTCAAACCACGCTATGTTTCAATCAATCCGTGTGTTGTTTTTGGGCCCGTCATGTCAGAAAGGCATCTGAATGGATCAATGACCATTGTTGATCATTTGTTAAAACGAAAATACCCTTTCTTGGTTAAGATGAACGTCAATATTGTCGATGTAAGAGATGTTGCCAAGGCGCATGTAAAGGCCTTAACCTTGGGCCCAGATGGTGGTAGATATATCGTTTTCAACGAATCTCTGTGGATGAAAGATATTGCCAACATATTACGAAAGAAAATCCCTGAAAGAAAATGGCCAAAAATACTTCTGCCCAAATTATTGACGTATGTTCTTTCAGTCTTCCACCCACAACTGTCATTTGCATGGGTGAAAAAGAACATTGGCACCACTTGTAGCTACAATGTTGAGCCTGTAACAAAGGATCTAGATATGTCATGGACACCTGTTGAGGATTCTGTTTTGGATGGTGCTAAATCAGCGATTGATGCGGGCTGGAGATGATTTCTTCGAGGCGAAGGATTGAGGAGCGAGTGTGCAACCGGTCAATTCGATGGGGCCGGGTGAAGTGTGGGGTTCGCGATGGGAAACTTGCGATAATGCTCTGGCTCGAAAGTATATGCAAACAGTTTGTCGGAAACAATCTGCAGTGATTGTTGCTGCTGATTTGCGAACTATTGATGAATTAAACATGCTCCTTGATTTGATTGGAGAATATATTGCTGCACTCAAAACTCATGTGGATTTGGTTGATGATTGGACTCCAGAGGGTTGGGCAGGTCTTTGTGAGAAAGCTAAATCGTTGGATTTGTTGATTTTTGAAGATCGGAAATTTGCGGACATTGGTAAAATATCAAGGGACCAAATGGCTGGAGTGTATGATATTCGTTCTTGGGCTGATGTCGTGACGGCGCATGGGATATCTGGCCCCGATATTGTCGATGGTTTGTCTGCCGCCTGGGAGGATGTTGGACGGAGTGGTGGAGTCTTGCTTTTGGCGCAGATGTCAAGTAGAGGGAATTTGTTAGATATTGCAGGTTACACTGATGCTATGGTTGATGCTGGTGTCGCTAACAGTGGTGTGTTTGGATTCATTGGTAATGGTAGTCGGCCTGATGAGTTGTCAGTTCTTCGAAGTAAGGTTGGGAATTCAAAATTAATCTGGACTCCGGGGGTGAATCTTACTACTGGCGATGGTGAAATGGGCCAACGTTACGGCCATCCTTCAGAAGCTATACTAGCAGGAAGTGATGGGATTATTGTTGGTTCTGGAATACATAAGTCAAATGACCCTGCTTCTGCGGCTAAAGCCTATGCTCTTGAATCGTGGAAAGCTCTTCTCGAAAGAAGGGTATAGTGATGTTGTTTATGGGGTGTGATTATGAGTGGGTTTGGTTGGGTTATTGTTCTCGTTTTATCTGGGATATTGGCCCTAATTGTTTGGTTTCAATGGCGAGCTTACGCCACGTTGGACGAGAAAATCGAACAACTGGATGAGGGTTTGGTTGATGCATTAAATACGCGGGTGGAGAAAATATTGGATGCTCCGCCCGGTAGTATGATTATGCCTTATGCCATCTCTTCTTTCGTGCAAGTCCAAGGTTCACATCAAGAAATAGTAGGCACCAATGACGCCCAACAATATCAGTAAAGTGAGGATCTTCAACTTCCAGCGCTTCTTCTTAGGTGCAGGTGCAACCTCAGCCGTTGGAAGTGGTGCAGGCAATGGCATTGCCATCGATACTTCGATTACGTCCTCATCGTCCCTCTTAGCACGTTTAATATCGACATCTTCTGGATACAAAGAATCTAGATCTTCGAGTCCGGGGGCTGCAGGGATGTCTCCCATTATCATCTCCCAATTTTCCTCGATGATTGATTTTATGACTGGTTTTTCCAACCATGCTACTGCGCCTGCTGAATGTGTTGCGTCGGCTGCGAGTTGTCTCTGGTGCCGCGGTGCCATGAAGACAATTCGGGCATCAGGATCTGATTCCCGCATTTCTAAAGCTGCAACGTGCCCGTCTAGTGTCGGGATGTCTAGCGCTATGAGTGCCATATCAGGAGCCAGTTTGACGTAGGTGTCTACTGCTTGATCTCCGTCCTCGCAAATCTCGTATTTCCAACCCATTTGTGTGAAAACTTGTGAAAGTCGCATGGCACCCATTGGATTGTTGTCAACGATGAGGACCAGTCGTGCGTCTGGGTCTTCTGTTGTAGTCACTCTCACCATGTCGCTCACCTCGTCCGAATCTGCCTGCGGTCATGAATGGCTCGGCTAAAATCACTCTTCTTCATCGTCTATCAGAGTATCTGAGGGTGCGGTCTCTGGTGATGTGAAGGTCTGACGTAGTGCTTCTTGACGGGTTTTTTCTTCCTCAATCTCCTTTTGCCGAGTGGGTGCTTTGACAAATTGCATCTTTAGTTCTGAAATGAGACCACGCAAAATATTCATTTCAATCTCATCAAGATTGCCTTTTGTTCTCTTATCAAGTGTGTCGAGTAAGTCAATTGCTGCCTTCGCTTCGCCGAGATTGAAGTGTATCATGCCTTCCTCATCTGTTACCAGGCCCAAATGTAACATTGCACTGCGTTGTAACATGTGGATTAACGAGAAGAATCTCTGACTTTCTTCTGATTGCAAAATTTCATCCATATTTTGTCACCTAATCAAACATCATTTGCAATAACCAATCGGGGTCGAATTGTTTCAAATCCTCATATTCTTGGCCCACCCCTGCTAAGATTATTGGTCTCCCTGTTGCATGTGCAATGGAGAGGGCGGCGCCGCCTTTAGCATCAGTATCTAGTTTACAAAGAACTGCTCCATCGAACTTGAGCATGCGTTGGAATTCAACTGCTTGCTCCACAGCGTCGTTCCCAGCCAATGCATCTCCTACGAAAAGTACGAGGTGGGGCTGTGCGACTCTGTGGACTTTCTGCAATTCGTTCATGAGGTTGACTTTGTTTGTCATACGCCCTGCAGTATCAACAATGACTATGTCGGCCCCTCTGGCTCTTGCACTTTCTACTGCATCTCGAGCGATTGCTGCGGAATCTCCTCCTCGTTGACTGGATACGCAACGAACGCCGATTTTATTGGCATGAGTTTCTAACTGATCGATTGCTCCTGCACGGAATGTATCTGCTGCTGCAAGAACTACTGTTTTCCCTTCGTTCTTCAGACGATGTGCTATCTTGGCTGTAGTTGTTGTCTTTCCAGTCCCATTTACTCCAACCATCATCACTATCACTGGTGTGTCTCCGGCTTCGATCATTTGGTCAATGGTTGAGTTGAAATCCCAATATCCAGCGGACAAAAGGCTCCTTAGGGCCCTCTTGAGGCTGGCTTCGATGACCTTAGTTAGGTCTGCTCCCTTACGTAATCGGCTGCCGATTAACTCCTTTCGAATGGCATCAATTACTGTGTGGAGGGCTTGGCTGCCCATGTCTGCTTCAAGCATGACTAATTCTAATTCTTCTAACAATTCATCCAAGACTGGGCCGTCCTTGATAATCCGGCCACCCTTTTCGACAACTCCTCCGCCTAGGTCAATTTCAAATTCTCCCCCTTTTTCAGTTTCAACTGTTTTTTTGACTAGTGACATTCGGGGGGCTTGCTCAACCTCGACCAATTTCCTCCCTGTTGTTGAGCGCATCATATGTAAATCGACTTTTGAGCCGTCTGGCCTTGTGATTTGTTCGACGTCGTATCCTTTTTTTGCTAAGGACTTCTTCTCTTTTTCCTTTCTTTTCTTTTCACGTTCAAGTTGCTTGCGCTCTTTTTTCGAAAGATTGGCTGGAGGGGGTTGATGTGGTTCTTCGTCCCAATCATCCCAATCGTCTTCTTCGATATGGTCGTCAGATGTTGGTTTATGAGCACCTTTTGTGAGCCTTGTTGGTTCTTGGATATGTTCAATGTCGTCCCATTCCTTTTCCTCTGAACTCGAAGCAAGCACTTCGTCGGCTTCGTCAGTTCCCTCTTCAACTGTTAGGGAATCGATATCCGTTTCTTCAGCGACCTCATGGACGCGCTTTCGGAATCGATCAAAGAATCCCATCAAATCACCTAATCGTCGAGTGTTAACTCAGTACCGTGTTTACGGCGTCGCCTTCTGGGTTGTTTTTCCTCAGGTATTGAATCGCTGTGTTTTTCCTCAGTTGCTGCTTGTAATTCTTTTGCTGCGGTAGAAAATGTGGTTGCCAATTCAGCAACTACGCGTTCTGTATCGGCGAACTCTGCCTGGAGTTTTGTATGCACATCTTCGACTTCTGCCAAACGACTTTCTAATATCTCGATTGCTGCTTCTCTACTTTTCTCAGCTTGTACACCTGATCCGATATCTATGATTACGTTATTACTTTGAGGTGTTGCGGGTAATTGGACCCCGGCTCCTAATGGTATCATTGTGGGTTGTCCTGTGTCTAAGGTTTTGATGGCGGCGATAACGCCCAACTGCTCCAACCGAATTTCGGTAAGGCGTGTTACCTGCTCTTCAATACGTGCCATCTTCTGGCGATTCATCTCTACTAATTGCGCAATTCGCTGCAATTCTTGTTGGTCCATAGCCGGGCCTCCATATATCTCGACTTGCTTACCTAACATGAAGCCGTCGATTCATGTCTCCCGTTGTCCTGAAGGACTTGGTTGGCTTCGCGAGTGGTATGCCCGTGCTTGCTGCTGTACTGCTGTGTGGTGGAAAAGGTAGTCGTATGCTCGCAGGTGGTGTGACCACGCACAAGCCGCTGTTGGAAATTGGTGGTATGCCTTCAACACGATATGTCGTTGAAAGTTTGCTTGCGGGTAAACTAAAGTTTGCTCAAATCCTAATTGTTGTACCACCTGGTCGTGAACAAGAATATGAGGTTGCGCTAGATGGTTTGGGGTGTCGAATAATCACTCAGAAACACGCATTGGGAACTGGTGATGCTGTTCATGGTGCACTAGATTCTCTTCTTTCGCCTGTTGAACATGTGTATGTTTCATTTGGTACACAGCCCCTAGTAAAACAGGAAACCATTGAGGGGGTTTTCGATGTTCACAAAGACAAAGGCCTCGGATTCACACTAGCCACTGTAATTATGGACAATCCATATGCTCCTCTGGTTCGAGATCGAAATGGATCAGTGACTGGCTCACTAGAGACTCATTTAGATGGGGCTGAGATGCCAAAACGTGGAGAGACCAATATTGGTGCATATTGGGCTAGTAGAGAGGCTCTTGAGGGTGTTTTGAGGGATTTGCACAACTCGATGTTTGTGCAAACAGAGGGGAGATATTCGACTAATTCAGGGGAGTTGGGTTTTCCGAACGAGATGGTTCGAGCCTGTTTAGCCGCGGGTCTTTCAGTGGATGGGGTTCCCATCGCGAATGAAATTGAAATGCTGGGGATTAAAACGCCTGAAACGCTGGCTGCGATTAGGGAGATTGTTGGCGGATGATTTCAAAAATTAAAAGAATTGATCGTGTTGTTATACTAACTGGTGCCGGAATTAGTGCGGAATCTGGTATCCAAACATTCCGTGCTTCTGATGGGCTTTGGGAAAATCACCGGATAGAGGATGTTGCTACGCCTTCTGCGTGGGAAAGAGATCCCCGCTTAGTTTGGGAATTTTATCAGGGCCGACGGCGGCAATTGCTCGAAGTGGATCCAAATCCTGCGCACGATGCTTTGGTTGAGTTGGAACAACATCTAGATGAGTTTCTATTGGTTACGCAAAATGTCGATGATTTGCACTCAAGGGCTGGTTCGAGGGAGTTGATCCATATGCACGGAGAGTTGCGAAAGTTACGTTGTGAGGAGTGTGGAGATGTGATTGTTGCAATGGGTGAGGAGGATTTGAAGGAGGAGTATGTGGCTTGCACGAATTGTCGTAACGAACGTTTGCGGCCGCATATTGTATGGTTCCATGAAATGCCCCTAAGAATGCGGGATATAGATATCGCTGTTGCTGATTGTGATATCTTCATCGCAATTGGGACCAGTGGGCATGTGTATCCAGCAGCAGGGTTGTTGAGTGTTGCTTCTTCCTGTGGTGCCCATTGTATTGGAATTAATCTTGATCCGCCCCAAAATGTCGGGTTGTTCGACGAATTCCACCAAGGAAAGGCTGGTGAAATCTTGCCTGGATTGGTGAGCCAGTGGATTGCGACTGAAGATGATGAATAATCACTCTTCTTCGGTCGCTGCTGCAGTAGAGAAATCGTGAGTATCTCTGAATGCAGAAATGACTGTTGGCTCAGTGGAGGTGGTTGGCTCTATCTTGGTTACAGATTCGATGTTGACAAAGCGTCTGTTTACTCCATGTCGACTGCCGAAGAAGGAGTATATACGGTGACGGGCGTCGACTTCGTCAGAAGCGACTATGTCCTTAGTGAAGGGTTGGACTTGGCGCCCATTGGGAAAGGTTCCGGTTGCTCTAAAGGCCTGCATCGGGGCGGGCGACCCTCCTTTCCCGTTTAAGCACACCGTCTGGGGTGACGGGGAAGGATTCATAGTCAGAACGGCATCCAAAGCGGATATGCAAGGTGCTGTGCCTAATGCTCAGACGATGATGTCGGAATGGGAATATTTGATGTTAGGGGGCGTGTTGAAGTGAATATGCGTGGGACGATTTTGGTTCTCTCGATTTTATCTGTCGCGCCCATGGTGGGTGCGTTGCAGTTTCCAGAGCCTCCCTCGCTTGACTCGGAGTGGATTGTTGTAGAGGACGATGGTTGGACTTATTCAGAATGGAGCGCTCTTAGAGAGACTGGTTTGGAACCTTTGCGCCAAATATCAGAGAATGAATTGCTCGTCTGGGGTAATCATGGAACATACCAACTTGAGGCTGGTTCTGTGTTGCGAGGAGAGAATGCGGAAGGGTATCTGGTCGTACTCGAGCCGCGATTGCCTTCGGAAGTTCAACTTGACATTATTTCGATGTTTGATATCGAGAGTCTGAAATTGGCTGGTGTGGGGAGTGCTTTGCCAACCTCGTTTGAGGTACATGGCGTCAACCCGACTTTGTTTGATTCCATTCCTGGTGTGTGGTGGGTTGAGCCATTGCTGGAAACGAAGGCGAGGAATGCTCTCGCGTCTAGTATTATGGAGAACGATTCCATGGATAGTCATCCAGCCTGGGAGTTGGGGTTGAATGGTTCTGGCGTCATTGTTGGTGTTGCAGATTCGGGAATTGAGCTGGATCATGGTTGCTTTAGAGAAAATGAAACTTCAATCGGTGAAATCGGATTAAATCATAGAAAAATAATCTTAGTGAATACGACTATTGATGATGGAGATAAAGTTGGACAGTCGGATTACAGACATGGGACTCATATTGCGGGTTCATTGGGATGTAATTTGTGGCACGGAAATGTTACGGAAGGTACCAGTCCCTCTCACGGTGCGCGCATATTGTTCCAAGATGTCGTGAATGAGTCGGGATGGTCGGAGCCGAGTGTGGATTGGTTGCTGGCCGAAGCTCTGGTAAATGGGGCTGTGATTCACTCTGATAGTTGGGGCGATGATACAGAATCTTACACATTACGCAGTTCTGAATTTGATTTGTGGCATCGAGATGTTCCTTGGTCGCTTGCTTTCATCGCACCAGGAAATAACCCTTCCAAATTCTACGAGCCTGCCAACGCTCGAAATGTGGTTTCGGTAGGCGGTTCGATGACTGAGAATACTTCTACATTGTATTCAGCGTCATCGCATGGGCCGACCGAGGAGGGTTTGCGTGGTAATTTCATCGTCGCCCCGGCTACAGGAATTATATCTGCCACAGCTGATGGAAATGTCACTTCTTTCAATGACGATATGCGGGCAAGTACCGGGACTAGTATGTCTACCCCGCTGGGCGCCTCAATAACGGCTGTTATTCAGCAAATGGTTCAAGATGGTTGGTTCAGTGAGGATGGTTTTGTGCCTTCAGGTGCCATGCTTCGTGCATTATTGGCTATGTCTGCGGAGTCTATGGAAGGAGGTCAGCAGGGGTCTGAATCTGTTGGGCCGGCACCTGATGCCTTGCAGGGCTGGGGGCGTCCCAATCTAGCGAATTTAATTGATTTTGATTCGAATACTACGAAGGGTATTGCAATCATTGACTCTTTCATGATGGATGAACAAGAGCGGATGGAATTGGTCAATTCGTGGTTGTCTTCAAATGGAAATCGGCCACTTGAGCAAGTTGTTAATTCCCACTGGAATGGTACCAATGCCTCGGGGCCGTTTTTGAAGAATGGAGAGCATGTTGGATTTGAATTTGAACGTGTAGTTGGGGAGGATTTGGAAGTGTTCCTCTCCTTCAATCAAAGACCTTTCGGCACTGTCTCAGATAATTTGGATATTGTCATCACTTTACCCAATGGTGCCACGTTCAGATCCAACGAACCGTTAGAGGGGACTGAGCGGTTGAAAATTAGCAGTGATGTTCTCGGCTCCATAGAATCTGTGTGGGTTGAAGTTCGTGCCATCCATGTTGGTGTTGGAAACCATACTGATAGTCTTGGGAGCGATGGGGACATGGTTGGTTTTGGTTTGGCGGTTAAGGGGGTCGTGAGCGAAGTCATTGAACCCGAGCTCTTTACCTGCCCTGATTGGACTTTAGTCGAAGATTCTCAAGAATGTGACTGGGATGAAGATGGCATCATTGATGTCAATGATCCATTAATTGGAGCATACATATTGGATTCCTATGAATCAACTGGGTATGGGGAGGTGCCTTGGGTTAAATTCAATGATGATGGTTCTCAATATGTAGTAATAAATTCATGGCATTGTAATGGCAGCGGTTGTATGAACAATCCTTCTGACAGTTGGTTGCATATTCACAATACTTCCACTAGAGAGGTTGTCAAGTCGACTTGGTTTGAGGATCATGTTGTAGATGCTGATTGGTCGCCTGATGGGGAATATCTAGCCCTACTAACAAGTAGTAATTTGATCAATATATATCAACCAAGCAATTGGGTAGGTGATGATTGGGAAGGAGAGGGTGCAGTAAGTACTTTCCAGGCGAGTTCTGCATTTCCTGGAGGAATCAAATACAGCCCAGATGGTTCTATGATCGCTGTGGTTAGTTACTACAACCGATGGACTGAAATAAATGGAAATATCGAAATTTACGCCCCTCTTTCTGGTGAATTGTTAATGCAAGGAACCCCGGACCAGGAATATGGTAAATGGCATGAAAATGATTACTATTACTCTGTGGGTTGGAATCTGGACGGGTCAAAATTAGCTGTGAGTGGATATGAGGTCATGTACATCTATGATGTCGAGTCTTGGACTATGGAGTTGGCCATCCCAGAGGATTATATGGTTCTTCAGTCAATTGATTACTCGCCTGACGGGACGATGGTTGCCGCTTGTTCTGGCTGGGGTGATGATAATAATCATGAGAACTTTGTCGCTGTATACAATGCCACTAGTGGGTCAAAGATGTGGTCGTATGCCTCGACCACGCCGTGTCTAGATGTTGCTTGGTCACCAGATTCTGTTCTTGTGGCATCCTCGCACTCGTGGTGGCGCGATGATGGGGCGAACGTGAACATCTTCACAGGCATTGATGGTGTGCGAGTTGATGTTCTCTCTGTGAAGCCAAATGGTGGATGTAATTTTGAAAATCATAACTGCGGGAAGGTCACGAGTGTTGATTGGCATCCTAATGGGAGTTACATCATCTCAGGAGTTAGTCGACATGATGTCGGGGTATACCATTGGTTGTTAGATGAAGCTGGTAGGCCAGATATGTGGTCGGGTTTAGCTGGCTCCGTTGAGATCGGCTGTTACAATACACAAACGCAGAATTGGACCAATGAAACTCGCGATGAGTGTGAGGGTTGGGCGTGGACAGAACAAACCCCATTGAGTTGGCAATATGATAACGAGACTGGCGATTATGGTTATCAGGAATACACTGGATGTGTAAATTGGATGATAATTGAGGTTGAAGAAGATTATGGATTTTGGACGGTTATGATGACTGAAGATACCAGAGATGTTTGTGAATCGTATGTTTGGGCAATTACTGATGGGGTCGTTTTAGAGCCTCTTGTAGAAGGCTGTACAGACCCTGCATATATACAGTACAATCCTAATGCAAATTTAGATGATGGGTCTTGTGGGTGTGATGGTATATATTCTGATGGTGTATGTTCGCCGCATTATTATGGTGGGGGTGGAATAGGTGATGGTCTGAGCTACGGCTCGCCCCCTGCTCTACTCCCTCCTCTTGATTTTTCGGGCATGGACTTGGGTCCCTCTGATGAAGAGATTTTCTTCTTTTGTTGCCTGCCTTGCGTTGGTTTCTTTCTCCTGTTATCATTCTTATACACGAGAAGATTGAGTCATGTCGAAGAAGGTCTTCGGAAAAAAGAAGGGGTTCTCGATAAAGCCAAAATCCCTGAGTTGGTTCTAGTGGAAGAATCTGTGGAGGAGGAAGTGAAAGAATCTGTGTACAAACCGGCAATCATAATTATAGGAGATATGAAAAAAGAATGATGAGTTATGGCTTGAATGGAGAATTTTTGCCTAATTCTGTGAGTTGAAGGAAGGTGAACCTTCAAACCTAGGACGCTCGTGCGCGTAAGTGGCGCAACCCGCGTCAGGTGACAAAAAATGGCAGACAGACTATACATTGGTATCGATTTGGGTACATATCAATCGACAATTACAGCTAGCAACGGAAAGGGTGGGACCGTAGAAACGGTTGTGGGTAAACCGAAGGATCCTATCGCTCGAAATTTCTTGAAGCGTGATACGCTGTTCGGTGGAGATGCGCTCAAGAATAAGCTTGCTTGCACCCTTTACCGCCCATTGGCTGCTGGTGTTGCTCAAGACGATGAAAACAATCTAGCTGCTGCAAAGGCGTTTGTTACGCATATGGTGGAAAGTGTAGATCCTGAAGATTTCGACGAAGTATATGGTGTAATCTGCTCACCAAGTCACATATCATTCGTGGACAAGAGCAATCTTGTCTCAATTCTGCGTGGGCAGGTCAATGCAATTATGGTGGTTTCAGAACCTTTCGCTGTGGCATACGGTCTCGGCGAGATTGGTGGCAGTATTGTTGTCGATATTGGAGCAGGTACTACTGATGTTTGCCGAATGTATGGTACGTTCCCTAATGATGGTGATGAAGTTACCTTCCATGAAGCTGGAGATTGGATTGATGAAGAGTTGAAGACTCTTGTCGAAAAGAAGTATACTGGTGCACAACTAACCAAAGATATGGTTCGCCAATGGAAAGAGGAAGGTTCCTACGTTGGAGATGAGCGTGAAATGATGGTCGAATTGAGTGTCGATGGGAAGAAACAAGTCGTCGACATCGGTGACCTGGTTGGTATTGCATGCGCTGGTGTTGTAATGCCAATAGTCAATGCAGTCAAGGGAATTGTTGCAGGGGCTGACCCTGAATATCAATCAATAATGCGGAACAACATCATCCTAGCGGGTGGCGGGTCCCTCATCGAAGGATTGGCTGACGCTGTTGCAGAAGGCCTTGCAGATATTGGCGATGTGAGTGTATGGTGTGCTGAAGATCCTGTGACCAAGGTTGCAGAAGGTGCCCTCACTCTCGCTGGTGATATGCCTGATGATCAATTCACAGCAATCAACTGAGTTTGAGTGCAGGTTGTGGATTCTTTCCGCATTTATGCGGGATGTCGGTGGACCCCATAGGGGTCCGATAAGTGGGTTTTACCCCCCGTTCCAATGTGAAGGTTCAAGAATGGAACAGTGACGATAGGGGCCGATTGACCATGTCGGCCTCTTCTATGGATGGGACAGAGAGTGTAGACCGTGCGGCCTTGGCAGGGATGCTCAAAGGCTATGATGCGGACCAATTGGTGGAAGAAGTTCTGTCCGCTTGGGATGAACTTTCTACAAAGAACGGTGAAATTGCTTCAGTAAAACAGCGAAATCGAGTTTTGGAACTTGATTTGGCGGAACGTGAGGATATTGGTGCGCCTGAAAAAGCGCGTTTGAGTCGCCTCGATGAGGAGGTTCGTGACAAGGATGCTCGAATCATTCACCTTGAGAGGATGTTGGATGATGCACGGGGCGAAAATGAAGCTTTGTCTACTTCTGTTGACATGACAAAAATGGAAGGTATGGAATCGGAAAATGCTCGGTTGAATGCCATTTGTGAAGATCAAGGGAATGTTATTGCTGAGATGGAAGGGAAGATGGATCAACTTGTGGATGCGTTAGAGAAGGCTGCAGAAGCCGGATTGACGAGTATCACCGCAGATGAGGTGCGAATGCTCAACAAAGAGTTGGAAGATACTCATCGACGTATCGAGACGGGGGATGCGGAGCGGGAAGCGCTCGAGAGTGAGCGGGAGCGGCTTCGTGAAATGGTCGAACAGGTTCGTGGATTGCTTGAGCAACGTGATTTGAGAATCAAGGAAATGGAGTCTCAAATGCAGAGGGTCATGGAAGGTCCTCGTTCCATCAGTGCCGAACATGATTATTTGGTCGAACAAATTGAGGAGTTGAAGCGTCGATTGTTAGAGCGGAATCGTGAGTATGAGGCTTTGCGCCGACGTGAGCGTCGGCTCCACAGAGATGTGTTTGAGCGAGATGAGCGAATTTCACAAATGCAACTTACAATGCAAGATATTGAAGGTGGTCTATCAGATCGCTCTGCTGAATTAAAGGCTCTCGAAGAATTGCATGAGAGAACGTTGGCTGAGGTTGACACACTCAAGAAGAGTGAGCGGACGCGTGAAGTTGTTGGAGCAGCATTCCAAGATTCATTGGGCGTTCTTCGTGCTCATGAACAGGTGAAGGCGCGTAAGGAAGCGCTTGGTATTGAGGATGATTTGACGATTCCTGAACCTGCAGATGCACCACAACCAGGTGGTACTGCACCTGCAACAATGATTGACATTGATGATAATCCTGAGTGATGTAGGGGCAACCATCATCTGCAATGGTGGGTAGGCCTCATCGTGGCTATCCACAAACGTATCAAAGATGGTTTGGTCTATGCCGCTATTTCGGTTGGATTGATTGGGTTATCGATTTTGATGTTTGTACTCATAGAGGGTGACGAAGTAACCAGCACCGAATGTTGGGAAGGTGGGTCTTTCGAATATAGTGGCATCACTTGGTGGACTTGGGATGAAGGGTGTGGGGAATCTAGTGATACTGTTTATTCTTGGTGGGATGAGACTTTGGCCAACTGCGGTTGTCTTTTCTGCTGTTCTGGATTAATCATGGTTCTCGCTTCGTCTTGGAAATTGGTTTCAGGGGTTTTTGTTATACTCATTGGGAAAACTGAGTCAGTTCAATTGGTCACCGCTGAAGAACATCCAGTTGGGGTGAAGGATGAGTTTGAAGATCTTGAGCGTGATCTAGAAGATTTGCTAGACTAGATTCTTGTATCTTTAGAAATGATGTTAAATTGTAATCATTTAGGGGTTTTATGGCGGATGTTTGTTGCGCTTATCTCCTCTGGGCTACCCTGGGATTGTTGGGGATACATCGGTTTTACACTGGTCATGTTGGCACGGGTTTGATCTGGTTATTTTCAGGAGGTTTGTTTGGAATCGGTTGGTTGGTTGATCTGTTCTTGGTTCCAGGTTTGGTTGCTGATGCCAATCGAAGAAATCAACCACAACAAATTGTAGTCATGGGTGGTGCACAACAAGTAGCTGGCCATGTGGCAAAGCAT
>PBMO01000007.1 GCA_002722595.1 Methanobacteriota archaeon | reverse complement strand
GTACAATAATCAAGAATCGCAGCTGTATATATCCAGCAATCAGGCGGTACACTATTCTTCGCTAATTCCACACATGCAGCAAGCATGTCATCAGGATGTGATCTTTGTATTACATTTGGCAAAGTAAATGTGGGTTCCGCTTTTGTTTCACCTGCCACAACAGTTACATTGAATCCATGCCGATACAGATATTCAGAAATTCTCCATCCTGTGGCACCTGTCGACGTATTTTGTACAACGCGTACCGAATCAATCGGAGTTTTTGTGGCGCCCAATGTAACGACAACATCTTTTGAATCTTCACTTGAATTAACGACGTGACACAATTCTGCAACTATCTGTACAGGAGATGGTTGTTTGAATCGACCCTCTTCATATGGGCCCAAAATTATCTCAGTTTCAGTGATCCTCGATAAGATGTCATTAGTTACAGGGTCATCAAATAAGTCGGCATGCATGGATGGAACGACGATAATTGGAGAACTTCGTCCGCGTGCAGCTGAGCATGCCATAAGGAGAGGATGGTCCATCATTCCACATGAGTATCTAGCGAGGAAATTTCTTGTTGCTGGAGCAATCAATACTGCATCAAATTCCTTCAGTTGAGACATCTCAGAGTCCCAATCCGTTATCACGGGGCCTTGAGTTGCCCACTGAATCGCGAGAGGTGTGATTACCTTTGTTGCGGCAGTTGTCATAATCACAGTAATTTCTGCACCATGCCTGCGTAATTCTCTAGAAAGGCGGACCGCTTCGGTAGCAGCAATACCACCAGTGATGCCCAGAAGGACAGATTTCCCTGAGAGAGAATTACCCTGGGGCACCACTCCGGTGTCTTCTACCATGAAGCAACGTCTTGCTCCATATTCATCAAACATCCTACTAGGGGTTTTGAACGAAAGAAAGATTTCTCTTGTGATTATCCGCGAGCATGGACCCCAACAGTGCTGGCAATCAACTTGCTCTTGCGCATAGGCAATCTGGTATGATGCTGATATTTACGTTGGCACTGATTATTGTTCTATTATTACCATTAGCCGGTTCTGCCTTGGTGGTTTTTGCCATACTCAGTATTCCATTTTGTGTTCTTCTTGTCCGTGGTTATTACCAGCGTGAATCGTGGGCGTTACCAATCGTACTTCTAGTTTGGATGGGGGCAATAGGTGTCTGTTTCGTGTACATGTTGGTGGAATTTTCGATGCTTGGTGGTGATAATTCAAGTTGGAATCTCATCCAAGGTGGCTTACTCCTGTTTTTGTGTTGGTCGATGCTGCAACGACTTCGTATGCTGCGACATCCCATGTTCAGGGCCTGGTATGATGGATTGAATCCTGCAATAGGCCATGATATATCCCTCCAGGCCGAGGAAGTTCTAGCGGCGTGCCCTCATTGCTCGAGCCTTCTTGCTGTGAAACCAATGGAGTTGCACTTCAGTGAAAAGTGCCCAATGTGCGGTGAGAGATTGGTATCTCAAAAAAGCGTTGAGCAATATGGTATTCTTGAAGAAGAGTGAATCAACGGTGTGCTAAAGTAAGATTTTTCCACATATCTTCTGGAACTTCCATTGCTAGACGGAGGCCCCCCATTGCTCCCAATTCGAGTGGGTCTTCTACAGTCAATACTTCGACTTCACCCAGATCTCCTAAACGCTCTTCAATCATTTCACCAAGACCTGCAATTCCTGAGCCTCCACCTGCCAGAATCATATTTCTTCTGAAAGCATCATGGTATTCTGGATTGGAGCTGGCAATGAGTTCTTTTACACCAGAAACGATTGGATCAACAATTCGCTCGCAAGCATTTTGGACACAGTCGGTGATATCGAGAGACATTGCTTTACCCTCAATTGAGAAGTCAACGACGATTGGGTCATTGGGTTCGGCTCCACCTACAAATGAGTATTCTTCCTTCCAGCGCCGCGCCATATCCTTTGTCACCTGGGCACCGGCATACTTTTTCTGAATCTCCGCAATAATTTGACCATCGATAAAGTCACCAGCAAAATTAACATGCATCTGGTCGATAGGTGTTGGTACAGTACCGTATACTCGGCACAAATCAGTTGTTCCCGCACCAATATCAATCACCAATGTGTGCTCAATCTTATCCAATGCATATGCTACAGCGAAAGGTTCCGAGATAATCATACATGCATTCACACTACCCGCAGCAGCATCAAAAATTGCAGTCTTATCGACGTGGCTAGCCTCTGCTGGAGCTCCAATAACTGCAACAACGCGGTCATAATCCTCGGGATCCCCAAGTCCAATGATGTTGGTGATAAAATGTGCAATAAATTTCTTATCTTCAGGAGTATCCTTGATGACACCATGTTCAAGTGGGCGGTACAAATTAAGTGCAAGACGATTTTTTAGCGCATCTTCACCGAACAAAACCTCTCTCTTCAAGAAATTCTTCGCGATTTGGTCTTTGGGTGTACCGATTACGGTTAGTACCTTTTCATCATGTCCATCACTTGATACCATTACCGAACGGAATGTACCTAAATCTACACCAATATAGAGAGTTTCGCCTGCCATATATACAACCTCTGGTACACACCCAGCATACCCGGTATTTCAACCATGCCCAAGTAATCGCTCAGTTATATCATACCCAATGCTGACAATCTTCGCACCACCATGCACTATATTCGGGGTAAAGTGGAGCATTTATTCCGCAGTTGGGACACTCTTTCACTGCGCTGTCTCCAAAGAGGTCTAGAACAATTCTAACGTGATCTTCATCTGATATACCTAAATTTTGGCGCATAGCCCAAAGCAATTGATCCTCACTCGGAGTAATAATTCCATCAGCTAGCGCGATTTTTATCACTTGATGATAGTCTTGGTAAACCTGTACCTCATCGGGATCGAGAATAACTCCAAGACGTTCCACTGTCATATTCTTTCCACCGGGATCATCGACATATATGACCAGTGAATCAGAATCTAAATTGACATCTCTGAGTTCTAAAACCACACTGTTCCCCTCTGCATACGCATGTACTAATTTACTGGATCTGTTGATTATTGACGCAATATTCCTTGTTGTTTCTTCAAGGCTTCTACCTCTTTTCCATCCTAGTGAATCATCATCATTAATCACGTAGAATTCAGTCCCTAGACCTGGGTATTCGACTCGAATTTCTTCACCACCATCAAACAAGTTATCGACGAGGTGAATTGAACCTACTTGCGTTTCCAACAAATTGTCATCATCATCAAAGGAAATCATTAGTGGCTTACGCTCATCTTCTGCAGCATTGTATTGCCCTTGCATCCCAGTCATCCATTTATCTTGGAGCCTATTTAGAGAATCTTTTTGCTCGTTGCTGAGACTATCATCAACACCAAGGACTCTAGCGAGGCCTTGACCACTTGACATCTCACGTTTAAATTCCTCTAGGCGCTCAACATCACGTGATATTGAATCACGTGGGCCTGATTTTGCAATTTTTGCTTCTGGATCGGGCCATTCGTAGCCACATTTGGCACATTGAAGGTAACCGGGAATTGACGAAGCAACGGCATCCCCTCCGCATCTTGTACAATCTCCTCCCTCTGAATGAGATAAATTCTCTTTGGCTTGGCGGCGACCCTCACGTATCCCAAAACCCATGCACCGCATTAGGTCAAACATATCAGGATATTGGGTGCTAATTCCAGCGCTCAAGTACTGTAGATATGCCCATTCCACCACCGATGCACATGGTTGCCAGAGCATATTCTCCCTGCAATCTCGACAGTAAATCGCTTGCTTTTCCAACAATTCGGCATCCACTCGCGCCAAGTGGGTGTCCAATGGCTAGTGCTCCCCCGTCAATGTTCAGGCGTTCATCTTCAGGGTCTACAGACATATCCTGAAGACAAGCAAGTGACTGTGCACTAAATGCCTCATTCAGTTCTATAATACTCATATCATCAAGTGTCAATCCAGAACGCTTGAGGGCTTTTTTTGATGCTGGAACTGGCCCATATCCCATGATTTCAGGTGGCACGCCTGCAACGGCAGTACTGACTATTGAGGCAATAGGTTCCAGTCCGTGCTGCAAAGCAAAATCTTCGCTACACACAAGAATGCCAGCAGCTCCGTCGGTCAAAGGCGAACTCGTAGCGGCGGTAACGGTCCCATCATCACTGAATGCTGGCTTGAGCTGAGACATTTTTTCTAAATCCGGCTCGCGCATGCAACCATCGAGGGTCACTTCACCAACATTCACAATCTCATCTTTCAGAAAACCGGACCTTGTAGCATGTATTGCTTTATGATGGCTATTAGCAGCAAATTCCTCTTGTTGTCCGCGCGAAATATTGTGAGATATTGCAAGGTTCTCTGCGGTAGTACCCATACCTATGTATGCAGCCGGATATTGTTCCTCGATATGCGGATGTAAGTCCCGATTAAACCCACCGCGCATAACACGCGACATCGTCTCTACACCTGCACAGATGAATGCCTCTCCTGAACCCATCGATATGGACCCGGCAGCAGTGTGAATAACCTGCATTGACGAACCACACAAACGGTTGGTTGTCATGCCTGGAACAGAATCCGGTAAACCTGCTAGATAGGTTGTCATACGACCAATATTCAGGCCCTGCTCACCCTCTGGATATGCACATCCAATCAGCAAATCCTCGATGGTGTCTGGACTAATTTTCGTACGTTCTAGAAGTCCTCTGACAACTGTAGCGGCCATATCTTCAGGTCTAGTTTCACGAAGATCACCTCGATGTGCGCGATGAAACGGAGTTCGGCAGTAGCCAACGAGCACTGCACGCATGCAACTGGGATGCAAAGCGCCTCCATAATCATGCCCTATCTGATTAATGCTGAATAGAACCAATTATGAATAGAGGGTTGTTCCGAGGGATGATGATTAGAGATTGTAAGTCACATGGATTCTTCGATGGACATAATTGCCCTGCTTGTAATGAAGAGGGAAAATTTATCATGAGCGATAGAGAACGAGACATTTTAGGTCGGAGGATGGCCGGAATTTTGCGGCATTTCCCTGAAAAATTCGATCTCGATATGGATTTGAATGGTTGGGTAGACATTCGCGAAATGGTCGAGGCCCTACGCGACAGAGACAGGAGAATGCATTGGTTGAGACCGCATCATATTCGAGCCGTTAGCGAAACATGTACAAAGGGACGATATGATGTTCGTGGAGACATGGTGCGGGCAACGTATGCACACACAGTCGAAATCGAATTAGATCTACCAACTGATGATATTCCGGAGTTACTCTATTTCCCCTGCTCGGCGGAAGAGTCAATTGTTCTGATTGAACATGGAATTAAGCCAGGGGATCGCAAGCATGTTCATCTTTCAAAAACAATCACTGCTGCAGCAAATGCTGGGTATATTCATAATAATCGCCCTAGAATTGTCGAAATTGACTGCATACAAATGGAAGCAAATGGGGATACGATTTATCACGCAGGAACAACCGTCTACCTAACTGAAGAGGTCGAAGCAAGGTACTGCTCATTAGTAGACGAAGATCACCCAGAATTAGCGGAATGTCTCGACCGTTGGATCACAGAAGAAGAAGCCGCCGCTGAAGAAGAATGATTAGAACTTCTGACCGCACTTATCACAGAAGTCAAGATCAGGTGCCAGCATTGCCTCGCAGTTCGGACAAGTACCAGATGTTGCCATCATATCAACTGCAGGTGCACTAGAAATCAGCCTAACAGCACGCTCTTGAACGACGGGCTGAATCTCTGCTTCTTTTCGGATATCCCACGCTGCTTGGAATGACATAGCTTCTTGCAAAGCAAGGTCAAGTTGTAATTGCCTCATTTCAGAATCGCTTGTTGATTCGGCACTCTCCAGAGACCGAATCTCACTCTGCAGCCAGCGACGGAATTCATCTAATGTCGGTTTGCCCATGCACCGACAGACTTGCTCTCATAGATAATGAATAGCCATCATCACTTTGAATGACCATCGATTCGATATTCCATGGGCCGTATTGTGCTGAAGTGGGGAGGTGGTGTTATCACCGAAAAATCTGCACATTGTATCGCTCGACGAGAAATGATAGCATCATTATCAGAATGCGCGGTCAAATTGGCATATGCTGGTCATGAAGTGATCATCGTGCATGGTGCAGGTTCGTTCGGTCATATAGATGCGAAACACTATCGCTTGAATGAGGGATATCTAGGCGACTTATCGGAATCAGGAATTAATCAGATTGAAGGTGTAGATGTAGTTCGTAAACAGATGAATTGCTTGAATTCATTGGTTCATGACCATCTATCAGAGGCTGCTTCACGGGTTGGTAAAGAAGATGTGAAGGAGTTGTTAATTATCACACACGAACCTCGTGATTTTGCACTCAATTCGGGCGCGGATTTCGCAGGAGATATCGACATATTTGCATTAAATCCCGAGGAGAGTGAGGGGAAATATGTGATTCATCTTACATTTGGTGACGTGGTAAATTGCTCAGAGCCAACTAAATTCGGGATTCTTTCTGGAGATCATCTGATGTACAGAATTGCCACAGAACTCACGGACGTGACCCACTGTATTTTCGCCATGGATGAACCAGGGATACTCACTGAACCAGGAAAAAATGGTGATTTAATCACTGTATGGAATCCTGAATTAGGAATTAATGGTGTACACAATGAAACTATAGATGTCACAGGAGGAATATTTCTCAAAGCGGAAATTGCGGCTAAAATTGCCGATGTCGTAGAGCACGTGTGGTTCGTCTACGGAGGAAGTCCTGAATTGATTCTCGATATTGTTGAATCTGGGGTAACAACAGGGACAAAAATCATTTCCAAAGCATGAAATTTACCGACCGGCTCCTTCATGAGACGTCTCTCGTTCGCAACCAACATGGGCACAAAACAAGTCGACTTGGGGGATTTGATTGAACTTGGGTATGATTCTGAACAAGTTTCGATGATGTCTGAACGAGTGATTCTCGTTGATACTTCTGATAACGAAGTTGGTTCAATGAGTAAGGTCGATGCCCATCGAGGTGAAGGAGTACTGCATCGCGCATTTTCTATTTTGATATTCGATGATAGTGATCGGTTACTGTTACAAAAACGTGCAGCCGACAAAATCACATTTCCGAATGTATGGGCTAATACTGTTTGCAGCCATCCACTTGCAGACAGGAATGAAAATGATTCATCTGAGCTAGGTAGTGGGGCCATAATCGCTGCAATTCGAAAGATGGAGCAAGAAATGGGTATTGATACGAATACATTTTCTCTTAGCGATATACATTTTATCACACGAATGTTATACAGAGCAAAGTCGGGTGATGGTTGGACTGAATATGAGTTGGACCACATCCTATTTGCTCGGGCACCACCAAATTTCTCCTTCGAGGCAAACCCTAATGAAATTGCTGAAACAAAGTGGGTTGGTGAAGAAGATTTGGCAGTTTGGCTGGAAGATGATGTTGGCCAGGGGGAAATTATAGCACCATGGTTCCGTCTAATAGCTGAAAATATTCTGACAGAGTGGTGGGGGAACCTTGACAATCTTCCTGAAATGTCCGACACTCTGGTACGCGACTATGGAGAGGTTGGGATGAGTGGCGATTCTATGTCCTCTAGTTCAGATGAAGGGTTTCTTGTAGCCCTCAAATCGCACAAAAATTGCGTTGAAGACCGAATAAATGCAGCATTGTCAAAAACCGCCAATCAAAGATTGCGAGATGCTATGTTACACCTATTTGGGGGAGGAGGGAAACGGCTACGGGCAATATTACCATGGCTTGTTGCAGACTCTGTTGGAAATGCCCACGACGGGCTATATGATTTGGGTGCTGCAATCGAGATCATTCATAACTTCACACTCGTGCATGACGATATTATGGATAATGACCCTGTGAGGCGCGGTAGGCCTGCTGTACACGTCGCTTTCGACCACCCCACAGCAATAAATGCGGGCGATGCAATGCTTGCTGTTGCGTTCGAAGTTCTCGCTGAATCGCCCCATTTTGATGATTTACATTTCCGCGACCTTGTCCGCATCGTTGGTGGTATGGTCAGGAAGGTTAGCGAAGGGCAACAATTGGACATGTCATTTGAAGATCGTGATATTGTTACCGAAGCTGAATATTTACAAATGATAAGTGGTAAAACAGCAGCTATGTTTACCACATGTGCAAGAACCGGGGCCCTGCTTTCAGGTGCCGACAAAGACATCGTCAATATTATGGCAGAATGGGGTGAACATGTAGGACTTTGTTTCCAATTAATGGACGATTTGATTGATGCTACTGGTGACAGTGAAACACTTGGTAAACCCGCCTGTAGCGATATCATTGAGGGCAAACAGACACTTATCGCTATCCATGCACTCCAGCAAGATGGTGGCAAATTATCTAATTTCAACGAAGTTTTCGGTAGTGGAGTTGCTGATACAGATCGGGAAGTACTCGACACAGTGCTGAAGGAACTCGTGGATGTCGGCTCGATTGACCATGCCAGGAAAATGGCGTTGAAACATCATTCAGAAGCCCATAAGTGTCTAAACCGACTGCCCCAAAAAGATAATTTGAGGATACTTAGGGAATTAACGGATTTCCAAATGGTCAGGATATCATAATCAGTCTGAGTAATACGATTCCCCAGGTATTTCTGGTTTCATACCCTTTCGAATTCGGATATCTCCAACGACCTTTTCCAAAAGCATACGTGGGAGTTCTTCGAAGCCCGAATTCTCGCTATTCCATATAGCACGACCCTGGGAAGCAGCGCGAATGTCATTCGAGAATCCGAAACTCTCTGCAACAGGCACAGTACCAACAACTGTCGTTGTTTCTCCATCAGCTGGCATGTCTTCAATTACACCACGGCGCTGCGTGACTTCTCTCGTAACTCCTCCAAGCCATTCATTAGGGACTGATACGAATAATTTTTGCATTGGTTCCATGATTGTTGTTCCTGCCCGCACCATAGCACCACGCATTGCATTGCGCATTGCTGGAATTGTTTGTGCAGGCCCCCTGTGGATAGCATCTTCGTGCAACTTGGCATCTGTTAAACGCACTAGCATACCCATTGCTGGTTCACCAGCAAGTGGACCAGACTTGCAAACTTCATTGAAACCCTCAATGAGCAATTCACGGGTTTCGTGGAGCCCTTGGATACCCTTGGTTCCATTGATGAATACGTTTGTGCCATGGACGGCATACACCTTGCTCATCATATCCTTGTCCATGCCTAATTCTGCAAATTGTTTCGCGATCTCCTTTTGGTCTTTCTGCCGTACAGTACCTTCGCGCACATCTCCAGAACGGAGTGCATCAACTACGTTTTGCGGTAGTGATTCAACCTCTATGTAGAAACGATTGTGACGATTTGGTGACTTCCCCTCAAAGGAACGGTCAACATTATTTCCGTTAATTGACTCACGATATACGACGATTGGCTCGCTGACCTTGACCTTGATATTTTGTTCCTCTTCAATTCGATATGTTGTAATTTCAAGATGCAACTCACCCATACCAGCAAGTAGTGCCTCACCGGTTTCCTGATTGGTTGTAACTTGAAGAGATGCATCCGCCTTTGCTAGTGAGCGAAGGGCGTCGATAAATTTCGGTAAATCCTTCATCGATTGTGGTTCAACCGCAACTGTAACAACTGGTTCTGAGTAGTGGCGTATTGCTTCATAAGGAGTTAGATCTTTGTCGGTGGTTACAGTTACACCTGCTGCTGCTGACCGAATTCCAGTAACTGCTGCGATGTTACCGGCCACCACAGTGGGTACTGCGATTCTATCACCGCCAACCATCATACTAACTTGTTGAACGCGCTCTGCCTTGCTTGCTCCAATGGCCCAAACAGACTCTCCGTGATTGATAGAACCAGAATAAATTCTGCCGACTGCTACTTCGCCTGCATGGGGGTCCATCCAAATTTTTGTTATCATCATTGCAAGAGGGCCTTTGGCATCACATGTCATCATAGCTTTACCTTCAGGTGAATCTAAATCACCAGTCCAGATATTAGGGATTCTGTAAACTTGGGCCTCTACAGGATTCGGGAGTTTGGTTACAGCCATATCTAGCAACACTTCGTGTACTGGTGCCTTCTTGGCTAATTCTTTCTGATTCTCATTATTGCAGTAATCAAATATATCCTTGAAACTGATACCCGATTTTTGCATGTAAGGGACCGTTATACCCCAGTTGTGGTATGCTGATCCAAAGGCCACCGTACCATCACCAACACTTACTTGCCATGATTTTTTGAACTCCTCTGGAGCGAATTGCTTAATCAGTTTGTTCACTTTGGCTATTGTGCCCATGAACCTTTGTTGCATATCTTCAGGTGTTACCTGCAGTTCGTTAATCAGACGATCAACCTTGTTAATGAATAGAACTGGCTTAACTTTCTCCTTCAGCGCTTGGCGTACAACTGTTTCAGTCTGTGGCATAGGTCCTTCAACGGCACATGCCAAAATAAAACATCCGTCAACAGCACGCATGGCACGAGTAACATCTCCACCAAAATCTACGTGTCCAGGTGTGTCGATTAGATTGATTAGGTAATCAGTGCCTTCAACACCGTGCACCATTGATGCGCTTGCAGCATTGATTGTAATTCCGCGAGCTGACTCTTGCTCATCGAAGTCCAGAACTCTAGATTTACCTGCCAAGTCCTCAGACATCATACCTGCAC
Organism: Methanobacteriota archaeon; assembly: GCA_002722595.1. Taxonomy (GTDB): domain Archaea; phylum Thermoplasmatota; class Poseidoniia; order Poseidoniales; family Thalassarchaeaceae; genus MGIIb-P. The sequence continues at coordinate 41,729 of PBMO01000007.1, read as the reverse complement.
CAGCAATCAGATTGTCTGAAAGTGTAGTCTTACCATGGTCAATGTGAGCAGCAATGCACAAGTTTCGAATTTGATCTCGAATGTGCATCACTTCTGTTGCCTTTGCAATGTTATCTTCTTTACGGCCCATATTGACACCTCAGTGGCCCGGCGACCTGAACATGGTTGATAAATGCGCCTGTCGCGTATGCGCGTAGATGGAAATCAACGTGCAGATGCAGCAATACGCTGAATCTCTTCCTTCTTGGCAACAGCAAACGATGCTACGTCCCCATCTTTGGCTTTCATCAATTCATTTACAATGCCATCAGTAAGCGTTCGAGTTGTCTTGTATGTTGCATTTACGCTACCTGCACACAAATTTCGAATCGCAATATCCAAACGACGGCTAGGGGCACTATCTACCGCTTTCGGCTGAGATACTGCACCAAACTTGATCCGTGTAACTTCTTCCATAGGAGCAGCATTGGTTATTGCATCTACAACTGCTTGAAGGGGATTTTCATCAGTCCGACTGTGGATGATATCTAGAGCATTCTCAAACGCTTTAGCTGCATGCTGTTTCTTACCACCATTCTTACCTTTGCGCATCAGGCCATTAATGAACCGCTCAACTACACTCAACTTTGCCTTGCCCATCCAAGCATTTGCATGCCTGCCGCCAGAATGCGGTGTACCAACAGTCTGGAGGTTGACATATGGCGCTATACCTGGATCCAAACAAGTGACTTCGCTTGCATCCCACTTACCAAAAACAAGTGTCCCAATTCCTGCAATAGGGTGATTCTCGGGCTCTTCTACCTGTTGATTTTCAACCACTTCTTCTTCAGACATCGTGACAACCTCAGCGAACTGGCTTTTCCTTTCTACCGCGAACCATCTCATCAAGAGATACACCGTTTACTTGGATGACTTTGTATCGGATACCTGGGATGTCTCCATAAGACCGTCCCATACGTCCACCGATTCCTTCGACCATGACTTCATCATGCTCATCAATGAAGTTGATTGCACCATCTCCAGGGGCGAAGGCAGTCAATTTGTTACCGCTGCGAATTAGGCTGATTTTAACGGCTTTCCTAATTCCAGAATTAGGCTGCTTGGCTTCAACACCTACCTTCTCAACAACAATTCCCTTAGCCTGTGCACTGCCTTGCAGTGGGTCGTGTTTCAGCACGCCACCTTGACGTCGCTTTTCCTGACGCTTCTTGAATCCGCGATCTTTCCATCGGAACTTTAAACGGTCCGATTTCATCTTTGGACCTGAAAACAAACCGCGACCCATGTGCAATACCCTCCTACGGAGCAACCCGCCGACCCTCCGTTCGTATATGAGCATGACGGGTGGCAAATAGATAACATGGCCAGCAGATTGATTTGATGGAATGGCTATTTTCGTGTTCAGTTACCCCCAATTTAGATACGATATCGTTGCTGGCGCCATGGTATGGCATTCCGAAATTTTCTGCATGGCGCTTACGAACCAATTGCTCCAATATCCTGTATTCATGAGCTGTTTGATTTGTCATGCGAGAGGGGTCACGAGATGATTGTGGCAAATATTGCTGAAACTGATGGGCATTCAGCTGCAGTCAATGTCCTATCAAGGGCGCAATTGTGCTCCTCACTTAGTATCGCACCTGGTGAACTCATTGATACCCTCGGTGAGGCGATGGAGACACCGATTGAACCACTAATTGTTGAAACTGGTCCTGTACTAGAAAATGAGATGCGTCCGGTCCAATTAACCAAACTTCCAATTCCGCACCACTACAGAGAGGATAGAGGCCGCTACATGTCTGCTAGCATTGTAATTGCTGAATACCAGGGGCAGCGAAATGTTTCTTTCCACCGCCAATTTTTACGTGATGATAATCACGTTGTAGCGAGGCTTGTCCCTAGACATTTGAGAACAATGCTTGACACAGCACGAGCCAATGGTGATACAATTCCAATTGCAATTGTAAATGGCCCAGACCCAGTAGTCTTACTTGCTGCTGCGATGTCCTTTGACAACCACATCGATGAATTGACTATCGCCTCATCATTGCATAAGCGATTTTACGGGAAACCGCTAGAAATGGTGGAACTACCCAACGGTATTGCAGTACCAGCTGATGCTGAATATGCCATGACAGCAATAATCACAACGGAGGATGACGTGGAAGGACCATATGTCGATATCACAGGTACCCTGGATGACGAGCGTAATGAACCAGTTTTTGAGATCCACAGCGTGCATCATAGAAATTCACCGATTTTCCACGCGTTAATTCCTGCCGAGGCAGAGCATAAGGCCCTCATGGGACTTCCACGTGCACCAACAATCAAGAATGCGGTTTCAAAGGTTGTAATGTGCAATGATGTCCACATGACAGAGGGAGGGTGTGGTTGGCTTTCTGCAGTGGTGAGTATCATTCCAACTAAACAAAGTGACGGGAAGGATGCTATTAACGCAGCATTAAACGGACACCGAAGTATGAAAATGGTGACTATTGTTGATACAGATATCGATGTTAGCGACCCAGTACGTGTCGAATGGGCTCTGATGACAAGGTGGCAGCCGGATAAAGATACAGTAATTCTCTCAAATCAGAAGGGCAGTAGTCTCGACCCATCACGTAATGACGACGGGACCACGTCCAAAATTGGGATAGATGCAACCCTAGGCCCAGATATAGATAGTAGCCCCTACAAATCTGTGCAGTAGGTGATAGAATGGGAGAAAGTCTCAGCCAACGACTGCAGCATCCTCGTAGAAGTCTTGGTGACAGACACAGATCTCAGGCTGAGAAATTTCTTCGACTATCCAACCAAGGCGAGGGTGAATTTTCAGTCAATATACAATGGGCAGAGCAAAATGCGCGGCAAGCATTGCTGCACGATTTTACTCATCCAGAAAACTGGCGGATGCTTGCTAAAATCAAGGTGCTGTTAGCCGATGATATTGGAATCCGTGCTCTCCTAAGTGATTTATTCGCAGTTTTAGGCCGAGACCCCGAATACGTTTCCCAGTTGGAGGATGTGTCACTTCTGGATGTTGGAAGCGAACTGTTGAACGCAGCATTGCAAAATGATCACTTGGATTCAGATATCTGGATTCAATCATTCGATGCATCTGATGTGGACTCGTTTGTTGAGAGATTTCTAAAACTAGATCTTTCGGATCCAAGATGTAATGTTTTATTTGGAAGAAGATTGGAGCGGTTATGGGATATCGCCGGGAGCGATGTTTGTATCCACCTAGGTAAAGTCCTCCTCTCACATAGGCCACAGAACTATGAAATGTGGACCAATTTGGGCCGTGCTCATGAAAGAATGGGTGATTATGACCAAGCTTGGCTATGTTATGATCAAGCACAATCATATGCAGGTCATTTGACAGTCAGAGATGATTTCAAAGAACGAATGGAAAGCCATTTTGATGGCAATTCGAGTGTTGCTTGGTCGCGTCCAGAGATTTCAGTAAGGAAGGATTTCCTCGTAACTATGGAAAAACTTTCCACAAGATTTTCGGATTCTGTTATCGATACTGGTGCAAGTAATGAGGAGGTACATGTGGATCAAAGTGGCGACGAAAGGAGGTTGGAAAATATGCTGAAAAATGGGGATTTTTCATCTGCTTTCTTCCTGTCAAGACGCCTAGTGACAAGTGGTGAAATGTGGGCTAAAGAGTACCTGGAAGCAAGTAAATTGGCCCTCGAAGGAAAGGATGATGTGATTATTCCATGATAGCTGAACGGAGAAAATGGGTTGTTGCGTGGGTTATCCCGAAAAATCATAGCGCCATATGTATCGATGACGATGACGCTTGTTGGTTAATGGTTCGCCATCATGAACGGGGTTGGGAGCTTCCAGGTGGGTGGGTAGAAGATGGCGAGAATAGTTCCATGGCTGCATTGCGTGAGGTGTATGAAGAAACCGGACTGCTCGGGACTGCTGTAGATGTAGCAATCGACCTCGCAGAAGGCGGCGGAGATGTCGTTTTAGTTGTGACTGATGATGATTCAAATCCATTTCCATGGCCATCCAATGATGACAAAATAGATGAGGTTGGTTGGTGTTTAAAGCCACCAAATCCTCTTGCATGGAGCCTCGATGAATTACGACAATTTTCGAATCATGATTGGAGAGTCTGAATAGCTTCATCCAGCAATCCAGTTTCGTCCGCACACTCCTGTTCATTTAACCAATCTACCATATATCGCAGGTCATCTCTATTGATTGCCACGTTAGGGAATTTTTCCCCAATAGATCTTGGCGAAGCATTGGTGATTGCCTGTTCCATGGTTGCGGCATTATCAGAAACATGTTCAAGTCCCACGTCAATCCAATGCAATCCTGATTCTATTGCCTCTTCTTTCATTTTGCAGTCCCTAAAACCATGATGTGCAACCCATAAATTCCTCAGGGCCGTGTAATTGTGATTTTTTTGCATGAATAATTCTGCGGCTCTTCGCCTAGAAATTGCGATTATTTCGACAGAATGAGGACTTTCTCGTCTAATCTCCGAATACATCGCAAGAGCCATCCCATATTCACCCCTGTTCGTGTGCCATGTTGCCATGTTTAGAAGTGCCAGCCCATGCCATGGATGGCCTTCATTCAAAGCGCCAAGACGTTCTACTGCCCAGCGCAAGTCAACTCCAGCCTCTACCTCTTCACCTTGGCTGTACCTAAGAAGCCCCCATTCCATACGTATCCGGGCTTCAAGAAGATGGGAACGATTTGACTGATTGCGACTATGATTTAGTGCGTTAGTTAGATGCTCAGATGCCAGTGCAGCATCATTGTTCATCTGAGATTTTCTGAACAACAAAAATTCTAATTCCGCTTCGCCCAATTCTGAAGTAAGTTGGGAAATAACGTTATCCAAACCGGCAGCAAGCGCGAACTCAGCCGTTACTAGGGCACTATGGGAATCCTCAAGCAAAGAGGAATAGTCATCACCCTTTTGCACCACTTCTACAACTATTCGAGGATCAATCATTTTCCAACCCCCTAATATCCATCAGTAATCCAATGAATCCAGATGTTGCATCTACTTGATCAATACTACCAGTCCATCCAGCGGCACCCGCATGACCTCCACCTTCTCCGCCACTTCGTTTCACCATGCTACGCATCATTTCACCCAAGTTTAGGCCCTTTTTTGTCGCTGTGTATGATGCGCGTGCAGTCAATCTTGTCGAACCTTTGAGATTTCGAGAAACCAGTGCGACATCTGCTCCAGCTGAAATTAGTGAGCGAGCGACAACTCCTTCATTTGTACTGGCACGAGTGTGTGACAGGAAGAAACCCCCTGCATCAATTGTTTGTACTCGAGAAAGAGCCTTTGCAATTGCACTCTTTTGAGAGTTATTAAGTTCAATTTTTTCCATGCTATCGATGAAATTGCTGAAATCTATTTCTGCACCAACAACCAATCGGCTTGCTGATGATAGTGCATGTGAATCGGCATGTCGGAATCGCCCCGTATCAGTAATTATTCCTGCAAGTAGTAAATTTCTGGCTTCATCATCAATTCGTTCTGGCGCATATTTCTCGGCCCAAGCGAGCACTATTTCCGCTGTCGAACAGGTATCCCAACGTATTTCCAAATCACCATTATTGATGTTGAAGGGTTCGCTCGCCGCATGGTGATCAATTATGCATTTTGGGACATCTGGAATTGAAATTCCGGGTTGTGATGGGCCCGCCGCATCTACAATTATTACGCCTGAAAGTGTTCGCGGCCACTGCGGATTCTCAGAATCTAATAACATAAAATCTGTTTTAGTTTGCTTTAGTATTTCACGCGCAATAGTCGAGATATGTATTCCGCAGGCCCTCGTATTTGTACCAATTATCCTTTGCATAGCACAAGCAGAACCGATTGTATCCATATCGCCATTTCTGTGAGTAAGTATTGCCAACGGACCTGCTTTTAGATTCCGAGCAATCCAAACATCTAACTCGCGTAAATCCTCATTGCGGTTTCGCGTCACAACTACACCTACATACTCTCAAATTTCTGCACTGCTGATTCATATGAAACGCGTAGTTCCTTTTCGCGTGATGTTAATTTGTTCGCATGCTCATTCAACTGTGCAGTTGTTTCAGTAAGACTTGCTACAAGTTTTTCGACATCATCGACCTGTACAAGTAGTGGACCAATTTGCTGGAAAACCGCATTTTCGGGATTCTGTAGTTTTAAATGATCAATAGTCCCCTGCAATTCTTTCACCTGTGTCTGTACTGAAACCAGTTGCTGTGACACCATCTGTAACTCTTGCACAATATTTTCTAAACCCTGTTCCATTTATCCCACAACTCCATCTAAAACATCAACTGCCGCTCGTATTGAACGTAGAGTTGAGTTGTATTTTGCGCGTAATTCTGATGATGTGAAACCGGCCAATTTGATGTTAAGGGAAGAGCCTTTAGACTTATGAATCACATCTTCACAAGCAAGACTTGCAGCAAGTGAGTTGACGCAAATAGTGTCTATCGAAATGGCCATTGACCAAGACTCATTCTTCTTCGTTACCACGCTCTTCAGCCTCCGCTTGAGCGCGCTCGAATTCAATTGCTTTTTGGGTTGCAATTACTGCCATATCTGTTGCAGTTGCTCCTTCAAGACCACGCCTAACGATTCTATTATTTGCGTCGCTTGCCCTAGTAAAAGGTTCCCAAACACCACCTGCAAATGTGTGACCACATTTCTTGCAAGCCCAAATACCACTGGCTTGGCGCTTGACCTTGGCATATTGACATACTGGACATGTGTATGCACGCTTGAGTTTTGAAATTGCAGCCCCTGCCCGGCGTCTAACACTGACACCGTATCGGCTACCAAATCTTGCTGTTGCACCAGTTTTCTGTGTCCGCTTACTCACTTTGATCCCTCCAATTCATGCACCATTTGACGAAGTTCCTGACACCTAATCTGGGCGTTATCCATTATCTCGGTGAATTCCTCCGCGGTGAACACTCCTCTAAGACCCTTTTGTAATGAATGTACATGCCCTTCATCACCTAATGTAATGTGAATTCTCTCGTCACCACCAAGCTCTTCACGCTTATTGGCATCGTATACAAATCGTCCACCCACCTTGTTATATGAGGCCATGATTGGTGTGCCATTAACTGGTAATTTGTAGTCCTCCCCGACATCGAATTTTTCCGCAGGTACAATCGCTGTTCGAAGTGCTGCTATCGCAGCCAAAGCAAATGCATCGAACATATTCCCATCGTCACTAACTGCAAATAAGTCCAAAATCACTTGCCAAGCCTTTTCACCAGGCAGAATACACAACTCATTGGTATCGATGCAGCCTGACTCTCGTATTCCACGATCGACTACTCTGCCCATTTCGATACTCTCTTCAGAAGGTGGACCTGGCTCCCAATTAGGGCCGCAAACAGGACGGATTTCTGCACTTGTCATCAGCCCACCTTGTGTAGGACGATCAGGATATGGCGTCATGATCTGAAATTTAACTCCTGCAAGAACAATTGTATCACCCATTCGCACTCTACATGACCCTTCTGCATTATGAAGGCAATCAATTTCAATCTCAATGTCTCGGCCTGAGAATTGTGAACGTCCATCGAGGCGTTTGTTATCTGCAGCGAGTTCAGCTAAGTTATTGCGCAAAAGGCTAGGAATTATTGGGATTGCCATCAGATATCACCTCCATACCTCTTTTTCAATGCCTCGACCATGATAGCATGCACCTCATGAGCGGCCTTGATATTATAATCCCAAGCCAGCTGAAATTCTTCCATACTCAAATCTCCATCCATCTGTAAAAACACCAATTCATCTGTCATGGGAAGAATACCCATCGGCAAATCAGCTTCACCGTAATTGTCCTCTGGTTTATTCAAATCCATCAGGACAATTCCATTACATTTCCCGGCTGCAACACTTACAACCATGTCTGACATAGGAATACCTGCATCAGCGAGAGCAACACTTGCGGCAGTGATACCACAGCAACGTGTACCTGCTTCAGCACAGATAATTTCTATTTCAACTCGAATCTTACTTCGCGGGTACAATTCTAAATCCACAACACTTTCCAGTGCATCACGAGTCACCTTACTAATTTCACGACTTCTGCGATTGAATCCTGGCCGAATACGATCAGATGTACTGAATGGTGCCATGTTGTAGCGTACATCAAGAATTGCTCTGTCCTGTCTTTGTATTTTACGCGGGTGGGCTTCCATGGGCCCATAAACTGCAGCTATAGCTTCATTTTTACCCCATTTGATATAGGCGCTTCCATCTGCTACAGGAATAACTCCACATTCAATTTCAACCGGGCGCATTTCATCGGCTTTTCGACCGTCTTCACGGATGCCATTTTCGTCCATACATTGGTAATCTCCATATCCCATTTTTTCACTTCCTAACTCTCAATCACTCATCCGTTAACGCGTTAACGCGTTCTTTCAAACCCGGTAAATGTGCTGTTTCACGAACCATCTTTAAGGCTGCCCGCACTTTACTCATACCTGAATAGTCACCATCTAACCACACTCGACCATTTTGCCCTACGACAATTCGTGTCTGTCCTAAATCCTTTAGAGTTTGTAGCATGCTACCACCCTTGCCAATGACTTGTGGAATAATATGTGGAGGAATCTCTTCAAGCAATCCAGATTTTAATTTGCGAAGGCCCATACCTTTCATTGTAGCGACAGCGGAATGAGTTTCATCAACCTCTTGTATTCTACATAGAACTGCTTCGCCTACATTCAAGTGTTCCCTGACTGCGCCAAATTCGACTTTCCAAGGAGCCAAACTCATTGGTAGAATTGCGTTGAATGAAGCACCAATATCGAGAAACCAAATATTGTTAGTCATGCCTTCCACATAACCAACGACTAAGTCACCAGACCTTGGGACATATCTACTGCTCAGTGGATCAACACTGATTGTTTTTCCATTCTCTCGTAGGGTACCCATGCGCATGACTACGAAATCCTCGCCAACCTGGCGTATTCCGTGTCCGGGAACAATGTCTGTGCTGACATTGAGACGCTCGCCCGGATGGACGAGCCGCGCAGCACCCGAGTTTTTCTCGGCGGGGGTGCTGTCTTCACTCATTTTCTATTCACTCCGGCCCGCCGACCCGACTCCCCTCTTTAACGCTGCCCACCCCTAAAGGGGTGTGTCAATTGCTAATTTATCTCCTTGACTTCAGTATTTGGATCGCGCTTAGCGACTTTTGAGAGATACTCGCCCTTCATGCCCGCTGGAATTTCTACGACGAAGGCCCAATCCCCATTTTCGAGCCACTGCTCCTTAATCACATCGCTTCGAACTTCTTTTTGAACTGCTCCATAAGCAGAACCTGATACGCGGAATGCCAGCTTCAATGTTTGAAATGAGAGAGGTATAACTGGCCTCAATACATTCACAGCATCCTTGATTTGCCGTTCGACGGAGAGAAACGGGTCCGGGTTCCACCGAAGTTCATCAAGTGCGAGTTCAATTCGAGTAAAAGGATGTGGTGCTTTTGACCTAGGGTCAATTGCTGTCCTTGATATTTCGGAAATTATTTTTTGTCTCTTATCAGCAATCATTTGCCGCCTCTGATTAGTAGTCAACTGGATGGAGCCCTTGTGTAATATCTGCGAAACGCACTCAGACAATTCAGTGGTACCAAATGTGGCCACCAATTTTTCCTCAGTAGGCCGTTCCCCACCCCTTGCATCATGCCAAATTTCATCAGTTGCGAGCAAATCTTCTAACTCAATTTCAGTAGGATCTAATTTGTATGGCGCAACAAGTTCTGGATCCACTAGTATCTCATAGCGCTTACCAGCCCTTTCATATCTGGCAACTACGGCATCATCGAGGCTTACCATTGATTATCACTCATCAATCATACGCAGGCTTGAGTTTTTCAATCTGTGCAATAGTGTCTTCTCTACTGAGGACGCGGTAACCATCTGAATCGATAACGGCAATTTCTACAGCATCTTTGTTTAACTCTGCCTCGATGGAATCTCGAAGAGCTTCCAACCCCATCTTGATTCCAGCGTTGAGAGTCATATTTGGTTTCCAGTTGTTTTCAAAGAAGTCTACAACACTGTTTCGGCCACGCCCAATAGCTCCTGCATGATACGATTGGTAGGCACCCGAGGGATCTGTTTCGTACAAATGTAGCCCGTTTTCATCTACTCCTGCAATCAGTAATGCTGTGCCAAAAGGTCGAGATCCTCCGTATTGAGTGAACGATTGCTTGAAATCACAGATTCGCTTTGCTAGTGCATCCACAGGTATCCGATCACTGTAGGTAATGCGGTTAATTTGACACTGTACACGAGCGCGGTCGACTAATTGCCTTGCGTCGGCAACTAGTCCAGAGGTTGCAAAACCAATGTGTTCATCGATTTCATACACCTTTTCAATGGATTCTGGAATAATAAGTCGACTTGATATTCGCTTGTCTACAACTAATATTACCCCATCCCGATATTTCAGTCCAGCTGTTGTAGTGCCGCGCTTAACTGATTCTCTAGCATATTCAACTTGGAATAATCTTCCATCAGGGCTGAATGTTGTAATTCCGTGGTCGTATCCTCGTCCGCTTGGCTGCATGTGTATCACCCCGCCGACTTTCTCAGCCCTCTATGAACCTTCGTCGGCAATTCCGTGCTGACAATTGGAGGTTTTTCAACTCACGGGGCGGCGAATCTATCAACCCTACCGGCTGACCAAGATTCATGAAAGTGCTGGTACTTTCATCCGGGGGCAAGGATTCTTCCTATTGCGTTTGGTGGGCAATGCTGCAAGGCTGGGATGTTTGTGGCATGGTAACAGTGAGAATTACTGGCGAAGATTCCCCCATGTTTCAGGTACCTGCAACCGCATTGGCTGGACTACAAGCAGCAAGTGCAAATATTCCATGGTTACCTGTTTCTATCAGTGGTGAGATCGATTCCGACATTGCAGATCTGGAAAATGCTCTCGATTCTGTTATTCATGGGAGTCGGAAGGTTAGATCCGAAATATGGTCGGCAGAGGAAATATCCGATGCGAACTGGCCCGATGGGTGGAAATGGCCCCCAGAATTGAAGAGATTGCGAAACGATTCCAAAATCGAAGGAGTAGTTGTCGGGGCACTCAGGAGTGATTATCAGAAAACAAGGATTGAACAAATGTGTGAGAGGCTTGGAGTCAGATCGTATACACCATTGTGGCATCATGACCCAGAAATGCATATGAGAGAACTTGTTTCACACGGCCATGACATTGTTGTAACCTCTGTTTCAGCAGAGGGTTTGGACGAGTCGTGGCTAGGGAAAGTGCTGACGAACGAATCTCTCGAATTACTGTTCAAAATCGCCCGTAAATATCGATTCAACGTTGATGGAGAAGGTGGTGAATTTGAAACATCTGTCACTAATTCCCCCTGGATGCGTAAGAGCATCCAAATTCAATCTACAAGCCATTGGACGGGGCGGCGTGGATGGGTAGACATTTGGACTGCCGAATTGCTATGATATGCATGGGACAAGGAGCGGCACCCTCAATACCAACATCCGTGACCCGCAGTATGGTGATTGAATGCCCGTGAGTCCACTAGACTATCGTTATGGTCGCGAACCAATCAAAAATATCTGGAGTCGNGATGGTAGACATATTCGCCAAATCGAGGTCGAAAGGGCTTTGATTTGGGCTCACAATCAACTTGGTCGTGTCAGTGACGAGCACTACGAAATTGTGTCAAATATTTCCAACGCATCCTCAGTCACAGTAGATAGAGTTGAGGAAATAGAGNGAGAAACAAAACACGACATTATGGCACTCACAAAGGCCATGGCTGAGGCCGCTGGGGATGCAGGGTGGTGCATCCACTTAGGTGCAACCAGTAACGACATTGTTGATACGGCGGTAGCTTTGCAAATCAAAGATAGTGTCGATATACACAAAGAAATCTTGGTAGAATTAATTTCAACACTCTGTGATTTAGCGGAAAGAGAACGCGATACAGTGATGCTCGGTAGAACACATGGTCAGGCTGCGGTCCCAATCACATTCGGTCTGAAAATTGCGGTATTCTTGGATGAATTTCGCCGCCATTTAGTCCGATTACTAGAAATCCGTGAAAGGATATGTGTNGGGAAATTCCTGGGNGCAGTGGGTACAGGGGCTGCTCAGGGACGAGATGCACGTAAATTGCAAGAACTAATCTTAACACACTTGGGCCTATCTGTACCCCTAGTTACTACACAAGTCGTGGGACGTGATCGATACATAGAATGGATTTCTTGGATGGCTAATGTAGCAACAAGCGTTGAGAAGTTATTGCAGGAAATAAGAAATTTACAGAGGAGNGAAATCGCTGAAGTCGGCGAATGGTTTGATGCAGAAAAGCAGGTCGGCAGTAGTACTATGGCTCACAAGAGGAATCCAATTACAGCGGAAAACGCATGTGGATTAGCGAGAATTGTTCGCTCATTCGTCATACCGTCATATGAAAATGCACTGCTGTGGCATGNAAGAGATTTGGCAAATAGTAGCGCAGAACGATTCACTCTATCTCATGCGGCGATACTTCTAGACGACGTGTTGTCCAAGTGCAATAGAGTCATGAGTAAATGTGTTGTTGATACCGACAATATGCTGATTAATATTGAACGGCAGAATGGGTTGGTAATGGCTGAAAAAGTAATGATAGAACTTGTTGATGCTGGCATCCCACGCGATGAAGCACATGAAATTCTTCGTAATGCGAGTATGACTTGTGTTTCTGAGAAACGTCATTTGCGAGAAATTTGCCGAAATACCCCACAAATTACGGCTAAATTCAGCGATGAGGAAATAGATTCAATGTTCAATCCGAAAAGCCATATTGGAATTTCTGGAGAATTGGTTGATGATGCAGTGGCTCTAGCCCGATCACAACTAAAATCAGAGTGAAAGAAGGTAGAGGATTGAACCTGTGACTGCCGCAAACGCAAATAGCATCACAATCATTGCATGAGGTCCATATTGGTTAGTATCCAAGAATGCTACTTGGAAAATGCCTCCACTGCTCATCATCCCCCTTACAAGTCCTACGCTCTCATCCTGTTCATCAAAAAATGGCTCAGGCCGGCGAGGGATACGCTCTAAATTGTCGAGGTCGAACCCGCCCTCTTCCGAGGACTTTCCCTTGGCCATGGTCTGCGAAAGGTGGTAATGTGTATATCCATTGCGCAGATACACTTCATGTACCTCGGCCTTTACGAACTGATATGCTCCCTATTCCAATGGGTTGTGTCCACCTCTCTGTATCCACCGGTTGTGGTGGGACTACATGGGCCTTGCAACAGGCGAAAAACATCTTGATGCAAGATTCCCATGTCATCTGGGTTTGTGATAATATGCCAGATGGTCAGCGATTTTCCCAGATTTTTAAGGACTTGCCGCCCGCCTCATTATCACGGCTCCATGTATCTGCCAATGGAGAAAATACTGAATTCGGCGTACGTTCAGCGGCACAATTTCTAACAGGGCTGTCTAATTTAGGTTTAGTTGTTGTAGACAATTGGGCGCCCAAATCTGGTCAGGCACCTTCTGGATTAAGGGATTCTATGAACATTCTAATCANCACCTGTGATTCTAACAACATACCGCTGTTAGCCATATCAGCTGCGTATGAAGATGCGAATAATGGTGGTTGGAAAGCAAGGTTTGGATTGGAAAATTGTGAGGTTTGGTTCCTCCACAAAAATGCTGTAGATCCGACAATACGTGAACTACATACTGACGGTTCGATAGTTAAGTATCTACTAGGCGATGATGGTTTTAGTCCTCGTAACTGAGNCCTTGTGACTCTGCAGCATCTTCAAGCAATTTTTGCATCTCGTCAAGGGCATCGTCATCGGGTTCATTGAATTGTTCAGGGTTTTTCGCAGCACCCCCTAAAACATCGTCACCCGCAATGGCTGGCTGTTCTTGATTCACCATGTTTTTCTGACGCTGTCTCCAAATAAAAATGAGTAATCCTACAGTCAAAATGAGCATTGCATAGGTCGCTACTTCTGTTGTCTCCATGCNACTAGGAGGAGGTGTCAGACTTCATACTTACCTTTCCGTGAAAGTGGCTTGGCGAGATGGCGCCTATTTGCAGTTGTGGGTTCTTTCCAATCACTTTTCACTATATCTGCTTCCCATGAATCTGCATGCTGCTGCCCACAATTCTTGCAACGTAGCGGTTGNGATTTACCCTGTGACTTGAATCTAGAACCGCATTTGCATATAGGTCTCGCGCGATTCCGAGAGCCCTGTAAAAGCCTTAGTTTTTCAATATGATAAGTCCCATCTAGATTTTGCAATCCTGACCATTCAATGCAATCGCCCTCTCTCAATTTCTGCGCGAGTTTGCTTACATCCCCACTTTGAGAAAAACAAATCATTTCACAATCAGCCAAAATTAGAGTGTGTCCTCCTTGAAGGATTTTTGTACTGCTAACAACTGACTTTCTTGTTGAAGATATGTGNTCATCTGTCGCTTGATTAGTGCGAAATACCCGATAATCGGCACACAGTTCGGAACCATTTGATTGCAAGTACATGTGCGCTTTTTCAACTGTCTCAGCCTCTTCCCCGCGAATACCATATAATACAGGACATGGTGTCCTAGGGGCAATCAAATTTTTCCCAGCATTTGGGTCCCGGTTAAGCAAAACGCCTCCATATTTTTGCAGCATTTCATCGACTGATTTTTCCGGAACAAGTCTCTCATTTATGTTGTCCCTCCAAACTGTGCACTCCCAAGTCCAATCTTCGAAACCACGCCAAGCTATAGCAGCGCTAGCGCCAATTGCGCCAGATGCGCCAGAATCNGNGAACCAAATCCGATTGGTTTCACTCTCTAAGACAAGTAATCTATCCTCCAATTTGACTTGTTTTCTAACGGTTTCAATATATATTTCTTCAGAGAACTGCTCTTCTGTCAAAATTAACACTGGTTGTGCAGAATGGATTTCTTGCCCACAAATATTTTCCGCGAACCTTTCTTCGAACCATTGTGTTAGAATTTCTTCGATATNNAGTAAATTTGGTACGGTAATTTTGGCTGCTAGGGCCGCATTTCCTCGTGTCCTTCGAGGAGCGAACGGCCATAGTCTAACCAAACGCGGATCCTCAATTTTAACACGGTAATCGGTCAGCATGTTGAGCAAGTGATTGAAGTCATGGGTTGTGCACCCATATTCACGTTCATCGGTATCATCTAATCCGATCCAAAATGTCGAGCAAGGCTCGACGATCATATTTCCACAGCATCACCCAAATCATCATCATCTAGGAGTCGGTCGATGATTCCGACGATTCCGAGACTAGGATCCACTCGAAAAGCGCGCACACCATGAGATTTTGCGGCACCAATATCTGCGTTTCTATCCCCGGCCATAAACGAGCGACCTTCATCAAACCTTACGCTTAGTTCAGCAGAGTCATGAGTAATTTCAAGCGGCAGCCCACTCAGTAATTGTCTACCGGCTTGCAGCATACCAGGACCTGGTTTACGGACTGGGCTATTTTCCCAAGGTGCATAGGGTGAATACAGAACCAAATCAACTATTGCATTCCGATTTTCTTTCAGTAATCCATCTAGGACAGCTTGGTTCATATCGCGTAGTTGTTGGTGAGAAAACATGCCTCGGTTTACCGGTGATTGGTTCGTCACAATGACAATACGATATCCTGCTTTTCTCAGGGAAGCTATTGAATTGCCTGCACCTGGCAACATCACAACCTCATCAACACTCTTGACATAGTCAGACCTACCCACATTTAGAACCCCGTCCCTGTCCAAATACGCAATAGAACCATCCCATTCTGGAATCATTTCAACGGGTGTTTCAATAGGTGCATCATGCCTTCCAGGTAAATCCACCTAAATCCCTCATGAATGACTTGGTANACCACGACTTGCCTTTATTGCTTCCTTAACTATGTGATTAATTACAAGTTGAATATCCTCAATTCGCTCCATGGATGTCGTGTCACATACAATAGAGATATCAGCCAAACTTGCTAGAGCACCACCTTTCCCAGATCGATAGTTGCCTGTTATACCGACTGTGCGTGCACCGTTTTCTTTTGCAAAATTAATTGCGTTAATCACATTCGATGAGTTGCCACTTCCCGAATAGCCGATTACAATATCACCCGGTTTTAACCAAGTTTTCAACTGTCCGACAAATACATTCGCATAAGATGTGTCGTTCGCCCATGCGGTTAACGAAGCGATATTATCGGTATGGGCGATTGTTGGGATTCCTAATTCTTTACTCCAATCGCCAGNACTATGGCTTGGTGTCGCTGCAGAACCACCGTTTCCGATGAAGTGAACCATGCCTCCATTATCAAGTATTTTCAACAATTCGACATACAATTTTTCGATATCTTCGGCTGCGAGATTGTTCAAAGTTCTCGTCAAGTCCGACACATATCCATCCATGAATTCACTGAAATTGAACGTGTTATCCACCATGCGTCTCAACCACGCGTTGTAGCGAGCCTATATGTGACTTGCCAACCTGTGGAGACCATGGAGGACCTCATTGGCAACCAAGTAGGGTCTCTCGGAGAAATTTTCGGTTTGGACTTGGGCCAGACAAATGTCGCCATCGCATTCATATCGCTTACCTTTCTAGGGACTGCATTCCACCATTCTAATGAAAGATATAGGATTCTCGCACCTTTTGGTTGGATTGGTATCGGCGTCTATTTTTTTATCGGAGCCCATCATTACATAGAGATTTCAGATCCATTACTAATTCTGATGTCTGTTGCTGCACTGCCTGTCTGTACGGCTTATGCTGGTTGGGAAGCAATGCTATGGAAACGTGGAGAAAGTATCGATTCAGTTGACTGGTTACGCGGAGCCGTGTTCTGGTCTGCAATGCCATATCTCGCAATTCAACACATACCTATGTTGAATGCAGCAGTGGTTTGGTTTACTGCATGGAATACATCGCTATTTCTTCAATGGACTGGAGCTGGAGACATACACCTCGGACAAATGATGGTTGATTTGGGAACCTCTTCTGTTACATGGGATGATTGGGATGGAAGTCGTTGGCTACTGACAACGACTCTAGGAGATGGTGGGTTTTATGTCCCCATGGTCAATTCAGATGGTACTGAAATTAATATTGGCTTCATCCTAGGGTGTAGTGCGCTGCAATCAATGATAGTTTTTGTAGGTGCCATTGTCGCTGTCCAATCTGCGCCTTGGATTCGTCGACTCCGTGCACTTGCAATCACAATACCATTGATACATATCCTCAACGTTTTCAGAAATGCTGGAATCATCTGGATGCACATAGAATATCAAGGGAACTGGGATTTATTGGGCGTAAATATCTTCGATTTTTCACACGCATATGCGGCCAAGGCAATTAGTTTGACTGCTATGTTTTTCATTGCAATTGCTCTGTTTGATTTGCTTCCCAAGTTGCATCAAAATGTACTTTCTGTACTCAAACCCGTAGTCAAAATTGTGGAAAAAGACACTCGTAGGAATTTATCNTGATTTCAGCCGGTCCAGTACTTTTCCTTTTAGCGGCATATTATGCTCCCACGCGAATTCTTTCATGACGCGCAAAGCCTCTTTTTCATGGTCTGAATCACCAACGAAGTCAGTAACATCAATTACNTCATTCCGTGTATTCGCCTTGAAAGCAGCAATTGGTTCTTCGTTCCAAAATACCATGTAAGCGCTTCCAAAGCCAAATCGCTCGCGGAGAAGGGATTGGAAATATGGCAGCAAGGGATCAGAAGGAGGCAGTACAAAGTCTCTCATAGGTGCTAACTGATCAGCGTTTTCTAACAACTCCTGCTTGCCCCAACAAACCTCGTGGAGATCATCGATTAGGAAACCTTTGATCAAATGCCCCTCTTCCTCAAACTCATGCAATACTGCTGACAATTGTTCCGGTTTGAAGGGGCTACCTGCGAGTTTTTCCAGTTGCTTGAGAGTGATAACTGGNTATTCTGCCACTATTTCCTGAAGATATTCCCTTCGAACTTCCCAGGAATCATCGCCCAGCATTGGATGCACTGTTTTGAAGCCACCACGATAATCCTGCACGATATGACCTGAGCGAATTAGTGGCTGAATTAATTTTCTGAACTGAGCTTGCGTCATGGCATACCTATCACGGAATATCTTTGGATCAGAATGGCCACCAAAGAAATCAAGGACATCGAGCAATTCTTCGTCTGGTTGCTGATTTCTAATCCTTAGTAGTCTCTGGAAATGCCGATATGGTGCCCAAACTTGGTGGTTTCGCAGATTGGTACCATGGTGCAACTGCTGGCTAGCTGCCATTGACTTTAGNTCGACCCGGTACATCTCACATCGCCCTCTAAGTGCAAAATCATCGCGTATTTCAGGAACTAGACCTATAGCAAGTGTTTCGTTTTCAGCACGCGTATCTTGATGTAACCCGTGGTGGTGGAATAGAGTTCTAACAGCTAATGACCTTGGCCTTGGGTCTACAATTCCGCCCCGAATATATCGCTGTTCATCCCCCATGGATTTGAAGCCAATGCGTTCCATTACTGCTTGGATATTTTCATCGCAATCATGAATTGGTTCACCATTGAAAGCATGTAAAACAGAAACATCAACAAGTGTATCTTTGTAATTGTCCAACATACGCTCAAATTCTACTGAAAATTCATCAAGATATGCGTGTGGAATGTGAATATCTTTAATCTCAAGATAATCATTTACCTTGAACATCAAGATTCTACCTACAGGGTCAACTCCTTTGAATACAGGATAATACCAACCCTGTTTCAAAACATACCTCACTTCCTGTATGAACCGCGAGCAGAAAGGATCGGATTGTGTGAGAATCCTAAGTTTACGATCTTCGCGCTGAGACCGGTGGAGGTTTTTTGCATCCTCGGAGACACAATAGAAATCTGTTGGATCAGGCTGAAGAGCAGTGACGCGAGTCACTCGACCACTTGACTCTAGATCCCGTAGGACTTCAGCAAGCAATTCAACTGGGTGACTAACAAACAATCGTAATGAGTGTAATTTTATCGGACCAATTCTTCTGATTAATTCTTCGAGCGAACCTGCGAAATCCATCGGTTTGTATACATCATGGACTCGATGGAATAGCGACAGTGAGCGTTTTCTATCAGCCAATTCTTCGAACTGCTTGACGAATACCATTTGCCTTTCCATGTTGGACAGTGAATTCCGTGCATCCCTTTGGATGTGCTTGAACTCATCGCCACGAGGTAGGTGGCCGATGATTTCAGTCCGCTCAACATTTTCCCCAGGTGGTATATTTTCCAATAATTCTTCATCCATTTCAGTGAACCAGGGTTCTGGCCTTAGTCCCATCAACATAGGAATCATTTCTAGGCTAGTATAACCAACTCGTGAATGAAGTAGACGACCCATTGCTATGTCAGAATCATGTTTCAAATCCTTCCAATCACCAAAGCGGAAGTTTTCGATACGATCCAATAATTCGTGCATCTTTGAGAACATTATGTGTCCTTCTGATAATGCTGACTGCACATCAGGATAAATCTTGAATGATTTACGTAGTAGAAGGTTCTGGAGATCTCGGTATTCAATGACATTTTCCTTACCGCCCGTTATGATGTGTTCATCGACACGAAGAATAAATTCACCATCCTCTGTTTGTGTGTAAAAACCAATCGTTACGATATTACGGACTTCAAGCTCATGCAACAAGGATTCGATTTGAGCCGAGGGGAACGGTAGTCTGTCAGAAATCGAACCCAGGGTTTGTGGGCCCTCTGTACCAAGCATGTCAACTATCTTTATTCTAAGAGCTTCATGGGGGTCCATCAACTTCGATTCTCCCCATTCAGTTGCTTTGAATCGGTCAAATTTACTTGCGGTTTCATAGGTTAAACCTCCAGTATACAATTCGCGTAAATCATCCATTTCACGAGCGCCCTTCGAAGCCAATACACCTAGGGTCCCATGTACCTCTGCCATCCTGATTGAGAACCACTTGTTGTCAATTTCAGAAGTACCAGTGCCACGTATTCGCGTGATTGCACCAACACTAGCAAGTTCTGAAACCCAATCTTCAACTTCTGATCTTTCAAGACCAGATAGCGTCTCCTGATAGAGTGGATTTTGCAAATCTGGATCCAGTCCACCCCCCTTCTCCATGAGTTGTAATAACTCATCAGCATTTGTTGGAATTTTCGCCTTACTCCGGAAATAATCGTCAAGAGATTTCGGATCTAAATCTGTAGCACGTGAACGTCCACCAAGCAACCGTTTCAGTATCTCAGGATCTATATCCTTGACTAAATAAGCACGTGTTCGCATACTCAATAAATCCTCAAATGCAGCCATGTAAAGGTTCATGCCCAGTGCACTAGGGAGCGCATTTCTAGAGTGAACAATCCTTACGTTATCATCGTCCATTCTGTTGACAAACTTTTCCAACTCTTCCATATCTAAATCTGTGTGGAAAATTTCATTCTGCGCTTCTCGAATGAGCAGACTATCTGCATGCTGTCTATGTTCTCGAAATACTTTCTCAGATTTTTGTTGAAACTGCTTTGGAGACACTTCATCTGCCCCAATTCTCCTTGGCACTATCATTGAACGGCTAGTTACTTCGCGAAATCTCTTTGCAAACAATTGACTATCCAATAAATATCTCTGAAGTACTTCATCTCGACGATTATTTTTGAACATTGGATAAATCTGTTTAGTATCAATTTCTTGACTTGTCTTGAAAAGGAATGAATTTTCATCAAAAGACATTTCAACCACATTTATATTGTCTAAATCACATAAACCCGCCATAAAATATCCCATCGCCATATTGAATGCCCTACCACGGCCTGTCGATATGATATAAGTCGGGATTGGAGAATTTGTCATCTGTTCTATGAGAATTTTGTCCGGGCTAGGAACTTGAAAGGTATCGATGGTGTGTTCCTCTAGGTAGCGAGCGAGAGATTCTGTAACTGGTTGTGAAAGACCATATGCGGCAGATAACAGGGTTCGTGGATCCCGCCCTCTTCGTATAGTTGTTACAGAAGCATTGAGAAGATTTAGTACTGCACCAGATAGTTCTCTAGAACGGCTCATAGCTTCTCCAGACCATGATGGAACCGTCGGCCTGTATCCTGTTACTGGGGTGACGCTGACCCTGCTTGCCTGAATCCTGTGTACCCTATATGTTGAACCACCGAGAAGAAATACATCTCCTGGTCTAAGGTTCTGCACGAAAGAGGATGAAAGCTGACCTATCATTGTGCCATCTGCTGAGAATACTAGGTAATTATTGTCAGGAGATATAGTACCTATATTTGTGTAATAAATCATCTGCGCATATCCACGCTTTCCAATGATATTTTCCTCCCAATCCACCCATACTCGTCTCTCGTCTTCGAGCAAATCTAGAACTTCGATATAATCGTCATAGGGCAGTTTCCGATATGGATAAGATGATGTTATAATCGAATAAGCCTCGTCCATATCAATTTCACCACAAACAGTCAGGCCAATAATGAACTGAGCTAGTACATCCAAGCAATTCTCTGGAAAACGCAGATTGTCCATTTCGCCAGACATAATTGCACCTTGAAGAGCAACTAATTCGAGCAAATCGTGTGTGGAGGTAGGAAGGAATCTAGCACGTGGGATTCCACCCACATGGTGGCCTGCACGACCTATGCGTTGTAATGCGGTAGCAATCGACCCAGGTGAACCGAGTTGGATTACCATGTCAACTGAACCGATGTCGATTCCCATCTCAAGCGAAGACGATGATACACAGCATCTCAATTCCCCCCGTTTCAATTTACGCTCAACTTCTAAACGAATTTGTTTATCCATCGAGCCATGGTGGCCTTCGACACCTGCTAATCCAAGCATTCGCAGTTTTTGTGTAATTATTTCAGTCATTTGCCTAGTATTGGCAAATACAAGAGTCGTTGTGTGTGCTTCAACTAAATCCTTGATGATTTCCACATTGAAATCGAGGAGCTTTTTGACTGGTTGGTCATTGAATTTTGGGTGAGGTAGTATGATATCCAAATCAAGTTCTCGGGCGCCGCTAATCTTGGCGATATGAACTACAGAAGTCACTTCGTCATCGAATACCGGGACTTCAATATCCATATCGTCATCGTTCTCTTGAGCTTTAACGGGAACTAGAAATTGTGCCACTTCTTCAAGGGGCTCCATTGTAGCCGAAATTCCTAATCTCTGAACAGGCTTCGCTATCATTGTATCAAGTAAAGCCATTGTTAGCGAAAGTAGAGTCCCGCGCTTCGTTGGTACTAGGGAATGCATCTCATCGATGATCATCCACTGTAAATCATTCATCAGAGGCCGGAATTTCTTTGACGCTAGGGCCAAACCAAGTGATTCTGGTGTTGTAATCAGGATGTGTGGTGGTTTACGCAGCATTTTCTGGCGTTCCGACTGAGGTGTGTCGCCTGTGCGCAGACCTACTTTGATATCTTGTGCCCGACCTGGCAAAAATCTCTCCTTAATTTCTGTCAACGGGTCGATAAGATTGCGCTGAATATCATTCGCAAGTGCCTTGATTGGAGAGATATATATGCAATATACCTTGTTTTCAAGTTTCCCTTCTAGTGAAAGGCGTACTAGATTGTCAATAATTGTGAGGAAGGCTGTCAGAGTTTTCCCCGAACCAGTAGGTGAACAGAGTAAAAGGTGCTCGCCATCCATTATTGACGGGATCGCCATTTTTTGTGGATCAGTAAAATCTGGAAATTTCTCCTTGAACCAATCTCTAACTGGCTGTGATAATTTAGACAGTAAAACTTCTGATTCCTCGAGAGAATCCAAGTATACTGTCTGAGTCATAGTATTTGCTCCTATTAACCGAACGGGAGCGTATCGTTGCGGTATATCAAACATTCTATGATTTGCTGCCCCAAACACACCATCTCAGGCAAAGTAAAGAATTGGAAATGAATCACTGTTTGTGCTGAATATCAGCCGATTCCTTGATGTGGCATATACTCGCGGGACACTACAATGAGCGAAGGTCAGGCGCGTCTTGAGAGGCTCATGAGCATGCTTAGGCGTCGAGGCGTAATCCTACCTGCTTTCCAGATACATGGCGGAGTTGCAGGACTATTTGATTTCGGACCTATTGGGGGGAGACTTAGGAGGCGATTGAAGAATGCTTGGTTGAATCACTGGCTTTCAGAGGGTGATATTGTTGAAGTAGATAGTCCGACTATCACACCAGAGTCTGTCCTAATAGCCAGTGGCCACGTGGGGGAATTCAACGATTACATGTCCGAGTGCAATAATTGCAATAGTGCATTCAGAAGTGACCATCTAGTTGAGGAGCATCACCCAAATCCTGATTCACTCAACTCCGCTGACCTTGACAATATTATCACTGAACGGGCAGTTGTTTGCCCTGGATGTGGAGTTAGTGACTGGAGTAATTGTCGTCCGATGAACTTGATGTTCAGCACCCAAATCGGTGCGATGAAAGGTAGCAGATTGGCATATATGCGCCCGGAAACCGCTCAAGGCATGTTCATGCTTTTCCCGGCATTATATCGTCACTTCAGAGGACGTCTTCCCTTCGGTGCTGTGCAGAGTGGAAAAGGTTACAGAAATGAAATTAGTCCAAGGCAGGGCATGATTAGGCTCAGAGAATTTAATATGGCTGAGTTAGAATATTTCATCGATCCCGATGTACATATCCCCCATGATTTTTCACCATGGGATGGCGAGAAATTTCACTTGGTCCAAGATCCTGAATTTGGTGAACCAATCAGCATGTCGCCTAGAGAAGCTGCAGATGCTAACGTCATACGTCACCCTACAGTTGCTTGGTTTATGGCAAGAACGTGGGACTTCCTCACATCCGTTGGAATCAAGCCAGATAAAATTCGTTTCAGACAACACGAAGGGGATGAAATGGCTCACTATGCTAGCGACTGTTGGGACGCCGAAATCGAAGGCTCCTATGGGTGGATTGAGTGTGTTGGAATAGCACATCGAGGGTGCTATGATTTGAATGCTCATGAGGTAGCTACTGGAGATTCAAACCTCCGCGCTTGGAGGTCATATGATGAACCTAGGATTGTCGATAAAACCATTCTCTCCGGGGTGGGTTCAATTATTGGGCCTACTTTCAAGTCCCAGGCAGGATTAGTTAACCAAGCATTGACTGAGATCGATACAACATCACCAACATTCCCATTCGAATTAACCTTAGCTGATGGTGCAACTGTCACTATCGAAGAAGATATGGTTGAAAATAAGAGAGTGCAAAATACTGAGCACGGTGAATGGTTTTTGCCACATGTTGTTGAACCAGCGTTCGGAATTGACAGAATACTCTGGCATATTCTAGATCATGCATATGATGAGACTGAAAAAGGTGGTGAAAAATATACTGTATTGCATTTAGCCAATTCTATTGCCCCTATTGATGTCGCCATACTTCCCTTAATGGAAAAAGAGGGATTAGATTCACTAGCAGAGTCGGTGCACAGATTGATTTGCTCTGTACCAAACCTTGTTTCTTACTATGACGGCTCTGGATCGATTGGACGGAGATACGCCCGTGCAGATGAAGTAGGTGTGCCATGGGCCGTGACTATAGACCATGAATCATTATCTAATTCTACCGCCACTATTCGTCGACGAGATGATGGAAAGCAAATTCGAGTTTCTATTGCAGACATTGCAAAATTGATTTCTGACAATAGTCTGAATCAATTGTTTTGATTCTCAATGTTCAAATGGTGCCTCGTCACCAGTGCGTGTATGGTTGGTGCACATGTCCACACAGACTGGACCGAACGGCATCGTCCAAAATCAATTAGTCATCTCGAAGGAAATGATGTCCAACAGAAGAGGATAAGAAATTGGCTCACAGAGTGGGAAAGGGGAAAACCAGCCAAAAAAGGAATGCTGCTATCAGGCCCTCCTGGCGTTGGTAAAACAAGTTTGGCTACGGCTATCGCAGGCGATATGGGTTGGAACATCATTGAACTCAATGCAAGTGATCAACGCAATGCTGCAGCAATTCGACGAGCATCAACTGGAAGTGCCAACCACTTTACATTCAGCATGGATGGTTCATTCAGTCAAAAAACGGAAAGACGCACCCTCATTCTTTTGGATGAGGTGGACCATATTGGCGGATCATTCAGGAAAGTTAGTGAGGAACGAATTGAGTCTACAATTGCTTCTCGATTTAATGACGAAGAAAGCTCTAGGAACCTCCGAGGAGACAGTGGGGGGAAGGCTGAGTTACTCAAGTTGCTTGATGAAACAAAACAGCCGATTTTGATGACCTGTAATGATTCCATGCGCCTTTGGGGGCGTGGAAGCAACTGGCGAAATACCCGTGACAGATTTTCAAGATTGGCCGAAATAGTTGATTTTAAGCGAGTGAATGAGGGTGCACTGCGTCGAATCGCAAATCGCATATTATCAGAAGAAGGCTTTTCTGCTGAAACTTCGGCGATTAATTTTCTAATCCATAATAACCCTGGAGATATACGTGCACTTGTGCGTGATTTACAGGCCATATGTTCAACCCACCCGGAGCATATAACTGAAAAAATAGTTAAAGAGCAAATCGAAATTGGTCAAAGAGATCAACAGGTTGATTTATTCCCAGGTTTGGAACAATTATACCGCACAGGAAATGCAGCAGATGCATCTCGAATGAGTCTTGCTTTAGACAAAACACCTGACGAACTCTTGGCATGGGTTTCTTGGAATAATGCCTCTGTTATGCGCCAACGTGCTAGTTGGACTCGTGCTTCAAAAACCCTCTCAATTGCCGCGAAATCAATTTATGCTCGATACACAAATTTGGCATTTAGATCCACCTACTGGGGAGGAAACCTTGGTGCACTTGCTGCTAGTGTTTCATCGACAGAAAAGTTGCCCGACAGATTTTCTTTGCAATTTCCTGCCTTCCTAAGGAGAAGTGGGGAAAGTTGGCAGCGGTCTTCCATCGTAGAATGTCTTGCAGAAACATGCGGTTCTAGTAAAATTGCGGCACGTGAGGAATTGTGGCCAGCATTGCGAGCGATTTCAAGTGAAAAGATGGAAGGGGACCCGGAATCTTTCGAGATATCCATGGCATTTGGATTCTCTTCCAGTGACCACTTAGCATTGCATGGTTTGCGTGCTAGTCTTGTAAAAAGTAAGAAGTTGGCCGAGCGTTATGATGAGATTCAGATTATACAGAGTTCAGCAGGATTAAACCAAGATTTGGAAGATATTTCAAGTCTGGAAAATGATCAACTTGATGCTGAAAAAAACCACAACTCGCCTAGTCAGAAGTCGCTAGATTTCTTCTGATTTGCTCTTCAACTCAGACCGCCATGTTCGCGGGTGAAATAAAACCAGTACAGTAAGCAATTCAAGACGCCCAGCCCACATCAATAGTGATGTGTAGAAAAGTGAATACCAGTTCAACCCAGCCCATGTCGAGGTTGGTCCAAATGCTCCCAATGCTGGGCCTGTGTTTCCTAGGGCAGCAAAAATTACAGATAGGATTGTTTCGAGTGAGTGCGAGGGCTCGAAAAATGCCAAAACAACTAGACTCACCATGGCGAGAGCAGCCCATGTAGACAACATCCCGATGACGACCCACATGCGTGAATCCTCAACCACTTCCCCATTCATTCGCACACTAACAATTGCCCGAGGTTGTACCATACGGTGAATCTCACGACGCGCGAGGACGAATGCTAAGCGTAGTCGAAGAATCTTCAAACCCCCACTAGTTGAACCGGCCGAGGCCCCTACAATCATTAAGAATAGAAGTACGAACAGAGAGAGGACTGGCCAACTAGCGAAATCGGCACTTGCATATCCAGTTGATGTACCAATGGCAGCTGCTTGGAAGGCGCCGTGTCGCAATGCACTACCCCAACCCCAACCAGCGCTGTAGACAAGGTTGAGGGCGAAGATTGTCCATGCTGCGGCTAATACTAGTAAGTAGACCCGCAATTCTTGGTCATTTACTACCTTAGTATATTCCTTTAGCAGGATGAAATGAAACAATGTGAAGTTGATTCCAGTGGCAACCATGAAGAAAGTAATGATACCTTCAACAAGTGGGCTGTCAAAATCCATCACCCCTGCGTCTGTGGTACCAAAACCCCCTGACGGCATTGTGGTCAATGAATAATTAATTGCATTAAACCAAGTTAAGTCTGCCCAGAAAAATAGGAGTAGAAATTCAAGTAATGTGAAGCCAATGTAGATTCCCCAAAGAGCCTGTGCTGTTTCCTGGAGACGTGGGCGAAGACGACTCAATGATGGTCCGGTAAGTTCAGCACGCGCAATTGACATACCTCCACCAAGTGCTCGACTCAATAGTAGCATGCCTAGCATGATTATTCCCATCCCTCCTAGCCATTGAGTAGATGAACGCCAGAATAGAACCCCATAAGGCTGGCTGGCGATACAATCCTCAACACCTGCACACCTTGGTGAAGCATAGGAGTCAATAGTTGTCGCGCCACTGGTTGTGAATCCTGACATTGACTCAAACCAACCACGAATCATACCTCCAAGAATTTCTTGTAGCGTTCCACCGTCACCATCCCATGTAATCGGGCCATGAAATGTTGGACCCAACCAGTAGGGTAATGCGCCAACTGCTACAATGAGTGGCCAAGAAAGGGCTACTGCAGCGAATGCTTCACGATCGCGTAGGCGTTCTGCAGTATCTCGCCTGGCTCCTACACGGACTAACATGAAACCCAGAAATAAACTGAATATCGCAGCTGGGAGGAATGACCATATTAGTATGGCTGTTGAATCACCCATCAAATGCCCCACTATAATGCTCAGGAACATAGGTACAGAAAGAAGTGCTAAACTCCAGCCTGCAACAAGGCTGATTACATCAAACCGCATGTCTAACGCTCCAATATTTTCTCAACTTTCTGTATATCGTCTGAAGAGGCGAAGAGGATTAAACGATCTCCAATTTTCACTGTCATGTCGGGTTTAGGACGGAACATCATTCGAGAACCCTCTGAATTTTCCCTTTCGACAAAAGCAATTCTGAATGCACCTTTCTTCTCAATTCGCGAAATTGTTTGCCCAATTCGAGTGTGGCCATCGAAAATTGTTGCACTCATAGCTACAATCTCTGGTACGGAAGGCATCAATTGATAGTGACCAGGTACTCTTCTATGGACTTGCATAAGTATCGAATCAATGGCTACACGGCGTTCCGATACTGCATATGTCAACCCGATTCTCCGTACAACTCTTGCCAAAGCTGAATCATCCAATACCAGCCCTGTTCTAACGACTCCGAGGTCTGCTGCACGCATTGCAATAGCAATGTTTTCGTGATCATTATCAAGTGCAGCTATTGCAATATCATGATCGACGATTTCAATTTCTCTGAGTAAATCGACATCTCCCAAATTGCAGTGTATAACATCAAGCCGCTTGTGTGAACCGATAGACGAGCCAACCAGTTCATTTGCTGCCTCCAAGCGCTCATCTAGAACTGTAACCCAAGACCCCTCACTCAGGTATTCAGAAGCCAATTGCCTCCCTAGAGCAGTTGCTCCAAAAATTGCTACTCTAGGCGAATCTGGATATGGTGGTTCAGTATGTCCGGCGGCCTTAGAAATTCGCTTGAACGTGTGCTCCCCGATAGTTGCAAAAATTAACCTGTCACCTGCGTGTATTACTGTATCGCCATCAGGAACAATTGCAGTTTCTCCTTTCCGACATATTGTGAAAACCTTTGGCAAACCATCTATATTCGCGTTTGCTTGATCAAGCGTATAGGATGCCATATTTTCGGCTGTAGGTGAAACATCAACTTCCACTATCCAAGCATCGCCACCCAATGGCAAGACTTCCGACAAACTGGATGACTTGAGGCCGGCAGTAAGTCGATCAATCGATGCCTGATGGGGACATATTGCCACATCTACTCCCGACCATCGCGACAAACGACCTTCCTCATCTGCAATCAAATCACCATCATGTATCCGGGCAATGGTAAGCAGGGGTTTTCGATTGGGATATTTATCCCGCGGTAGTTCTTCTTCAAGAAGATCCCTTGCTAGAGCACATGAAAGCATGTTTCTCTCATCACTACCTGTGGCTGCGATGAAAACTTCTGCATCTTTGACTCCAGCCTCTTTCAGTACGTCACGCCTTGTGACATCTCCAAGGAGGACAAATGCATCAATCGATTGAGCCTCTTTTATCGCATTCGGGTTCGAATCGATTAGAACTACATCCTGACCTTCGTTGTAAAGTGCTCTAGCAACACCGCGTCCAACTTCGCCCGCCCCACCGATTATAATCCGCATTGCAGCACCTCTGGCAACCTTTCGGCCCTTCCACTCCCTCTTAACTCCTCACTCAGCCACGAACCTTGAAGGTCCCTTGTCCCATATGCGTGTAATCAATAGTTTCCCAACTCTCCAACCAACACGGGTTACAAGGTATAGACAGCGGTCTATAGAAATCGTATGCTGCCTCTCCTTTGTAACTTGGCTCTTCTATCCACTCTGTCAAAGTAGTAGGTGTATGCAATAACCAGCGATTGTTTACAACATCAACCTCGCCCTCTACAAAACAGGTAGAAATGTCGATATTATTGGTTATACACCAACTTTCATCTAGAGGGAAAATGACATTTGCCCATGCATGACCTTCCCAATCTCCGAAATATGTATCAGTCATAGGGCCAAATTCATACCATGCAGGTATGCCACGTGTTCTCAAAAGGCTCATCCATGCATTCGACTGTTCATCGCAATCACCTCGCTGATCTGAAATGCATTGGGGGCCACTTCTAGCCGTACCACCATCAGTATCCAATTCGTATACAATTGAATCGCGAATTTTGGTGAACGCTGCATGCGCAAATGCATAAGGGCTGTTCTTGTTTTCTTCATTGAGACTACTTTCAATTTCATCAGCCAGTTGGACAACTATAGGATGTTCCCCATCAATTGCCCAATTTGCGTTAGGACCAGGGTCACGATCATACCACTGTGAGACATCGCCAATTTGATCAAACATTGTATTCAAATGGCCGCGAGAACTATCCTGGTAATCACCGTATACACCTGCATTGTTATGGTTGATTGCGATACCTGTATTTGATCTGCCGGCTTCATCAGGGGCTTCCTCGCCATCCCACCATGTGAAGGAATACGAAGTAACAGAATA
The DNA here is from genome assembly GCA_002722595.1 of Methanobacteriota archaeon. Classification (GTDB taxonomy): domain Archaea; phylum Thermoplasmatota; class Poseidoniia; order Poseidoniales; family Thalassarchaeaceae; genus MGIIb-P. The sequence continues at coordinate 11,517 of PBMO01000007.1, read as the reverse complement.
TGTGACTTTCAAAAACTGCGTGTGCGAAGAACCGATCTCGCCTTCCCAAATCGCACATTTCGATACACTACATCTATCAGAACCCGTGCCTACCGGTGGCCAATATATTCGAGAATTAATGAGATCTATCGCATCATCGGCTAGTAGTGGCCAACCACTGTTATCTAAAGGTAAATCGACAGTGTCACTCGAAATACAACAAATGGTGTCGTTATATTCAGAACGTATTGTCATCGAAGATATGCTTTGCAATGACTCTGTTGGATGCTGAAAATCATCTTGTATGAACCCCTCTGTTTCAAACGCAAAATCAGTCCTAACTGAGGGTGGTATATACAATTCATATGCAAAATTGATACTGGCTCCAGTTGGATTGGAGAGCTCTACTGTCCTCTCTACTTGATAATTGGCTGCAACAGGATATATTCTAGCAGGTCCAAGCAAATCCTCCAATTCACCCATCAATTTTTCCAGTTGATTGGATATTTGTTGTTGTGCAGGTGTGAATAGGAAAAGGAAGGCAACTGCTACAACTAAGACCATGTTTCTGAAGTTTGAATTTCTCTTTCGTCGCCGCCTACCATCGCGCCGAATTGTCATATTTGGTGCAGGTCCTCGTCGAACGTTTTGAACCAATTCACCTCCATGTGGTGCAACCCCAACACGCACGTTCATACCACTTGAACCTGCAACAACTCGCCCACATGTGTAGCAGATTGTAGAGCCCGCAGGATTTGGGCCAAGGCAATAGGGGCATCTGGCCATACAGACCCTCATGCCAACAGTAGCACCTTGAATGTTCTTGGCCCACCTTTATGTGAAGATGCGAAAATTTACTCTTCCTCTGGTGCCAACGAACGAACGCCAGTAGAAATACCACTGCGCTGTAATCGATTCCATTCCTGCTTCATTCGTGGAGAAAGACCAGAAATGAGCCAAACATCGTCGGCTTTTTTTTGCCCCCAGATGATGAAAATTGGCAACACCAAAAAGGCAATCGGATAGGTTAATCCAATATTTATGACCATCAAAAGCATGGAATGCAATAGCATAGCCTTGAATGCCGGCTTGAATCTGTGCCCAATCAAGGCATTCCAACCCTGCCAAGAGCCTATGATTGCCATTGTCCAAGGAATCATTCCAGACAAAAATAGGCCAAACACAATAGTTTGCCATGTGAATCCATTTGTAACAAAATTTCCATCCTCTGTTGTGATGAGGCGATATATCAGTAACACGACCACCATTGGACCAATTCCAAGACCAAATGTCCAACCAGCCGTGGGTTGTCCATTCAATCGCCGAACGCCTTCGCGCGTTAGTAAAAACATGGTCAGTAATGACAAGAGTAGTGTGAGTAAAAGTAGTGGAACAATGGGAAGTAAATCGCCAGCCCATATTGGATCCAGTACAAGTGTAGCGCTGAGAAATTGGTAAACTGAGCCAATGAAAAAGCCGTAGAGAAGAAGACGCGTCGCTGTAGGTAAATCATAGAATCCTACCATTTTCGACATGCCGCCACGCCAACCAATCCATACTCCAATGATGCCGATGGCTGTAGCAACTTGCAGTTGCCAGAGTGGAATGCCGAGGTCTGCCACATTTGCGCCTTTATGCCGTGCTTCTTATGTTTGCCCAGATGTTTCTATCCGCCGTGGGGTTCTTACGAGAAAGGTGTAAGGGACAAACATGGCGCTTGAGGGTTTGAAGGCTGGTATCTTTGGCGCAGTGAATCGTCTCAGAGGAAAACGTAAGTTGGATGAAGCCGAGATGAAAGAACTCTCCAAGAGTATTCGACGTGCCTTGCTAGAGGCTGATTTTAATGTCCGACAATCAAAGGAAATTACTGCACGCTTGGAAGAACGGATGCTTGAAGAGGAGCCTCGCCCAGGTGTCACACTGCAAACCCATGCAATGAATATCATCTACACTGAACTAGTGCGTTTACTCGGGCCACCAAAGGAAATCAGACCACATAATCAAACCATCCTTATGGTCGGCCTATATGGCCAGGGTAAGACTACAACAACTGCGAAATTAGCAGAATGGTGGCGCAAAAGGCATGGAATTAAAGTCGCCGTCATTGAAGCTGACGTTCAGCGACCTGGCGCTTATGCACAACTGCAACAACTTCTTTCGGATTCCCCTGTAGAGGTTTATGGTGAACCCGGGAACACCGATGCTGAACAAATTGTGAGAAATGGTCTTTCTAAAGTTGGAAATGCCGATGTAGTAATTGTCGATACTGCTGGACGCGACCGTCTTGACGATGAATTGCAAGCCGAGCTTGAAAGGATTCACAAAGTAGCAAATGCGACAGAAAGGTTTCTGGTTATAGATGCACAGGTTGGACAGGCCGCAGGACCTGTTGCTGCTGGATTCCATGACTTAGTAGGGGTTTCAGGAGTTATTGTATCAAAACTAGATGGTACTGCGCGTGGAGGTGGAGCCCTTTCTGCAGTTGCAACTACTGGGGCACCGATTGTTTTCATCGGAGAGGGTGAAAAAGTTTCAGACTTAGAAAAGTTTGAGTCAGATCGTTTCATTTCACGCTTATTGGGCATGGGCGATATCCGAGGATTAATTGATATTGCACCAGATTCTTTAGACCAAGAAGAAGCAATGCGCCTCACAGAACGCATGATGTCAGGGCGATTTACACTCAATGACATGTACAAACAAATGGAAATGATGTCAAAGATTGGTACTATTGACAAAATTGTATCGCATTTACCCAGTTCTTTCTTCGGTGGATTGGGTTCAATGGACAGACGCCAAAAGGAAGAGATGCAAGGTAATCTCGAGCGTTTCAGAGTCATCATGGATTCAATGACTGAGGATGAAAAAAATGAGCCCCAAATCCTGAAAGCTGAGAGAATTCGGCGTATTGCACGTGGTTCGGGAGTTACTGAAAAGAATGTTCGTGAACTGATTGCCCAGTGGAATCGTTCTCGAAAGATGATGAAAGGAATCAAAGGGAACCGAAAACTTCGTCGCCAGATGAAGGATATGATGGGCGACATGGATGATATGGATATGCCGATGTGAGTACTATGTTGCGCAAGTTTGCAATCATTGGACACCGGGCTCCCTCATCGGGAAAATTGAATCTCAATGATTTAGCCGGATCTTGTGGCAGAATGGATGTTCTGTCACGTGCAATCAACACAGCGCTTTTCTTGTCACATGGAATTAGAGAAGATACCGAAGTAATGTTACATCTCATGGGTGGCCCTGGTCCCGCACGTAGAATATTGTTTCAGGGTTCAAGATTACGTGGAGTTCATCCTGATGAAAGGGCGATTGCTGGACAAATTGGTAAGGCCCTTAGAGAACCGGTTCCGTCGATAGGTCATTTCATCGAATTGCATCCTGGTTTTTTGCACTCTGGTGGTAATATTGAACAGACTATTATCGAATGGAAAAGAGACAATGTTGAATTATGCGTCCTCGATGCAAGTGGTGAATTATTCGAACCGAAAAGCCATTCACAAGAGAAAATTGGATTCCTCCTTTCGGACGATCAGCCATTTAGCGCAAATGAGGTCGAAATGATGGAGAATCTACTCGTAGTATCGCTGGGTGAGAAATGGTTACAAGGGCATTCATGTATTGCAATAATCCATCACCTTATGGATTCTCAATGAGCCATTCAGGATAACCATCAACGCCCCCAAATGTTGCCGATTTTAGCAACATGTCTGGAACAGAAAGTGGATGCGATTGTGGCCAGGTCGCAAGAGGAGATATGACAACGTGCCCTTCAATCAATCCGGTACAATCAGTATTAGGTATCGGCTCATCCTCAATTGATGCTGCCCCCACGATGAAACCTGCCTTGGAATCACTGGAGTGTGTAGCGCCATGGTACCAACGCGCACCTAATGGAACCGTTTCTACGACACCATCCCACTTTTCTGGAGCGTTTACATTCAGTATAATATCACCGTTTCTAAACGCTTCCCTCACCCTATTTTCCATAGCCATTTGATTGACTGACCAAGGACACTGTTTGCTACCTCTTGGCCGCATCAAATTGGGAGGTGGAGATTTAGTGACTGCCAATGCGCGTCGGATTAGTTCCAAAATAGCCACCATGCCAGTTGAATAATCCTGATGATGATATGTCCCCAAACTCACTGCAACAGCAGGAAGTCCATACAATGCTGCCTCGCGAGCCGCTGAAATTGTTCCTGAATGGAGAACATCTATCGAAATATTGGGTCCCCGGTTAATTCCCGAAACACACATTTGAGGTCGAATTAGTGGCGCCCAATTTTCAAAGCCATGGTTGATCCCTACAATCGCACAGTCACAGGGAGTCCCTGCTAAACTGTAAATGTATACAGGAGGGCCTTCTTCATCGAGTTCTAAAAATTCAATTATGTCTTTTCGCTCTCTGAATTCTAGTTCGCTTTGAAGTGACAACCGCATACCTGATGCTGATTGTTCTGTTGCTGGTGCTAAAACTGCTAAAGGATGTCCCAACCCATGTAATTCTTTGATTAATCGATGCAGACCTGGAGCCTCTATACCATCGTCGTTAGTCAAAAATAGGGCCTCTTTCCAGCTCAACTTTCTCCCCCAAACTGCTCTTCGAAGGGAGCGCTTATAGTCAAGCGGCAATTAGTCCCATAAATTGCTAATGCTGTCCCAATAATCATGAATGGACCACCGAGCCAAGTCCACACTCCTGGGATTTCTTGCACCCCTATAAGCCATCCAAGAATACCGCCCAAGATTGGTTCGAGGACTACACTAACTGAAATTACTAAGGGAGGCAACCATTTCAAGCTGGCATTAATTCCAGTGTGCCCAAGTAGACCTGGTCCTATTGCAAGGTATAGAACCAACAGTATCCATGCACTATCCATCCAACCGAACGTCCAATCGATTGCAACAGCCGAAGTTATAGATGTGCCTTCTGAAACTACAGAATGTATCGTCAGAAATACTGCTGAAATTGATGTAACTGGGAATGCATACAGGAAAAGTGGCATGTTCCTTTCACCACGTAAATTTCTACCGGCTGCAAGATATCCAACAATAGCAATTGCGCCCAAAAAAGCAGCTAGATCCCCTATCAATGTGACTGAACCTGAACCCTCATCTTGAACTGCAAGAAAAGCCCCAAAAACGCCTATTATTGCACCTATTGATTCCCATCGATGCGGAGACATTCGAAGTACAGCCATACCTCCGACAATTATCAACGGATGCGCGGTTACGAATAGCAAACTATGGGCTAAGGATGTGTGATCTAGAGACCAAACCCAACTGCCAAAATGTATCCATAGGCATGCACCAGAGCCAATGATAATCCAAACAACTTGGCTGTCCCATTCAAAATCACTCGTTCTTAATTGCCATAAAAAAAATGGAAATAGTATAAGTGATGTTGCTTGAAGTCTCCATGCTGCACGGAGTAGAGGTTGTACCTCTGACATCAACATGAATACAGCACCAGCACTTGAAACTGCCAGAACTGCAACGGAGAGGATAGCCCAAGCATGTGCCGGTGGGGACCGGTTATTTGGCAAAATTACACCTCACGATTGAGGGCTTTTGACACCCAGAATTCCTGCCCTCTTGAATAGCCAATAAAGCACGCCGAAGAGAAGTAGATTACTGACTACAAAGGCGCCCAAACGCAGCATCCAATATGCTGAAAGTTCACTAAGAGCGGTTTCATCGATAACTGCGAGGAATGCACTTTCCACTCCGAAGAATGCCTCTCCAGTCAGTGCCCCTGCTGCAATCATGAATGTTGTTAGGAGGATTAGTGCTCGTTTCTTCTCAGCTGGAGAATTACCCTCCTGTTCACGTATTCTATCGACAACTGGGTCCAACCTCTTGGCTTGCCACCAATCGCGCCCTGCACCTCCAATCATCATCGGGAAAGTGTAGGGCGTTGGCAAATACATCCCCAATCCGAAGGATGTCCCCATACCTGTTGCCCACTCTACAAAGGCCCCAAGTAAGAAACCCAAGAATAGGGCCGAGGTATTCCCTTGGCCTTCTGCAAGCATTACGGTGAAACCAGCAAATGCATTGGCCTGAGGGGCCAAAAGATCAATCTGCCCATTAGCCAAAAGCTGAGATAGGAAAATCGCCATACCTGCTCCAAGAATTGCACCAGGGACTACACCCATGATGTTGCCCTTTGATATGTGATAAGGCCTATTGCCGATATACAAACTATTTTTGTAATCAGCAACAACAGTGCCTGACATGGAAATTGCACTGCCAAAGACTGTTGTCCCGACCAGTGCAATCAGAATCGCTTCCTCTTTGGCGAGGCCGAAGAAATCGCCGTAACCTAGGAATAATCCAAGGAGCATTAGTAGAACAATAAACGATGTCCCAGATACGGGTTCAATTCCAGTTTCACCCATGACTCTGACCGCAATCGCCCCCAAGAGGAATGTCGTTAGTATCAGCACCAAAGCAAATACGATGGCGGCTTGAACTGGAAACCCACCTGCCCAGAATATGATAATCATAGTGAAGAATGAGAGCAGCATGAACATTGGTATATGATACAATGGCCATTCATACCAACCCTTGCCTTCGATATATTCCTGGCCTTTCTCACCACCAAATGCCTTACCAATATCTCCAAATATTGAGATAAATGTTGGCGCCATCTTGAGTAAACCAAGCAAACCTCCTCCTAGAATGGCACCAATCGCAATTGTTCTGATGATACTTTTGTAGGCATACCATTGTACAGGCCCACCCATATCTTGCAGAGCTGTATAAACTGGAGCGCCTGTAGATTCATCAATTCCATCAAAAATCGGAACATTCAGTGCAACAACGAGTGGTATTAGGAAAAACCATGCTACAAAGGACCCTAGGTTCACCAAGAATGCGACACGCATGCGCATGAACCATCCTACTGCAAAAAGGGTGGGTGAAAGTTCAACGCCTAGGAACGTGTAGGAAAATGGATTTGATTCCTTGAAGAATGTCAATCCATTGGCTACTGCATGGCCATCTTGTAATTCGCTGGGTTGATGAATCCACCTTTCCGAATAAATTGATGCGAGACCCCATGAGTCACCAGATGCAGTGACGGCGATTTTGTCAGCGATTGTCAAATTCTCTTTCCAAAACAATGGATAGTCAATCAAAAACATGAAACCCATTGTCAATACAGTCCAAAGCCCAACTGTCTGCAGGCTCTCTTTGGCGGCATCAGCCGCACCAGTATTTACGTCTGCTGTGATGTCTAACATCTTCAAAGTGGCTTCGAAACCAGGCATGGGAAGTGGATCTTCAACAAGCCAAACTCTCCTGAATATGATGAAGTACATCACCCCAAGGAAACCTGCAAACATACTGGCAACAATACCAATGAACGCCAGTTGAAATACATCCACTCCTGAAAGAAGTGGGCCACCATTGACATGGTACTCAGGTTTAAACTCAGAAGAAAGCAAGAAAATTGCTGGGAAGGTAAAGATGAAACCTGTTGAGGCATGAGTCGCTCCAGTCGTTGCACTCGTCGATATGTTGACTTCAGATGGTGACCATTTGAGTGCCATACCCAACAAGTATGCTACATACCAAGCAGCTGAAACAGCAAGTCCAATTTTCAAACCTATGTATGCTGTAACACCACTAAATACAGAGCCGATAAGTATTCCAATCATGATTTTTCCAATTGACCAGTGACTAACCTCAAATGACTCTTTGAGATTTTTTTCCTCAAAATATTGCTCAAGTAGACCTGTGTTTAGATTGTTGTACATATCTTCATCTAACCACGTCAGGGTTCCAGCCTCAATTGCAGCCAAACCCTTTGCCGTTACAGGTTGGCGGTATGCGGACTTGCGGACTCCTGACATTCGGGACACCCGCTCCTACGGAGCGAACCGTGGGTGGTGCGCAGGGGTCTTAGGTTTGTGGGACCACTAAGATGCACATCTAGGGACCTAAATGGCGAGAAAAAGTGTGTGCTGAAATAGTAAATCCAAGACTCTCGTAGAGAGAAATTGCTGCTTCATTGAGATTGTAAACTGAGAGCCTGACTTGACTTGAACCGCGCATTTTACATTCATATTCGGCATAATTGATCAGTGATGTAGCAATCCCTTTACGTCGTGCGTGCGGTTCTACCCAAACATCTGATATCTCCCATACAGCATTTGGAGCATCGAGTAAGAATCCATCTGGTGAAAATGTGCATATCCCTACAATTTCATCGCTAATTTTCGCAACAGCCAATCGACCCTGACGTATTCGTCCTTCCAAGAATCGTCGAACTCGATCTGCATTTTTCGGAGTTCTTAACTGTTCCAAAGAACCCCTGTAATCAAGATTCTGTTGATGATTGAGAAGTCGCCACCAAATTGCCTCTACGGCGTTAATATCATTGTATCCGGCTACTGAAATCGTGGATGAATCCGATGCTGTTACCAGTCTATCACCTAATCAATGATCACGAATAATCTTGTACCGGCCCATGGCTTCCATCCATAGGATTTCCCCACCTGCTTCAAGGCTCATACCATCTAGCGGTAAAATCAAAGTCTCGTATGTTTTGTTGTCCATTGCATGAACTTCGCCACCATCGATATGCGTGATTATTGCTGAACCCTTCTCAATCATTGGGACGTTAATTGAATCAGTTACCGGAGAAACGTGACTCTTTTTCTGACCTGTAAAAATGTCTTCCAATTCAATCCTTGCCTTCGCTCCGCCGTGCTTACCTGGCTTGGATTTACTCATTCCAAGTATCTTGTATGCATTATCATCTAGTGCTACGTATCTTCCAACTTTGAGAGTTCGGACTTCGACTCGTGTGGTGCCAGGCATGTGTATCAACTCCCTTCCGCAGGCTGCGACTTATCAGGGTTCGGGAGAATCAATCAGAAGAACAGTGATTGTCTACTGAAGAAATTAGTCCCGCAATGGCACTCCCATTGCATCAACTGGTGTTAAGGATGTGAAAATCATAATTACTTCAACTATGGCCCATATCCAAGATACAAATGACAATATGCCCAATGAAAGTACGGTTATGAGTAGTTGTGCCACTGCTTTCCCTGTGTGACTCAAGTAGAAATTGTGTGCCCCAAATGCACCTAGGAATATTCCAAGTAACAGAACTGCCATTTTCGATTTTTGCTGGTGTGGTGAAACTACTGCCACTTGGTGCATTCCCATTGGCGTACCAGCGACAGGGATACCCATTTGTGGAGCAGTATACTGAGTTTGAATGGGAATTTGTTGAGGACTTGGCTGCATATCATCACACTCAATATTTGTAGAAGCCCTCTCCGGACTTGCGACCTAGTTTACCGTCTTCGACCATTCTTATTAGCAATTTCGAGGGAGCATATTTGTCATCTCCAAGACCACTATGTAGTACATTCATGATGTGCAATACAGTATCATTTCCAATTAGGTCCGATAGTGCTAATGGCCCAATTGGGTGGTTCATACCTAATTTCATAATACCATCAATTGCTTCAGGTTCAGCTACCCCTTCATCAAGAGTGATTATTGCTTCATTGATCATGGGGCAAAGAATCCTGTTTGACACAAACCCTGGTGAATCATTGCAGCATAACGGTATTTTACCCATTTTTTCACTTGCCTCAATAACTGAATTAGTAACATCCTCACTGGTTTCAGAACCATTGATTACTTCAACTAATTTCATGATGGGGACTGGATTCATGAAATGCATACCGATTACTTTGTCGGAGCGCTTTGTGGACTTTGCAATCTCGTTGATGCTGATGCTGCTCGTATTGCTAGCTAAAATTGCACTCGGTTTGCAAATCATGTCCAATTCCTCAAATGTAGAAAATTTGAGTTCGGGTATCTCCGGTATGGCTTCGATAACTAAATCAGCATCTGATGCTGCTTTTCGTTCCGTCGATGTTGAAATTCTGGATAGGGCTTCATCTGCTTCAACCTGGGTCATTCTCTCCTTCATAACCAATTTCCCAAGAGATGTGCGAATTGTTGATAACCCCTTATACACATATTCTTGTTTTATGTCAATCATGACAACAGTATATCCAGCACAGGCTGCCACCTGAGTGATCCCATTTCCCATTTGTCCCGCGCCTAAAACTGCAATCTTCTGGATGCTCATAATTAGTTGAGGTGGAACTCGATTGATTACCCCTTCGGGGTATCTAGTCACGCATTGTATTCAGCCCAATCATCCATTTCTGGGAGACGGTACCACCAATTACCTTCGTCGTCCATCCACCATTCACACCCATTCTCATCCACCTTGTAATTGGGGTCATCCTCAACTGATTCGCTCTCTTGAATGTCGCCTTCGTATACTTGCTCAACGGTTTTTTGTGCACTTGCTCTACTTGTTTCCCGTTTCTTGGATTTTGGTTTGCGTAATATCAAAGTTATACCACCACCTATCGAAATCAGCAAAATAACTGAAATCCCAACTAAAATCACCACAGTTGCACTGATTCCTCCAGAGGAATCTCCTGCATCCATTTGGTTATTCTTAGGCCCAGATTCTATAGGTTCGCCAGCAGGAAAAACATCGGGTGGACAACCTGGGTTTTCCAAATTCTGTAACTCATATGCCAGTAACGGACAGCGATCTGAATCCTTGGCATTTGGAATGTATTGACCTGGCCACGAGTTATTCAAACGCATCTCATCATTTCTCCAATCGACTATCGCGAAATTATCATAGTAACCATCGCCATCTGTATCGTTCCATTGTGTAGGATTGTTTGTCAGAATATCTTCAAAATCTGCCCAACCGTCGTCATCAGTATCTACACAACCACGTAAATTAGCAGATGATGTGCCGAATTCTCCTAGACAATCATCACCGTTAAATCCTGAAGAATTATCACCATAACCATCTCCATCGGCATCTACTGATTGAGTTGAATCATTGGGATATTGATCGACTGAATCGATTGCACCATCTCCATCTGTATCGCGCTCACTATTTGAGCAACCATTAATGTCAGCCTCGAGCACTTCAGAAATTGGAGTCGTTGGACATAGATCTTCTGCATCGTTGATGCCGTCATAGTCACCATCCCGTTCAGATGGTGCGCAGCCAAGTGTGTCGACTAGAGCGATTTCTTCGTATGGTGTTTCCCTGCAACTATCAGCCATCAGTCCACTCGGATTATCACCATAACCGTCTCCATCAACATCGGAATGCTGACTGTCATCACTTGGAAATGCGTCATCAATGTCTGCCCATCCATCGCCATCAGCATCAATACAGCCAAGGCGCCCATTTTGATTGGATGTCCCTAGTACATCAGGGCAAGAATCTGGAAGGAAACCATCAGAATTGTCGCCATAGCCATCTCCGTCCCTGTCTTTGTGTTGTGAGATATCTGATGGAAAGGCATCACCTGCCTCATTTTGTCTAATTCCTGATTCTCCCAAAACCCATGTGTAATTGTCACCAACTCCATCTCCATCGGCATCGGCCCACTGGGATGGGTTGTTTGGAAATACATCGTTTAAATCAGACCAACCATCTAAATCAGAATC
>PBMO01000006.1 GCA_002722595.1 Methanobacteriota archaeon | reverse complement strand
GCTCGCGATGCATCCGATATGGTTTTGCAAGATGATAATTTTTCAAATATCGTATCGGCAGTTGAGGAAGGGCGAAAGTTGTATCAAAATATACGGAATTTTGTCCGATATCAGATATCAACAAATGTTGCGGCGGTCCTCTTGGTCGTTGTATCTACATTCATATTTGGATGGAGGTTGCCATTGACTGCTACCCAATTGCTTGTAATCAACATTCTAATGGATGGCCCTCCTGCAGTTGCTCTTGGTATTGAGAAACGGCACTCAGATGTGATGAATGAACCTCCAAGGGCACTTGATGAATCACTACCCAACCCTGCGGACATGAGTCTAATATTCATGCTCGGAATCGTCATGGTGCTGGGTACTGCGGCAGTATTCTGGTTCTCAGGAGGTGGTATTATTACATCAGGGGAACCATGTACTGAATTTGATGGTACTATCGAAGTTCAGTGGATGAATGAATATGGTGAATGTAACGAAGAAGCCTGGGAAGCCGATGCTGAAAGTCGTTTTATGAAGGCTCAAACTAGTGCATTTGCGGTATTTATTTTGTATCAATTATTCAATGTACTGAATTGTAGAAGTGCTGATCAGAGTGTTTTCAAACTTGGAATATTCAACAACTATGCAATTACTGCCTCTTTTGCGATAAGCGCTTCTTTCCTCCTTTTCATGGTCCAAGGTTCTCTGATTGAATTGCCCATTATTGGAATTAAGATTGGTGACTTCCTCGATGTTGTGCCTCTACAAACTGCTGATTGGTTGATTGTTACAGCCACGGCCTCCAGTGTATTCTTCGTTGACGAAGTTCGTAAAGTAATCCAGAGGAATCAGTCAAGGAACAGATAGGTGTTTGTATGCAAAACTGGATTTCCGACATCACTTCTTGTGGTAGCCGTAGTGATTGGGTCCACGAATTAGATCGATTACTCCCCCCAACTGGAAATTTTGATTTTGAATTGCAGGGCATAGTCGATTCAATTCGAAACGGCATTCCTCTTACACTGACACAAGGGATACAACTCTGGAACTATCCCGATTTGAGCATGATTGCTTACCTTGCGAATACGTGCAAGCAGGCCAGGTTTGGATCACATATATTCTTCAATTCCAATCTACACGTCAATACCACAAATATCTGTACCCTAGCATGTAAATTTTGTGCATTTCGTAGAGGAAGGCGTGCATCAGATGCATACGCGCTATCAGTCGAAGAATATATCCAGCGCATTGAGCCATTTGCGAATTATATCGATGAGGTGCACTCAGTGGGTGGCTTACATCCAGATTGGGATGTAACACACTATGAAACCCTATTTTCTGCTACAAAGCAGAGATTCCCTGAAATACATATCAAATCACTTTCCGCGGTGGAAGTCAAAAACCTAGCAGATATTAGTCAAATATCAGTACATGAATTGCTTACCCGGTTGAGAACTGCTGGGCTTGATTCACTACCAGGTGGTGGAGCTGAAATCTTAGATGATGATGTGCGTAATGTGATATGTTATGGGAAAGAAACAAGTGAAGAGTATATCGAGATTCATCGAACTGCCCATTCAATTGGTATGCCTACAAATTGCACTATGTTATTCTCTACGATCGAGACCATAGAACAGCGTGTTGCACACTTGATTAAATTACGTGAATTACAGACTGAGTACTCCGGGTTTCAATGCTTTGTCCCATATCCTTATCTTCCAGATAACTCGAGACTTCCAGAGGCACAATTAGCTAGCGCAAACGAAATCTTACGAACCATTTCGATCTCTAGACTAATGTTGCACAATATCCCACACATTAAGGCATATCGAATGAATATTGGTGACCGCATCTCGGAGATGGCAATGCATCATGGAGCCGATGATGTTGATGGGACTGTTGGGCATGAGGAGATTATGCACGAGGCGGGCTCACAGACTAATCTTGATTATACCAAGGATGAAATGGCAAAATTTATTCAGGATTCCCGTGGCATTCCAGTACTCAGAAATTCGATATATACGCAATTCCGCATAATTGATGATGATGATGATAAGCACAAAGCAGCTGTCCGCTTACCAATTGCGGGGGGAGTAAGATGAGTAGGTGGAAGGACATACTTGGGAAGGTCGCTTTCGTAAATTGCGACCCACTATACTTCGAATTGCCCGAACCATGGAGTATTCTTTCAGCACCCCCCTCTTGGTTAACCGGCCACCTGTTGAAACGTGATTGCCTAATCGCGCCTATCCCAACAGCTGATTTTGCAGAACATCACCGCGTTTTACAACTCATCCCAGATTTATGTATTGGTTCTGATGGTGAGGTGGGTTCGGTATTACTATTTGGCAACCGGGATCCATCTCTCATGCGCGATATTGCCCTGCCTACTGACTCAGCAACGTCGCGAAAACTGTGCATGTGGGTATTAGAGAAACTGGGTTTCCAGCCGCGCCCCGTTGATATGGGGCCAGATTTGAAGAATATGCTGAGCAGATGTGATGGGGCGCTTTTGATTGGAGACAGGGCTCTAGATGAAGCGGCACGGAATCCTGAATTAGTGCGTATGGATCTTGGACAGGCTTGGAAGGACCTGACGGGTTTACCAATGGTATTTGCCGTCTATGCCGCTCGCCTTGATTCACCTGCAGAACTAGTTGCAGATGCACATTCTATGCTGACTAACCAATTGGCAGAATTCGAAACAAACTCTGAGCATCGCCAGGATGTGATTCAGGCAACCTCGATGAGGAGTGGTTTCAGCACCGAAAGGATTGGAAAATATTTCGATGAAATTGTTGCCAGACTAGACAAAAGAGGCCATGAAGGATTGGATGTTTTTCTGCACGAAGTTTGTAATGTCACGGAGTACAACACAGCACCGATTAATCCCGTTTCTTCTTCCTAACTGGGCGCTTTTTCTTCTTCTCACTGCTAGATTTTGAAGTAATGAAGGCAAGAGCGTCTGACATTGTTTCCTCATCATCAGGTTGGGCAGTTTCTTTCTCACTCTTACCATCAATAAGTTGCATAAAATCAACATCTCGCCCGGTTTTTTTGCTTATGGTTTTTCGCCGATTTTGATTCTGCTGTTCGCTTTCTGATGGTGTGTCTAAATCTGCACGTACTGCCGCAGGGGGCTTAGGCTTCCGTCGCAAATCTTTTTGCACAGCAGCTGGAGGTGTTGGTTTTCGAGATTTAGTTAACTCTAATTCAACTTCTTCATCCCAGGCAGCAACATCATCTACCATCGCTTCCCATTCGTCATCTCCAGAATCTTCGACTACCTCTAAGTCCGAGAAATCCACTGAATTTCTCCAACGAATAAGTGACATGAGTACCCCGCCAATAATCAACATTAAGAGTGGCACTATGACATACCAATAGTGGAAAATAATTCCGATTACATTGTCAATTTCATTAGGCTCCTGCGATGGGGGAGGTTGAATATAACTGTTGAAATTAGGGTCCCTTCTATTCCAGACTTCCTCCACTATGGTTGTGCCACTAGAGTCAGAAATTTCCAAATGTATCGGATAAGAATGGGAATTTTGAACTATCGAAGATGTTGGCATTTTTACACCCGATAAAACTGATATATTATACGGTGCACTAACTGAATTACTAAGTTGACCAATACCTGTGAATTTTATCTGTATCCTTGTACCTAAATCCTGAGTTTGTGTGCCGTAAAGACCACCCTCTATAGTACACGCTGTTGACTGCATGGTCAGTGTCGTATTCTCGATTTGTATGGAATCAGACCAGCGTTGCTTGAATTCTGATACGTTGAATTCGTCACATATTGATAATTGCATTTCTTGGAATTCGTCGCTATCAACACGTGTGTTTGAATTCAAAGTGGAGTTCAAAGAATTGGCCAGAACTTTTCGAATTGCCGAACTTATTGAAGAATCAAGATGAATTAATTCTTCGACTATAATGTAGTCGCTATTAACCTGAATTGCGACATTACGAATTGTATTTTGATCAGGTTGCAGGTGACAGTTATTCCCTTCCACACATATGATATCGAATTCATCAAGAATACCATCNCCATCATCATCTAAGTCAGATGTGTTTGGGATATTATCCTGATCAGTGTCTAATGTTTGAGGCGCCTCCATTATAGGTGAAAAATTACTCGAATATACCACTGCTAGGCGGCTTGATGTTGAAATCAGCAATGATTCTTGACTTGGGTGGATTGAAAACATCACTGCCTTGTGCGGCAGCAGTAAAGTCCGCGAAATTTGCAAAACTGGATTTGTGTTATCGATAAAATCGATTCGTCGGATTCCAGACTCATCAGACTCTTCAACTAGTATTGCGATTTCATCATCTGAGGNCGTATATTCCACTTGTACAGCATTTACACTAACGGGAAAGATTGTTCGATAAGAGAACGTTTCATCGTAATTTCGAATATAGAGNCTGCCCCCNCCAACCCAGGTAATTTGGTGTCCAGAGNTAGAAAATGTGCAATCTTCGACAGGATCAGAATTGTTCCATCGCACCACTTCTTGCTGCGTAGANCGNTTCCAAATTATCACTGAACCTGACTCGCCCCCAGTTAACAAGTACATTCCATCANGGGAGTGATCTATACAGTTTACACGTTCAGAGATTGCTGTTTGGTATGTGTTNACNGCATAGAGTGTTGNCCCTGGTCCATCAGAAATATCCCATTCAATAATATCATTCGTTTCACTTGCAGTTGCAAATAACGAATCAGTTGGGTCGACACTTATTACGTCAACATTAATGCCATCTTCAGTGTGATTATCCCTAACATATTCCATTCCATTATGCTCAAAAACAACAGTTGCAGGAGTATTTGGTAGAGAACTAGACATTCCAACAATTAAATATTTTGAATCACTACTAAATTCTACACTTTCTACAAGAAAATCAAGGGTTAAGATCTGGATGATATCCATACTTCCAGAATCCACGATATACACAGAGAGGCCGTGAGATGACGCGAAAATTGTGCCATTCTCATTATAGTCAATTGAGGTACTAAAACCCACTTCAGATTCAACCGAGCCAGCCCACGACATCCCCGATGTTGCCTGTACCAATGGGACAAATAGGGATGTCAAAAATAATGCAATCAGTGTAACCGGGATGGCATACCTGTTACGCATCTAAACCCTCCGTTGTGTATCTACCGGGGGAACCATGACAAAGGCATTGCGCTGATTTTCTACTCAACATATTCAAAGTCACGACTTTGAACCCATTCGAGCAAATCAAGAGCAACCTCACATGACTCGGAAATAACTGGCTCTGGATCTGAAACAAACCGCGTCAGCACGTCTATGGCAGTCCTATCACCAATTGCTCCAAGAGCTTCAGCCGCCTCGTGTCGAACCATTAAATCTTCATCGAAGTCGGAAAGTCGTTCGATTAATTGGGGGACGGCATGTGCATTTTGCATCTGGCCGAGAACGTATGCAATTTCGTGTTTCAACAATGCACTCTGTGAAGAAAAAGCCGCGCAAAGCGCATCAACTGCGTTTTCACCACCGATATTCCTCAGTGCAAACAAAGCGCGCATTCTCTGAAACATACGTTCATCTTCATCGCATATTATCGTGCGGAGTTTGTCGACATCGCTGGTAATACTAGGTGGGGCGGGGTCTACAGAATCAAATTCACTGACTCTTGGTTTCCTATCCAATTAATCACGCACCTATGAAATCTATTAGATTTGAATCAAATGATTTGTCAATCATGCCGATTTCCTGTCCATCAGATATGAATTTCCGTATGCTCTCTCTTCCATCATTTCCATAATCAATAGTCCTTGAGTTGACATACATTTGGACGAANTTCTTATTCGTTTCCTCGTCGATTCCACGGCCCCATTTAATCGCGAAATCCAAAGCAGCCTCGGGGTTTCTAATACTATGCTCAATCGACATCCGGACCCATTCTGAAATTTTCGCACATGCTTCGATTCCAAGGTCACGGCGTACGACGTTGCCTCCAAGTGGTAGCGGCCACCCACCGTTGGTTTCGTTCCACCAAATTCCCAAATCCAGCAGTAAATTCAGCCCATGCTTTTCCCATGTCAATTGCCCTTCATGAATGATTACCCCAGAGGAAANCTCNCCCGACTCTATTCGAGGTATTATTTCGTCGAATGGAACGACAGCNATGTCAACATCCCCACATGCCAACCGGAGTGCGAGATGAGCACTTGTCTTNAATCCCGGAATGGCAATNGTCTTTTTACATGCATCCTCCAATGACATTGGTTCTTTAGATACCAGCATTGGCCCATAGCCTTCGCCCATGGATGCCCCACAATTCATCAGCGCGTATTTTTCAGCAATTTCTGGATATGCGTGAATGCTAACTGCGCTAACTTCAAATTCTCCATTCTGTGCATGTTGATTCAAAGTTTCAATATCAAGAAGTACGTGCTCAAATTCATACCCTGGAGTTTCAAATGCACCTGTTGTGAGCGCATGAAACATGAATGCATCATCAGGATCTGGTGAGTGGCCCACTCTAATCACACGTACATTATCACTCGGCATGGCTCGTCGTGCAAAGGTTCGCATTTGACCGTTTGGCTGTGGCCTCCAAAATTATACGACGTGCTTAATAGCCTGCATTACTGCCGACAATACGATCCACATGGTAGACAAGTCGCGTCTTGCAGTTTCGAAAGGTCAATTAGGTCCTATATGTGACTCCTGTGGAGAATTGATGACTTTTGGTGAGTCGTGTACCATTGATAGCAAGTATGTATGCTGGAATTGCTATTCTGAGCTCACNGGCGTATCACCGTCAACCGATTCAAAACCTAATCCNGGACTGAGAATGAGTTGAGCGTTGACTTCAATAGCCTCCCTCAATTGTACACTTTGGTGGNTATATGTCGATAGGATGGGCTCGATATGCATTCAAGTTTGGAGAGTACTACCGTAACCGGAGTCCCTCCGAAATGTGGTTTCCACCAAGATTGCGTTCACGAGAGTGGATGTTTGATGGTTTTGATGATAGACCACCCGAGCGTCACAGGGGTTTTCGAAAACCACAGGATGTCCTNACACANGTCGCTAATAAAACTCCAAAGAGTTGTTTTTACTCAACTGCATATTATAGGGACCCAAATCAGCGCCACATGAAGGACAAAGGATTGATGGGTTCAGATTTGATTTTTGATTTGGATGGCGATCACCTCCCAGGAGTATCTGATGGGGATTTNCCAGGNATGATTGCTGTAATTCAAGACCAAGCTTACCGTTTATGGAATGAATTCCTCGAACCTGAATTTGGTTTCAAAGAGGAGTACTTGCAAGTTACATTTTCAGGACATAGAGGGTTTCATTTGCACTATCGAGCACCCGATATTTGGGNNCTGGATTCTCANGCTCGCCGAGAATTGGTTTCCCATATTAAGGGCGAATCTGTTGATGTTAGCATTCTATTTTCGCCTCAAAGTGGCACAAGTTCATGGCAACGCAGAATTGTTGATGGTTTACCTACACTGTTAAGCAAATTGGATGTTGCTGCCAGTGATAGTGCTGAAGGTAGGAAGGCCATAAAAGAACTCAAGGAAATCATGGATAAGCGATTGAAAAGTCCTAGTTGTCCGATAAAGAGTTGTGGCCCTAAAAAATTGCACACGATTGCTGAAAAGGTCCAGCACGAAGGACGGAGAAACCGATTAATCGGTGCACTGAGTTCGGGTGAAATACCTAGAGTATTGGGGGGTACAGATCTTGACATGATATTTTTGAACTTACTCATTGGAGATAAGGCGATTGTTCTTGGTACTGCAGGAGAAACCGATGAGGTTGTCACGATTGATCAGAAACGTGTTATTAGATGGCCGACTAGCCTTCACGGTAAATCTGGAATGAAGGTTGTTGAGTTCCCACTTGAAAGATTGGATCCCGTCGGTACAAATCCATTTGATCCACTTACTGAAGCCGTACCATGGAATATGGGTGAAAAAACCACCCGCGTCCGTGCGCTTGCATCTGATTTGGTTTATCGAATCGGTGAAAGCGAGGGAATACTAAGTGAAGGCGAAGAATATCTGGTCGATGATGCGACTGCCACTTTTTTGGTCTTAAAAAAATGGGCTGAACCTGTGTGATTATTTCACCAACTACGTTGGTGTTCAAGGTCCATTAGCAGCATACGTTAAAGGCAAACCCCAGTTCAAGGGCATTACGGTGGCACCACTGATGTCGGATGAAGAGCAGAATCCAGACCTTCCACCACCACCTATGATTGGTGGTGTTCCCCTCCCCCCGGCTCCACCGCAGGGANTTGAAATGCCACCCCCACCTTTACCTACGGGAGACATGGCACCCCCTCCACCTATGCCTGGAATGCCTGTTCCACCTCCTATGCCGGAGATGACTCCGCCACCTCCTATGCCTGGAATGCCTGTTCCACCTCCTATGCCGGAGATGACTCCACCACCACCTATGCCTGNNATGCCTGCTCCACCACCTATGCCTGAGATGCCTGCTCCACCACCTATGCCTGAGATGCCTGCTCCNCCACCNATGCCTGAGATGCCTNCTCCACCACCTATGCCTGAGATGCCTGCTCCACCACCNATGCCTGAGATGCCTNCTCCATCACCAATGCCTGAGGTTTCGGATCCATTTGCTCCTGTTCACGCATCTTCTGAATCACAAGCTGATGGGGTACCTGAATTACCCGATCCCCTTTCAGCCCTCGATTTGTTGTCATCCACGATAGCAGAAAGTCCTTCGAATGATGGGGAGATGTCAGCAGATGATGTTGCCGAAAGTAGTGATGAAGATGAGTTGAATGTAGCAGATTATAAGTGGAAGGAATCCGTACTTGAAGCAGTTCTCGAGAAATTTGGGATTTCAGACAGAGATGCATTTTTGGTTCATGCAACCGCCTATGATTCAAATAATAACATGTACCTAACCAAACAAGAGTTGACTGATGCTGCTAAAGATTGGGTGGATATAAGCAAGCCTATTGAGGAAATGCCATCAGACCCTGTGCTAGAACCTGTGGTTGAACTAACTCCACCTCCAATGCCAGAACCTGTGGTTGAACTAACTCCGCCTCCAATGCCCGAACCTGTGGTTGAACTAACTCCACCTCCAATGCCAGAGCCTGCTGTTGAATTACCTCCGCCTCCAATGCCAGAACCTGAAGTTGATGTTGCCTCTCCAAAACCATCTGTTGTGGCTGGTTCCATGGAGAGCGATGAACAGGGTGATGCTGCCACTGATGATTATCGCGAATTGTGGAAGCGACGTTCAGATAAATCCCTACCGCAAATGTACGGAGCAATCGACAGAATAGGCAGTGGTGAGATTGGTTCCCTTCTAGATCGTTATTCAGATAGATTTGGGCATGAATTGGATAGGGAAATTATTGTCATGCGTCGTGCAGAACAAGAGGCTAGGCGTGAGGCTGTTCCAGTAGTTGAATTGATTTCTGCGCCTGAAACCGACGAAGAGGAAGGTTCACTGCAGTCACAACTGACTGAGGTTGAAGATTTGCTTCGCCCATTACAGAAACAATACAAAGCCAGTGAATCCAATGCCGAAAAGAAGGCGCTTGCACCCGCGCTTAAATCACTCATTGCTGAGCGAAAAATTCTCATTGCTGTAATCGCTGGAGAAATGGGTGAAGATGCGTTGGAAGATATCCCGGTACGACCTGTGATTCCAGGTTATGAGGAAACTGATGATGAAGAAGATGATGAAGAAGTCGAAGAAGTCGGCGATTTTGCTCAATTCTTCGCGTCGATAAACCAACTTCTCGGCGATATGCCTGAAAGTTGGGTCAATAATTTCCTAGAGTCAAAAGGCTTCGCACTATTCCAAAAAGTTGGAGAAGATCCCGAGGCTACTAATGAAAAGACCCGGAAGAAATTCTTCGTTATGATCAACAATGAACTAGGCAGTATGCCAGAAGATATGTTGGATGAGTTCGTAGCTTCGCCCGATTTCGAACTCTACAAGGCCATGGGTGAATTATACGGAGAGTGACAAAATGGGACTCCTAGAGAAAGCTGGTAAGAAGAAGGATGATTCGCAGCCAAAGAAAGCCGCTGCAAAGGCGAGTAAAAAGACTGCAGCACCAAAGCCAGCTAAGGCTGTTAAAAAGGCAAAACCTGCAAAAGAAAAGAGGGTAAGGCAACCCAAGGAGAGGAAAGACCGCACCCCTAGAACCATGCCAGATGGCTATAAGTTGGCAGGGAAGGCTGCCAGATTTGCAAAAAGATTAGTTGATTTCATTGCCACATATGGGGCTTTCCTGGGTGTACTAGGTGCTTTCGCAATGGTCGACGGCGATTTCACTTACCTATGGTTAGGTGCTTTAGCAATGATGTTCCTCAACCTTGTTTTCCTGCCAATGAAAACAAATCGAACTGTTGGAATGTTCCTTACTCGAACCCGTTATGTTAACTCAAATGGAAACCATCCATTTTTCCTCCACCAAATACTCAGTAACTTGACATCATTGTACATTATGCTCTCACTAGTTATGATTGGTGTTGGGGCTGCTGAAGAAGGTGGTGCAAATTGGACTATTGTCACCATCGGTATATTACTCGCACTTGTAGTAGTTACTGATTATGTGGTGACTAAGTTGCGTGCAGCTAATGGTGAAACACAAAATATGTATGATGCTATGTTTGGTTGCTGGTTCGTAGTAGCCGAAAAATCTGCAGAAGAAGCGAGTTCTAGCGGGTGGATGAAACGCCTAGAATCACTTGGGGACTGGGGCGAGAAAAAGGGTTGGTCAGGAACTGCTGACGATGAGGAAGCCGAAAGCGATGCTTAATGTCAATTACAATATACTGCTTCTGTCTACCAGAAACCATACTCATAAGCTCGATAGCGTGAGGTGCAACCACTAATGAGCCCCGAGGTCCTGATTATTTTCTACGTCACCCTCGCTCTGGGGGCATCCTTCCTCTGTTCTATATTGGAGGCTGTATTACTGTCTACCTCACGTGGGCATGTAGCTGTTTTAGAATCGGCAGGTAGTCGGGCTGCGCCAATGTGGGTACGTTACAAAGATGATCCTGAACGCCCGCTAACTGCAATTCTAACTTTGAACACAATAGCACATACAGTTGGTGCATTGGGTGTTGGGACACAGGTTGAGGCACTTAACGATGGACAATATGCCATGGCCATCGCCTCGGCGTTGTTGACTATTGGAGTGCTTCTTTTCAGCGAGATATTGCCGAAGACACTTGGCACAATGTATTGGAAGGCTCTTTGTAAGCCTAGTGCTTATGTCCTCAATGTTCTTATTATGCTCCTAATTTGGGTTGTAATTCCTATTGAATTAGTTCGGAAGATGTTTCCATCAGGAGATCAAGAAACTGTTTCACGTGAGGAATTAGTCGCCCTTGCCGACATTGGCGAGGCTGAAGGGGCAATCGAAGAAGATGAGGAAAAGGTAATCACTAATTTGATCGCATTGCGTGAAACTATGGTTACGAAAATTATGACCCCAAGTGTTGTCATGACGACAGTTAGTGCAGACTGGTCTGTTGAAAGGGTTCGTGAAGAAATTCCAATTATGACGCACGGTAGATTACCAGTAACTGGAGATTCAATAGATGACATTATCGGAATTGTGCTCCGGAGTGATATTTTACGCAGAGCGGCAGCAGATGATGATGCAGTTTTAATGACTGAAATTATGCGTCCCATAACTTTCTGCGCCGACAATCAATCGGTTGATGTCGCACTTGATATTTTGCTTGAGAGGCGTGAACAAATAATGGTTGTAAAAGATGAATTTGGAGGCACACGTGGCATTGTAACAATGGAGGACATCATTGAAACTCTGCTCGGAGTAGAAATTGTGGATGAGGATGATATTGACGCGATTGAAGAGGGGACAACAGCTGAAGATCTGCGGGAATTCGCAAAAGAGAAATTCGCTCAAGATTTGGTTCATGACGAGGAGTAGTAACCATGACTGGTGAGCACGTACTCATTTGTGTTGCTTGGCCATATGCCAATGGTCCCTTACACCTAGGTCATGTTGCAGGGTGCTACTTACCTCCTGACATCCATGCGAGGTATGAGCGGGCCTTAGGCAATAGAGTCCTCATGGTCTCTGGTTCAGATGAACATGGAACACCAATTACTGTAACTGCAGAAACTCTTGGTGTAGAACCACAGGATGTGGTTGACAAGTATCACAGTATCAATACCAAGGCATTGTTGGATCTTGGCTGTATGTGGGAACCAAATATCGATTTCAGAGGAACTGAATTTGGTGGGGCACTATTCAACCGCACCAGTGATGATGAACACAAAATTATCGTTCAGGAAAATTTCAACTCACTTCTTAATGCGGGTTTATTTGAGCAAAAGAGCATGCAACAATATTACGAAATTCGAGATGATGGTGGCCGGTTTCTACCCGACAGATATGTCGAAGGTGAATGCCCAAATTGTGGTGAAGATGGTGCACGAGGAGATCAATGCGATGAGTGTGGCACTACATATGAGGCTAGCGAACTGAATAATCCCCGTTCAAAGATGAATCCAGATGCAGATATAGAAATACGAGATACTGAGCACTTCTTTTATCGACTAGATCTATTCCAAAACGCGCTAGAACTGCACGCTGCATCGAGAAACAAGGATTGGAAGGCCAACGTTAGATCTATGACCAAACAATGGCTCGACATGGGACTCAGGCCACGTGCTGTGACACGAGATTTGGACTGGGGAATACCATTGCCTCTTGAAGGAAAGGAATGGGATGGGAAATGTGTTTACGTGTGGTTCGAAGCTGTGCAGGGATACTATTCTTGTGCAAAACTTTGGGCGCAACGATTTGCAGATACCGAAGACTGGAGGAAATGGTGGTGCGTTGACTCTGAGGGTAATCATCCACGACATCTGTATTTCTTAGGTAAGGACAACATACCATTCCATACTGTTATCTGGCCTGCTCTGATTCTGGGTTTAAATCATGCAAATAAGGGACTTAATGCCGATGACCCAGTGGCTTTGCCAGAACCTGGCGATTTGGCACTTGAAACTAATGTTCCGGCAATGGAGTACCTCATGCTTGCAGGTGGTCAATTTAGCAAAAGCCGAAAGCATGCAGTATGGCTACCATCATTTTTGGAAAGATTTGATCCAGACACTTTGCGCTATTATCTCAGCATCAACATGCCAGAGAATCACGACACTGATTTTAACTGGCCAGACTTTGTTGAAAAGATCAATTCTGAACTAAATGGGGCATATGGCAACTATGTTAACCGAATTATGAGCCTCGGCAATCGCCTTGAGGGAGATATACCATTGGCCTCATTTGACGAATTATCACACTGTGCCGAAGACATGGAACGGCTCGAGCAAATATTCACACAGACTACCAACAGTTTGAATCGTCACCGCTACAAAGAAGCACTTCGCCATATCATGTCTGCGGCTCAATATGGGAATCAAATGATTCAGAAGGCTGCTCCTTGGAAGTATCTTAGTGAGGTGGCTGATGTTGAGGATGTGGAATATGTTAAAAATCGTCGTGTTTCACTCTCCAAACTAGCGTTTGGATGGCGTTTGGCCCGATTCCTAGCTATCATGGCACAGCCGTTTCTTCCTTTTAGTTCGCAAAGATTGTGGGTAATGCTTGGGCAGGAAGGAGATGTATCCCACACTAGATATTCAAGTGCAATTGACTGGAGTGTTAATCACACGTGGTCAGATATTAGTGAACCACTTTTCAGCCGTCTTGACTTAGATGAAATTCTGCAGAGTGAACGTGAACTTGCTGATGCATCGGCTGAAGAGAATCACGAGGACCCCGGTCACGGTGTGAAGGGTTCTGGTAAAAAGAAATCAGGAGATAAAAATATGGAAAAAGCACCAAAAGGAACAACGTTTCTCGACTTCGAGACCTTTATGTCGGTCGAATTACGTACAGGTATGATCAAGTCAGTGGAGGACCACCCTAATGCCGACAAGTTGTATGTCGTGCATATCGATGATGGAACATCTGAAGGGCGCACTGTTTGTGCTGGTCTGAAATCCTATTACACAATCGAAGAAATGACTGGTATGAGCATAATTTTTGTGGCGAACTTAGAACCCAGAAAACTACGCGGCGTTGTTTCAGAAGGAATGATTTGTGCTGCTGACGATGGCGACGGTGTTGTACGATTAATCACTGTGGATGGCAATATCGCAAATGGCTCCAGAGTTAGATAGAATCGGGTTTATCGAAGAATTCCCATTGAAGTGATACAACTTCTTCACGTGTGGATGCATTGCTGTACGCGTCCAAAGGTTCTGCATTGAGTGTGAGAAATTGTTGACCCCACTTGAATGGTGATAGAATTTTCTCAGCCTGCTTTCTGCGGCCTAAAAGAACTAAACATGTTGCCAGAGCTTCTGCTGTGCTAAGCCTGCCTGGTTTCCCCCAAGATATAGGGTTAGCAGCCAATAGTATAGGCAATGTACGTGGTTCGAGTCGAGGGGATTTACTGCGAATCTCTAAAACAGATTCCTGTAGTCTTTTCCATGAACAATCAAGTGCAACCAATGAGGCCCCCATCTGAATTACTGGAAGATCATCTGGACCTAAAATTGTCCCTGATGATGGATCCAGTAGGTATCCCCTCCTCGGCGGCTTCTTCAGATTGAAATGGAGCCTAGCCATTCCTTTTGAGGCAATTTTTCGGGCAGTGCACTTCTTTGGATCGTCCTGATCCAAATGTATGATGTGCAGAGGCACATCCTCCAATTAATCACCCCGGAATTCCTTCATAGCCTCATCATAGAGGTCTGCCATAGTTAGTCCTCTACTTGAAGAACTTGCGACTTTTGTTTCCCCACTATCTTCTCGCAAAACCATTAGTTTGATACCCAGTATCCTTTCGAACTTCTTAATCACTGCATCTGTGGGTCTTTTTCCTGACTCAGTACTTTGAATAACATTTACTCGTTCTGCCATCCTCTTAGCCAATTCTCGTTGTTCCCAACCGTTATTCTCTCGTGCTTGGCGAACTGCGGGGCCAAAGTCATCGCGTAACTGGGTAGCATTTCGCATCATGATGTCTTTTCCTTTCTGACCAATCCCTCCGTAGCCACCACTTGTGCCACCAACACGTGATGATTTTTGAGGACTTTTGGTATTTACAGGAGATGAAGTGTCTAACCCCATTCGCTCTATGCAGCGTTTGCATGCTTCAATGGGGGATCTTCCCTGGACTACTGACCGCGTCCCAACGCGCATTGCTCCGCATATTTCGCAATCACCCATGTTGTATCAAAGGTGCCATAATGCCGCTCCTATTCAAGTTTCACTTTGACACTGCAAGATGTGGAAGACTTAATTCACCATCATCCCCCGGCAGTTACATGAGTTCCGATTCGGATGCACTTGCACCCAGTAGTGATAGCAATGTTTCGGCACGCGATGATGACGGTATTGATTCACAATTACAACGCCTTGAGAAGGATTACAGGGAACTCACAGAACAGGCGCAAAGCCTTCTTACGCAGCGTGTTTGGCTTGAAAATGAAGTTAGTAATCAGAAGAAAAAAGTAAATCGGCTAGAAGAAGAAATCAGAATGCTGCGTTCACCACCACACATTGTTGGCAATGTTCAAGATCGTATTAGTGATGACAAAATTGTGGTAAGATCATCGAATGGTACTATCTTTCTCGTGTCTGTAAATACTAGAATTGATGCTGATTTGCTTAAGCCTGGAACTCGTGTAGCCCTAAATCAGGATACTTTATCGGTTATTGAAGTGCTAAATGATGCTTGGGACCCCCTTGTTACTGGTGCCGAAATGGTCGAAAAACCCGATGTCAGTTATGATGACCTCGGAGGTTTGGGCGAACAAATTCAAATGGTCCGTGAGAGCATTGAATTGCCACTTTCCTCCCCGGAATCATTCACAAGGTTCGGAATTAAACCACCAAAGGGTGTTCTCCTTGTAGGACCTCCTGGATGTGGTAAAACTATGCTTGCTAAGGCTGTTGCATCCTCTACTGACTGCTCATTCATACGACTAGTCGGGAGTGAATTAGCACAGAAGTATATTGGAGAAGGTGGCCGAATGGTGCGTGAATTATTCGATTTGGCACGCGAGAAAGCCCCATCAATTGTATTCATTGATGAAATTGATGCTATTGGAGCTAAGAGATTGGACACCGCTACAAGCGGTGATCGTGAAGTTCAGCGCACTCTAATGCAATTGTTGGCCGAATTAGACGGTTTCGATGCGCTTGACGATGTGAAATTAATCTCTGCTACAAACCGGCCAGATATACTTGATGAGGCATTACTACGGCCTGGGCGATTCGATAGGATCATCGAGATTCCTCTTCCTGATGAGGATGGGCGAACATCAATTCTCGAGATACACATGAGTAAAATGCCCACCTCAAAGAATTTGAGTGTTAGCAAGGTTGTTTCCATGACGAAGGGTTTCAGTGGGGCCGACCTCAAGGCTACATGCGTCGAAGCAGCTATGATTGCAATTCGTGCAAAACGCAAATCCGTAAGTGCCAAAGATTTCACGACCGCTGTCGAACGAATTGCCGAAAAACGCGCTAATTCATCAAACAGCGATGCACCGGAAAATCTGTTCCACTGATGCCAACGCTCATGAGCATCCGATTCGTCCACAATCTATGTTACAACTTGTTGAATGCGTTCCAAATTTTTCGGAGGGCCGGGATAAAGATATCATCGATGCTATAACAGGTGAAATGCTCTCTATTGATAACGTCGTTTTGCTTGATGTAGACATGGGTTTTGACTTCAATCGTACTGTAGTGACAATTGTTGGCCCACCAAATATGGTGCTAGAAGCCGTAATCCGTGGGACTAAAGTTGCCCTTGAACTTATCGATATGCGCCAGCATTCTGGAGAACATGACAGGATGGGGGCTGTGGATGTGGTGCCATTCATCCCCATCTCCGGTACAACTATGGAGGATTGTGTTCAACTTTCAATTCAATATGCAAAACGGGTGAGTGAGGAGTTAGAACTACCTGTTTATCTCTATGCTGAGTCAGCACGTAGTGATGAGCGCATTAGATTACCGGATATTCGACGAGGAGAATATGAGGGGTTAGTCGATAAGTTACAGGACCCGAAATGGGCGCCAGATTTTGGTCCCGCTGAATTCAAACCTACCATGGGCATAACTGCTACAGGAGGGCGGAACATCTTGATAGCCTACAATGTCAACCTTAACACTTCGGACAAGGCATCCGCTGCAAAAATTGCTGGTAAATTACGCTCTAGCGGTGTCATTCTCCGAGATCAAAATGGTGAGAAAGTTGTCGGCCCCGATGGAAAACCAGAGAGAATACCAGGTAAATTTGAAGCACTTCAAGCAGCAGGATGGATGTATAATGAGAATACTGCTCAGGTTTCCATGAATTTGCTGGATTATTCTGTTACTGGTCTACACAGTATAACAGAAGCGATTCGTGAGGAGTCCAAACTGTTAGGATTAGAAGTCACTGCCGGAGAACTAGTTGGCCTTGTACCACTTCAAGCAATGCTTGATGCAGGTCGTTTCTATTCGTCTGAACCAGAAAGTGATGATGTATTCGAAATTGTGCAGGCAGCGATACGGGGCCTACAATTAGATGTCCTCGATTCATTCAAATCGAATGAGCGAATAATTGAATGGGCAGCAGGGGTGATTGAATGAGTGATTATGGTGGAATGACATTAGATAAATATCGAGATGCTCTTGCTTCAAACGACCCCACACCTGGCGGTGGTACGGCTTCTGCAGTAGCACTTTCTCAAGGAGCTGCATTGGCAGTCATGGTTTGCAAATTAACTCTCTCAAGCGAAAAGTGGAAATCAGGTTGGGATGGTGCTGTACTTGCAAATGAAATTGCTGAACCATTACTTGAAATCGGCCACCAGCTTGCATACGAAGATGCTCATTCCTTTGATGGGGTAATGGCTGCATACAAGTTACCCAAAGAAACTGAGGAGGACAAAAATATCCGTAATGAGGCTATCCAAAATGGCCTTTTGGAGGCTGCTAAAGTGCCCCTGCAAACTGCTAAGCATTCGTACAAACTCTTACATTCCTTAGAAGAATTAGCGAGAACTGGTAATTCAAATGCTGTAACTGATGTTGGTGTTTCGGCCCTTCTTGCAACTGCTGCTTGTAAGGGGGCGTTGTTTAATGTCGAGGTGAATCTGAAGTCATTGCCAGATAAAATATGTCAAAATATCCAGTTAGAACATGATGAAATCAAACAAAAATGCCGCGAAAAAGCCCGTGAAATTATGCACTGTGTGCATAATCGTATGCACTCTTAAGGGCACCTTCTAAACGATCCATGGCTGCATCTATATCCGCAGTGCTCACGGCTCCAATACTAATTCTAAACCATCCACTCTCTTCTTCAAGACCAAATGCTTGGAATGGAACTATTGCAACACCTGCTGTATCCAATAGCCATTTGCGAATTTCCTCATTAGTCTTAACCGCTAAAATCTCGAATAAGTCGAACTGTGTCGACAGATATATGCCTCCTTCTGGTTTGACAAAATGAACACCATATTTCTCTAATGCACTCAAGCGATTTTGTAGTATTGACATTCTCTTTGCAATTCTTTCATCTAAATCTTCGAAATACAACTCGAGTGATTCATGTTTAGCATATAGATTCGCTGCTGCTTTTTGAATCGGTCTTGCTGGCCAAGCACCCATGTGACCAATTAATGCTACAACGGGGGGCGATAGTTCAGGTGGAAGAGCCATCCAACCAAGTCGTAGCCCAGTCCCAGTTAACGACTTCGATATCGCGTCCAAGGTAATCGTATAGGGATAAATTTCCGGACACGCTTGCACAGGGTGTATGTGTTCAACATCTGGAGCAGTCATTGTTGAATATACCTGGTCATAAACAAGAATCACGGGTTTGATATTCTCCGAAAATCTGCGTTTGTTTTCATCCAAAACAACTTCACAAATTGACTGGAGTTCGTCAAATCTGAAACAAGTACCGGTAGGATTGAGTGGGCTATTGAGTATTAACACCCGAATTTCATTGATACGTTCTTTGATTTGGCTTGCCGTTGGTAAAAATCTGCTTTCCCGGGTCCCTGCAAGGGGGATGTCGATAGCATCATTCAGGTGCACATAGTAATGATTATTCCATGCAGGTACGCCATGGGCGAGACCATCTCCTGGTTCTAATAAGAGCCTGAACGCTGCGTATAGTACAGGTCTTGCACCTGAACCGACTATTATTCCATTAGGTCCAACGTCCAAGTCATACCGGTGTTTCATCCACGAACTCAAACTTGCACGTAATTCAGGTAAACCTGCAGCAGGAGGATAATTGGTTTCCCCTGCTTCTATCGATTCGATAATGCCATCAGTTAGTATTGTCGGCACATCAAATTGAGATGGTGAAAAATCTCCAACTGTGAATGGTGCTACTTCTTTGCCTTGCGAAATCATCTCCCGCACACTGGCAGCGATTGAAAGTATACGGCTCCTTTCCATGCCGTTTGCCATATCTGATAGTCGCCAATCTCTTGACATATTGTGCTGGGTCTGCCGACCGTTCTTAGCCTGAACGTTATAATAGTCACAACCAAACAATCAAAGTGGCAGTTTCCCACCGGTTTGCATGGACAGGGGATATCTAAGCGATGGGATTCCAGATGAAATTCCTCCTCACCCGGGTCTAGACCCGGAGGTTGATCATGCTCCAAAGCGAATTGATGTGCTCAATTCAGAGCAAAAGCGCTTAGCGGTACGGAATGCTCTAAGGTATTTCGATCAGGAGCATCATGCAAAACTGGCACCTGAATTCGCACAGGAATTAAGTGATTTTGGGCGCATTTATATGCTTCGTTATCGTCCTGTTTCGGAGCCTATGCGTGCGTATCCAATCGAGACATATCCCGCGAAATCTCCACAAACGGCAGCCATTATGCATATGATTCAGAACAACTTGGACCCTGAAGTTGCACAATTCCCAAATGAATTAATCACGTATGGGGGAAATGGTTCTGTTTTCCAGAATTGGGCACAGTNTCTCTTGACAATGCAATACTTGTCGCAGATGTCGGATGANCAAACTCTCGTCATGTACAGTGGTCNCCCTCTAGGTGTGTTCCCGAGCAACCGTAATTCACCACGAGTTGTAATTACAAACGGAATGGTAATCCCAAACTATTCAACTACAGAAGATTATGATAGAATGAATGCACTAGGTGTTACTCAATATGGCCAGATGACTGCTGGCTCTTACATGTATATTGGACCACAAGGTATTGTCCATGGCACGACGATAACCATATTGAATGCAGCACGGAAATATCTTCAAAGAGAAAATCTTGAGGGGGTCACTTTTGTTTCATCCGGACTAGGTGGTATGTCTGGGGCCCAGGCCAAGGCTGCTGTAATTGCTGGAGCCACTTGTATCGTTGCTGAAATCAATCCTGCTGCTGCAACAAAAAGGCACCTCCAGAAATGGATTGATGAAATTACAGACGATGTAGATTCTGCTATTGATTTACTAATTGATTCACGCGATAAAGGAGAATCTAAATCAATTGGTTTCATTGGAAACATTGTAGATTTGTGGGAGCGTCTTGATGAAAGGAATGTGACGATTGNTTTGGGGAGCGATCAAACTAGCTTGCATAACCCATGGCAAGGAGGCTATTTTCCGGTTGGNTTATCGTTTGAAGAGTCTTCTGAGATGATGTCAAAATTTCCAGANGAATTCCGTCAAGCCGTTAGAAATAGCCTCTGTAGGCATGCAGATGCGATTAATTCCATGGTTTCAAAGGGAACATATTTTTGGGATTATGGAAACGCTTTCATGCTCGAATGTTCGCGCGCAGGTGCGAATATTCTTGATGAAAAGGGCCATTTCAAGTACCCATCATATGTTGAAGATATAATGGGTCCAATGTGCTTTGATTATGGTTTTGGTCCGTTTCGATGGGTTTGCTGTTCCGGCCTGGATAGCGATTTAGAAATTACAGATAGGATTGCAAAAGAAGTTCTGATTTCTCTTGCAGAAATAAGTCGGCCGGAAATAAGGCAGCAAATGTTGGATAATATTCGATGGATAAAGGAGGCTGGCGAAAATAAGCTCGTTGTTGGTAGCCGTGCCCGAATATTGTATGCAGATGAACAAGGTCGTATGCTTATTGCATCTGCCTTCAACGAGGCTGTAAAAAGCGGCCTTATCAGTGGACCAATTGTCCTAGGGCGGGATCATCATGATGTCAGTGGAACTGACTCTCCTTACCGTGAAACTGCCAATATCAAGGATGGTTCAATGTTTACCGCAGACATGGCAGTACAGAACTTCGTTGGAGATTCTTTCCGGGGAGCCACATGGGTTAGTCTCCACAATGGTGGAGGAGTTGGCTGGGGTGAGGTTATCAATGGTGGATTTGGACTTGTCTTAGACGGGACTGAAGAGGCTGATCAAAAATTAAAATCGATGCTCAGTTGGGATGTAAACAATGGAATTGCACGCCGTGCGTGGGGTAGAAATGAGGGAGCAATTAATGCAATAAACGCTGCAATGGAAGATAATGAAAATCTTCAAGTCACCATTCCAAACTTGGTGGAAGATGATTTGCTTGAAAAATTGTTCTGATTGTGGAATGTTATTTCCGGAAACATTCATCCTCTCGGAAAAATATCATAACTCACCCTTCACCCCCGCGAAATATATGCAGNCAAACGGATTGCATTTCCGATTTTAGGTGATTTAATGAATATTGTCAGTATTGATGGCAACACACTGAAACCTTTGGATGTTCTAGATATCGCTTCTGGTAAGAAAAAGGCAGTTTTTTCAGATGATGCGCGTATGCAGGTCATGCTTGCTAGGGAGACTGTTACTAGTATCATCGACAGGGGCGAGGTTGCGTACGGGATAAATACCGGATTTGGGGCGCTTTCGAATGTAACTATTTCACCTGAAGAACTCTCACTCCTTCAAGAAAATTTAATCCGCAGCCATGCATGTGGTTTAGGAGACGATATGGAACCNGCAGACGTCCTAGCTATGATGGTTATTCGAGCAAATAGNCTAGCGAAAGGACATAGTGGTGTGCGGCCGCTAGTCATCGATTTGCTGCTGAATTGCGTGCATTCAAGAATCACCCCGAGGATACCAAGAATTGGTTCCCTTGGGGCATCTGGAGACTTAGCACCACTGGCTCATCTTGCACTTGGCTTGATCGGAGAGGGAGATGCATACATCGAGGGATCTTCTGCAGGAGGAGGTTCAAATCACAGCGGCTGGCGTCGAGTTTCGATGTCTGCTGCCCTAAAACAAGCAGGTTTGGAACCACTAAAACTCGAAGCAAAAGAAGGGCTTAGTCTGATAAATGGAACTACACAAATGTGTGCATGGCTATCTAGATGTCATAGAGAATTATCAAATCTGGTGTACGCATCTGATGTTGCCCTGTCCATGTCAATCGAGGGCCTGAATGCGTCACATGCACCATTTGACTCGAGATTGCACCAAGCGCGGCCCCATTATGGACAAATAAAAATGGCACAGCGTGTTCTTCAACTTCTTAGTGGGGGCGACATCAATTCTGCGCATGCAGATTGTGGTAAAGTTCAGGATGCTTATTCCCTAAGGTGCTCTCCACAAGTTCATGGTCCAGCACATGAGGCACTTGATGAATTGGAGAATATGCTAATTACGGAATTGAATAGTGCAACAGATAATCCCTTGATTTTTCCTGATCCAGATAACAGGGGTCCCCACGAAGTGGTGAGTGGAGGGAATTTCCATGGACAAGTTTTGGCCCTAATGGCTGATCGGCTTGCTATCATTTGCCACGAGTTAGGAGTTATATCTGAACGACGGATAAACCAGTTATTGGACCCACAGTGGTCCGAACTACCCGCGTTTTTAGCCAAAAAATCTGGCTTAGAGAGTGGTTTCATGATTGTTCAATATGTTGCTGCGGCATCAATATCGGAAATGCATGTACTCTCAAGTCCTGCTACTTTGTCAAATATTTCTGTATCCAATAGTAAGGAAGATCATGTAAGCATGGGTGCGACTGCCGTTTTCAAACTAGTACAACAAATGAAGCACTTAGCTCGTGTACTATCTTGCGAAATGATTTGTGCGACACAGGCTCTCGATTACAACAAAAATGAACCAGGTGAAAATATACAAATCGCCAGAAAATTGGTCAGGAAATTCGTTGATGAACTCGATGGAGACCGTGTGATGTCTGGCGATATAGAAATGTTGGCAACCCACCTAATAAAATCCAATATCAGTGAAAAGTTAGGCGTATTGTAGTTAAATATCGCCCGACATTAATTCATCGAGTCGTTCTTCAATCGTATCTAAACCTGTGAGTTGCATAACTCTAAACCGCATTTTTACAGATTCAATTTTGAATCCACGAATTTCAAGCATTTCTATCCTTCGTATGCACTCCACAGCACGCCGAACTTTTTCCTCAACCAATCGGTAAATATCGTATCGAGAATCTGAGTTGTTGAGGGCAGATTCTAATTCTGAAACATCGAACCCCATAGCACTCCACTGTTCCATCCTTCTGGCCAAAACCGCCTTACTCAGGGCAGATTCCGCTATAGAGCTAAGCAGTTTTATCGATGTATAATTTTCATTATCTGCACTATTTGTAACA
>PBMO01000005.1 GCA_002722595.1 Methanobacteriota archaeon | reverse complement strand
CGACCACTTCCAGCAGGACCTGGTTGGAAATAATCAACACCATTTAAACTCGTATCCCATGAAGGATTCATGTATTCGTAAATATTGACTAAACCATCACCATCTGGATCTCCAAACATCCCATCGGCGTTTGCTGCACTTGTAGCATTCAGACCGTTGGCAACTTCCCAACCGTCGTGCATACCGTCGTTATCAGTATCCCAACCGTCTCGATCTTCATCGATTTTCCCATCACCATCATCGTCATCACTCCCACAGTTAGTGTCGCCATCTCCATCTGGATCTGCTGCATCGACCAAACCATCGTAATCATTGTCGATATTATCATTGCACATGTCCCCTAATGGATCTTCGTCTGCACCATCAGAGCCCTGTCCAGGATTTGCTTGCATAGCAGATTCCTCGTCCCAATTTCGGACTGGAACTGTTCCACCCCACCATACGCCATTATCCAAGAGATTCGAAGTACTGGGAGAATCCCAATTTGCGGGTTCAAGGTAACTGTATTCCTGAAGATTAGTCAAACCATCTCCATCTGGGTCACCAGATGCCCCATCATTTCCAAGACTTGATGCATCAAGTGGATCTAATCCATACTGGTACTCCCAACCATCTGGCAAGCCATCATTATCACTATCCCAATCCTGAGGTTGAGTGTTCAGCAAGAACTCAAGCCCCATAGTGAGTCCATCGCCATCTTGGTCGTTCGATGCTGCCGCCTCCCACGCTGCAAGTTGAAATGTTGCTAAGCTGGAAAATAGCATCAGTAAAGCGAGGCCGACGGCCCGGTTCTTCTGCGTTCGCAGAGTAAATCGAGTGGCGGCCTTCGAGGCGGAGACGTTCATAGACATGGCTAACCCATACCCTTCGGTGTCAATTAGGGTATTAAGCCAAATGGAGCGATGTTCGGACAAAAAGGGACCCTCCTTAGGAGGGTCTGGATAAAAATCAGTCCAAATCAACCAATTCGATATCATCCTCATCATAGGAATCATCGTCTTCAGTGACCGGTTCTGGAAGATCAAGCTCTTCTTCGATTTGCTCTTCATCTTCATCGACCCAGACGTCGATGTACTCAACACGTCCTCTACGTCCACTAATGGCCACAACTAGTAGGATGATTACGCCTAGGCCAATGGCGAGTGTCGCTGGTCGAGGGTTTTGTAATTCGTTCATAATGATGCCAATAGGGTCATTGATTGATACTTGCATGGTTACAGTTTTCTTTGCAGTAAGTGAATCAGGATATGATTCATCTTCAGACAATGGTTTTGCAGAAACTGTAATTGGCATTTCATCACCATTCAATGCCGTTTCCCCAGCTACAATCGTCACAGTGAAGGATATCTCGCTGAAAGCAGGAATGGTCACAACTTGAGCGCCTGATTGGCTGATTACAGAAGCATCCCAATCCCCACTAGAATCGGCATCTAAGAGTACTAGGACTTCACTATTACCATCATTTTTCACCTTCATTTGTATCTCACTAACATCGCCGGGCTCAAGTGGATAACTTTGTGAGATTTGATGAATGGATAGAAGAGGTTGGCTTTTCGCAATTTCAATCGTGAAAGAAAGGTCGAAATAACGTGCCAATGAGGCATCTGATATATCCTCACGAATCCGCAGATAAATAGTGTGATTTCCTTCAACTACTTGACTGGTCAAAGTGACGTCAAGATTGACCAAAACTGTGTCACCGGGTGCTAATTGGACTCTCGGAGTTGGATCTCCATTACTGTCTGTAATATCATATTGCCAAAGCCCATACTTGGGATTTGCTTCAGGATACAATTCGTCATCGATGTTTCGGTCTAAATCCTTTGGATTCATTATCAACCAATCAGTAACTGTGTCACCTTCAGTCATCGTATTTGTGACCTTGAAATCAAATTCCAGAACATCATCGCTGTTTAGGCAAACTTGCGCGTTGACGTGTCCAAATGGAGACGCATCGCAGTCATAGACAATTTCAGCCTGTATGCCATAAGTTCTCTGTATAGTAAAGGCGATTCTTGCTTTCTGGGTTGAGTTGCCAATGCTGATAATTTCTAGTTCGATTAATCCACTATCTGGGTCGTCCCTAGAAGTCGATGGCTTGACCTGTAAACGGATTGTTTGGGTAGTATGTCTGTCAAGACTACTTGTATGGAATGTTCCATCGCCTTCATCCTCTTCAATCCTCTGCCCAGTATCATTATCCCAAAATCGGAGATTTGCGTTGGAATCCTGTTTAATGTCAATTCTAAACTGATCTGTATCAAATCCTGTGTTGAATATTTCCAAGTAGAATGTTGTGTATACACCATCTTCGACATATCGGTGGATTCCTTCGTCGATATCCAATGCTCCTGTACTATTCGCATATTGCACATCATGGGCTTCAGGCCAAAGGCTTGCCATTGGAGGGGCATAGGTGTCCAACTTCTCAAGATCAAGTTGCAGAATTGTTTGGTGTACTAGCACCGATTCAGAATCATATGCCACTGCACGAATCTGTAGAGTATCCGGTGAACCTGACAAGTCACTGGGTGCAGTCAACAAAAGAGTTGGGTGAGCAGTTTGCCCACCACCTGACAAACCATACAGTCTGTCAGCTCGATCAAACTCGACAATCCAATTAGAACCGAGATTTGTTAGAACTGCTAGTTCTACTGACAAATTGTATGAACTCCCACTGGCACCAACGTGGCGTAAATCCAAATTGACTGGAGTTGTAGCTCCAGGAGCAATGTATTCAACAACTCGATCATTGCCATGAGTTAGGGCAACACCATAATCACTCATTCGAATCGTGGGATGATTTACTGTGAAGGATTTGCCTTGAATATTCTGAATCTCTAAATCCAGTTCATAATCACCAGAATCCAGACCACCAGGATAAGACCAGTTGTACTGTGCACGCAACGCATTGTTGTCTGTTACCAATTCGTTGTCATCAAATGTGTGTGAGAATGCAATAGAAGTGTCTGGTTTAATTAAAACCAAACGCGCTTCTTCAATATCCTCACGCCCAAATGCGTCTTGTAATTGGACGTTGAATTGCATTACGCGCATATCAGGTGAATCGTTAGGGAACCATGTTTCAACTTCGCCATCGGTCCACACACTACCGGGGCGCTGAACCTTTACCTCTGAACCAGCCATTGGCTGAGTTTCAATTTCAATTTTTGAAAAGCGCCCTGATGCTGAGTCAATTTCATTCCAAGCAACCCACGCATCACAATCAACTCCATTTCCACCCCATTGTCTGCCACTTGTGCCATCATCAGTTCCATTGGGTGTATCAGGCGTATCTCCACCTCCTGAATTACAGTTCATATCTGCAGAAACTACAACTTTCAGTCGTTCTCCCGCTTCGACATCAAAATCAGGATTGCCATTCCAACTAGGGTGGAAATATCGCTCATCAAAACCACAAGAATCGCCACCGGAGAATGGACTCCCAGAAGGTGTACAAACATCAGTCTCCCAATCTTCTGTGGCAATAATCGAAGTGCCTGCGATGATTGATACTGACCACTCAACAGTCGAACCTTCTTGACCCGTTGCTTTCAAGAAAAGAACTACTTCCAATTCAAATTGGTTGCTATTTGGGGTTCCGCTAACAATGAGATCTGAGAGCATCTGGTCTGTCGAAAACTCAACGTTAGTACCGGATGCGGATTCTTCATCCTGCCCACCACTATCAGGTCGCTCTGTAGTAATTCGGCCATCAGTTGGGTGACCTCCAGGTGCTGATGCAAAATACAAATCGTAAGCAACATTGTTGGATTCTCGCGCATCGCTAACATCCTCCAATACACTGGGAGAAGGTACAATCTGTGCGAAAACCGATAGCGTGAGGAGGACAACAAGTGCAAAAGATGTCGCTCTTGAAGATTGGATACGACCCAGCATACGCTCACCTACGGTGACTCCGTGTACACTAGTCCATTAAACGGTTTGTGAAATACGGTTATTTTTTGATTCACAGAAATGTTACTGTGTTATGGACAATTTTATGCCATTTTAGCGTGATTATGCAGTATTTAGCAGTAAATGCAGGGAGTGGGATTCGAACCCACGAAGACATTAGTCCCCGGAGCTTAAGTCCGGTGCCGTTGGCCGGGCTTGGCAATCCCTGCAACCCCCTTGGGACGGAGGAGGGTTTTCAACGCTACCCCGATAGGGACCAACCGCCGTCCACATCAATGATCTGACCTGTAATGTACCGAGGTCCATCGATTAGGAATAAAACCGTCTCTGCTATCTCGGCCGCAGTACCCTGTCTTTGCATTGGTATAGATGCGAGGATCGAGGAGCGCTTTTCTTTCGACTCCCAATCCTGAAACATGATAGCACCCGGACCCACAGCATTTACTCGGACTTGTGGAGCGAGTTCTTGAGCAAGGCTGCGAGTCATTGAGAGGAGAGCTGCTTTTGAGGCGCAATAGTGACTCAACTCAGCCCAGTCTCCGCGTCCACTCGCATTATCGATTATGTTTACAACAGAACCTGGACTCTCACCCTCTCCTGTTCGCAAAAATGGAAGAGCATAGTGTGTAAGCATCAATGGGGCTTCTGCATTAACATTCCACATCATCCTAGCAGCATCAGAGGTCATTCCATCTAACAAAATGCTTTCAAAAATAGAAGCATTATTTACGAGAATATCGAGGGTTTTCTCTTGGGAAACAATTGAATCCACTAGAGCTTTTCGATTAATGTCATGTGCCAAATTTGCTTGGATAACAAATGCCGCTCCCCCATTCGCATGTATTTCATCGGCTAGTTCATCCGCTGCTGACTTACTATCGTTGTAGTGAATCGCAACTCGTGCCCCTGCGGCAGCAAGTGTACGACAGATTTCTGCACCGATTCTAGTAGCACCGCCTGTAACTAGCGCAACATGCCCATCCAGACTACCGACCATGTATGTAGGACGAACTTCTCAGCCTTCAACGTTCGTCCCGAACCATAGGTCGGTAGACAAACATTAACTTGGTCCGCAGATAAGGACACTTTGAGCGGTGCCTATGCCAGGGGTTCGATTACCAGTTGCCAGTGAGACAAAACGTCTCTCTGCCGTTGAGCGTCGCAAAAAGAATCGCAAGCGTCTGCCATCTTGGTTTAGGACAAATCTACCAACAGGAGATGCTCAAATCGCATTCAATTCAGTGCGAAAAAATGTCCTCGAACATGATTTGAATACAGTATGCAAGGAAGCTCAGTGTCCAAATATCCACGATTGTTGGGGTAGAGGCACTGCAACATTTATGGTTGCAGGTGAACAATGTACACGTGGTTGTCGGTTCTGTGCAGTCGGAACTGTTCGGAGGCCACCACCATTAGATCCGAAGGAACCCGAAAGTCTCGCCGAAGCTGTCGACTTGATGGGAGTTTCACATGCAGTGATTACTTGTGTTAATCGAGATGAATTGTCGGACGGGGGTGCTTCACACTATCGGGCTTGCTTAGAAGCGATTCACAAAAGACGTCCAGATATTGGGTTAGAATTTCTTTGCTCAGACCTAGATGGAAATCTCGACGCACTTGCAGAATTGCTGACTAAACTTCAGATACGTGTTTTCGCTCACAATGTAGAATGTGTCCCTAGGTTGGACCAGAAAGTGAGAGACCGACGTGCATCATTTGAACAATCGATTAAGATTCTGAAGGAAGCAAAACGCCTCCGCCCCGACATTTTAACGAAATCTAGCATCATGGTCGGCGTTGGAGAAACTGATGAAGAAATAGTGCATGCCATGGGACTACTACGTGAAGCCGATGTAGATTTGTTGACAATTGGACAATATCTAGCGCCTTCGCCGAAGCATCTGGCAGTAGATCGATTTGTCGAACCCGAACAGTTTAGCCAATTGGATCAGGTTGCTAGAGAACTAGGATTCAAAGCTGTTGCATGTGGGCCATTGGTCCGTTCATCATATCGTGCTGGGCTACTTTACGAAGAAGCAAAAGGTGGTGCTGTCACCCTTAGTCATGGCGAATGATAGATTGAGAACAAATATGAGCGAAATGGATGTGTGAAGAATATGGGCGAAAAAGAGGACTCGAAACTGTACGTCCCAGTTCCACCTCACAGAGATGGAGGGACATCATTCCCATCGCCCCATGAAATTCCTGCTGGCCAATATTCTATGCCAAGTATCGACTGCTCTGGTTCCGAAACTCGTGATTTAGCGTATGGTCTGCTGCGAGTCTTGAATGACGAAGGAGAGGCAGTAGGCGATTGGAACCCCAATTTAGACCCTGACACACTTAGAACCGCACTAGAGCATATGGTCAGAAT
Organism: Methanobacteriota archaeon; assembly: GCA_002722595.1. GTDB lineage: Archaea > Thermoplasmatota > Poseidoniia > Poseidoniales > Thalassarchaeaceae > MGIIb-P. Next base: position 41,726 of record PBMO01000005.1, on the reverse strand, counting down.
TCGCGCATATGATGACAGGATGATGATAATGCAGAGGCAAGGTAGACTTTCTTTCTACATGAAGTGCCTGGGGGAAGAAGCAGTGAGTGTCGGAGCCGCGATGGCAATGGAAAACCGTGATATTGTAATTCCATCTTATCGGCAACAAGGGTTACTTTTCGTACGTGGCCGAAGTATGGTGGACATGATTTGTCATTGTATTACAAATTCAAAGGATAATGTGAAAGGTCGCCAAATGCCAGTACACTATTCTTGGAAAGAAGGAAATTTTGTTTCTATATCCAGTCCAGTAGGTACACAATTCCCCCAAGCGGTTGGTGCAGCCATGGCTTTTGCATATAGGGGCGAAGATAGTATTGCATGCTCGTGGCTTGGTGAAGGAACTTCTGCACAAGGTGACTTCCATTATGGACTCAACTTTGCATCAGTATACAATGCTCCATGTGTACTCGTAGTCGTGAACAACCAATGGGCAATATCAACACATAGAAATCTCGCACATGGCGGCCCATCTTTTGCTGCTAGAGGAATCCCCTATGATGTGGCCTCAATTAGAGTAGATGGCCAAGATATTCTTGCAGTATATGCTGCCCACAAATGGGCGACTGAAAGAGCCCGTGCCGGCCATGGACCAACACTTCTTGAGATGTACACCTACCGAGGAGATAGTCATTCTTCCTCGGACGACCCAACTATTTATCGCCCGGGTGATGGTTACGAAAATTGGCCATTGGGCGACCCTCTAGATCGACTGAAATCACATCTCGTAAAGTTGGGTGAATGGGATGATGAGAAACATGAAGCGCTAGAGAAAAAATGTAAGGATGAAGTTATTTCAGCATACAAAGAGGCTGAAACTCATGGCACACTCAGCGAAGGCCCATACCCTCCAGTGACCACACTGTTTGAGGATGTCTACGAAGAGGAACCCTGGCACTTACTGGAACAAAGGGGACAGGTGGGGATTTAGTGTCACAGATGAACATCATACAAGCTGTTAACTCAGCAATGCACGTCATGTTTGAGCGTGACGATACTGTTGTTTCATTTGGAGAAGATGCTGGATACTACGGTGGCGTATTCCGATGCACAGCTGGGCTCCAAGAAAAGTTTGGCAAACATCGTTCGTTTGATACACCTCTCGCTGAAGGCGGTATCATAGGTATTGCAATAGGCATGGGCATGAATGGTTTGCGACCAGTTGCAGAAATACAATTTGCAGACTACATTTTCCCAGGATTTGACCAAATCACCAATGAATTGGCAAAATTACGTTACAGATCTGGTGGTGAATATAGCGCGCCAGTCACTATACGAACGCCTTGTGGTGGTGGCATCAAAGGAGGGCATTACCATAGCCAATCACCTGAAGCTTACTTTACCCATACCCCGGGACTTAAAGTAGTAGTTTGCTCAAATCCGTACGACGCGAAAGGGTTGCTTATTTCATCAATAGAATGTAATGATCCAGTAATTTTCTTTGAACCAAAGCGATTGTATAACGGGCCATTTGATGGCGATCATACTGCTGCAATGGTGAAGTGGGACACTCATCCAAAGGGAGAGGTCCCAGAGGACTACTACAACATCCCACTTGGTCAGGCAGAAATTGTTCGAGGTGGAAAGGAAGTCACGGTACTTTGCTACGGGACAATGGTACATGTTGCAACTGCTGCAGCAAATAATCACGGCATTGATGCTGAGATAATCGATCTCCGCACTCTGGTGCCACTCGACATTGATACAATTGAGGCATCAGTCAAGAAGACGGGAAGATGTGTTATTGTTCACGAAGCACCAAGAACCTCAGGATTCGGGGCAGAGTTAATGTCACAAGTCCAAGAGAGGTGTTTCTGGAACTTGGAAGGACCGATTCAACGCGTTACTGGATGGGATACACCCTATCCACATAGTCTAGAGTGGGATTATTTCCCTAGTCAAGAAAGGATTGCTGAAGCGATGAGAGCCACAATGGAGGAATGAAAATGGGAACTTATGTATTCAAATTACCAGATATTGGAGAAGGAGTGGTCGAAGGTGAAATTACTGCTTGGCATGTATCTCTAGGAGATACTGTCGCAGAGGATCAACCCATGGTCGACATTATGACTGACAAGGCCACTGTTGGAATTGCTGCAACAAATGATGGGAAAGTAACCAAACTCCATGGAGATATTGGAGATATGATTGCTGTGGGAGCTCCGTTGATAGAATTCGAAATAGATGGTGATGGAAATTCTGAACCAGAACCAGAGGAGAAAACTCCTGAACCTGTGGCAGAGGAAACCTCTGAACCAGAACCGGTCGTAAAGTCTGAACCAGCACCTGCGCCCGCACCTGCGCCCGCACCCGTACCTGCACCTGCGCCCGCACCTGCACCTGCTCCAAATGTGACAGGAAGTAGGCCACTAGCAAGNCCTGCAGTTCGTAGACGTGCAACTGAAGCCGGAATCGACCTTGGACGAGTCCCAGGAGGTGGCCCAGCCGGACGTATTCGGCACGCTGATTTGGACGCATACATTGCTTCAGGTGGAGCAATGGTCGCCCCTGCAACGCCAACAGGTGTAGCGAGAACAGGTACAACTGAACACCCAGTTGTTGGTCTAAGACGAAAAATCGCTGAGAAGATGGTAGAATCAAAAACAAGTATACCACATTTCTCTTACTTCGAAGAAATAGATGTTACAGAACTAGAAGCACTTCGACAGCACCTCAACTCGACTAAATCTCCGGAGCAGCCTAAACTAACTTATCTACCATTCATCATGCTAGCACTTGCAAAGGCTATGCCAAGGCACCCAGAATGTAATGCAATATATGATGAAGAAGGGAACAAAGTCATTCGTCACGAAGCCGTAAATCTTGGAATTGCTACATCTACTGATCGCGGCTTNTTTGTACCAGTNGTCAAGAATGTCGAAGCGATGGATGTATGGTCCGCTGCTACTGAAATGCAGCGTGTTTCTGCGGCTTGTAGAGATGGGAACGCAACTATGGACGACTTAACAGGTTCAACTTTCACCATAACTAGCCTAGGACGAATCGGAGGACTAGGTGCAACACCAATTATCAATCATCCAGAGGTTGGAATTCTCGGAGTACACAAAGCACGCGATATGCCTATTGTGTCAAATGGGCAAATTGTAGTTCGTAGGATAATGAATGTGTCATCATCTTGGGATCACAGGGTAGTTGATGGGGCAAATGGCGCAGATTTAGTTCAAAGTTTGAAACGACTTCTTGAGCATCCAGCTCTTATTTTCATGTGAGGAGATTAAATGTCAGATTCGCGTAAATGTCAGGTTTTGGTAATTGGAGCAGGTCCTGGAGGATATGTTGCAGCGATACGTGCGGCACAACTTGGNCTAGATACTGTAATCGTCGAGGGCGATAAAGCAGGGGGGACTTGTCTTATCCGCGGTTGTATACCCTCCAAGGCAATGATTCATGCTGCTGAGAGATTTGAACATCTAGCACACCACAAGAATGGGCATATGGGCATTAGTATAACAGGAGATATTGGCCTAGATATGCCGGCTCTAGTTTCATGGAAAGATGACATTGTTGAGCGGCTCAACAAAGGTGTCGAGCACTTGTTGAAAAATGCAGGCGCAGAATTGATCAAGGGATGGGCTACATTCAAAAATGCAAAAAATTGTACGGTTGAGACTGCCGANGGTNCCGTGTCTATAGAGGCTGAAAACGTCATTTTGGCAACTGGTTCATCTCCTATTGAGCTTCCATTCATGAAGTATGATGAGAAGTTCATATGTTCATCCACTGGTGCTTTGGATCTTGACAAACTGCCTGAAAAAGTGGCAGTTATTGGTGGAGGATACATTGGNCTTGAACTTGGAATTGCTTTGCGCAGATTAGGTAGTGAAGTTTCGGTAATCGAAGGACTAGACAAAGTGATGGCTATTTTTGATGACGAATTACGTCGACCTCTGACTACCTGGCTGCGAAAGAACGGTGTTAAAACCCACACAAATTGTCTTGCCCAAGGTGCCGAAATAAAGGATGAGATGGTTGAATTGAGTTGGAAAAATGGTGAAGGTGAAACACAAACTGAAACATTCGATCGGGTTTTGGTCACTGTTGGAAGACGCCCAAATACCCAGGGGTGGGGTTTGGAGAACATGGGGCTCAGGATGGATACGTCAGGTCGCTTTATTCGGATTGATGAACAGTGTAAGACTTCAATGAAGGGAGTCTATGCAATAGGAGATGTCTCAGGAGAGCCTATGTTGGCCCACCGTGCCAGTGCTCAGGGTGAAATGGTGGCAGAGATTATCGCAGGAAAAAAGAGGAAATTCGACCCTGTGGCAATTCCTGCAATCGTTTTCACAGAGCCAGAAATTGTATCTGTCGGATTAACTCCGGATGAGGCAATAGATGCTGGAGAAGAAATCATTACTGGTAAATTCCCATTGGCTGCAAATGGGCGTGCACTCACAATGGAGGCTGAAAAAACGGGAGGGTTTGTTCGTGTTGTTGCACGGGCGAGTGACCATGTAATATTGGGGATTCAAGCCACGGGAAGTCATGTTAGCGAATTGTCAGGAGAATTTGTCCTTGCAATGGAAATGGGAGCTGTTCTGGAAGATATTGCCGGGACCATACATGCGCACCCTACAATGACTGANTCCTTCCACGAGGGAGTACTGAAGACTCTAGGACACGCTATACATACTGCATGAGGGATTATAATGGCAAATGAGAAACTAATTGATGCGTTAAATCGNGCATTGGCATGGGAACTGAGAGCAATCGCAATGTATGCACACTATGCAGCATATGTATCTGGNATACACCGCTTACAACTTGCAGCACACTTCGGTAATGAAGTAACTGAATCTGTCACACATGCTGCAACGGTTCGCGCTGCAATAGTCAAACTAGATGGTGAAGCAACAACTGACAGAGCTGATACCTCAATTGTTCATACTTCGAACTATGAAAAGATGCTGAATGAGGCTTACAAAACTGAAAAAACCGCAGCAGAAACATATGCTGAGATACTTCCTCTTGTGGAGGAAATCGGTGATTCAGAACTCTATGATTCACTGGAGGTCGTTTACTTTGACGAACAGAGGTCCGTTGAAGAACTGCGAATGATGCTCAAAAATTAGTCATCACTCGTATACTGTACCCCAATGGTGAATTTCCTCAGGTAGAGCGAGGACTCTTCGACCTCTCTTCATCCAGTTCCAACCATCGTCGATCCAATCGTAGAGTTCCTCTAAATCCTGATCAGAAAATGCTGCTTTCTGAGCCAATTCCTTGACCACATCCATTTCCCTTGCGTCATAGTGCCCGTCTGCTGCAGCCATCAGAAGCGCATCGCGTAACGCAATTCGGAGATGGGCTGGATGCAAATCATCCGCAGCATGAAGAAAACTTCTACCTCTCTTCAATTCCTGCCGAAGAATCACTCTCTCCTCAGGAGGTAGCAGCGCCATNCCCATTCTCGATTCGTAATTAGCGAATTCCTCTGTTGAAACACTACCATCTGCTAGCGCTACTGCTGCAAGNACTCGGCAGTAGGCTTTCCGATCTTGTTTGTCAAACATGTGCAATGTATCCGGGAGCATGCCCTGTGGCCGTTCTAACTTATTCTTCAACCCATTTACTTCATGCCCCTCCTACCCCACCGACATTCATGGGCGCAATGCGGCAAGTCGATATTCGACTTCTGGGCCAAATTGAATATGCCTCTGTTGACAAGTTGATGCGGGAACTTCAATCACAAAGAATGAATGANNATCTCGGTGATACTCTTCTGGTTTGTAGCCACCCAGAAATTGTTACTATTGGGCCCAGTGCAAGGCGCGATGGAGTTGTGGTACCTTCCGATTATCCTACAACCAATGTTGACAGGGGTGGTGGGATTACATGGCATGGACCNGGACAAGTGGTATTTTATCCCATTTTTAAGTGGGACTACGATGATGAAAGAAACGTCAAATCAATTACATCTAAAATCGAAAATTGGATGATAAATGCACTTTCTCTTATTGGTATCCAGGGAAAAACAGACGACAGAATGCAAGGAGTCTGGGTAGATGGTCACAAGATTGCCTCAATTGGTCTAGCGTTCCTGAGATGGACTTCACGGCATGGATTCACACTAAATTTTGCGACTCCGAGAGGGCGAGTCGAGATACTAAATGGGTGTGGTTTGGAAGCAGGTACTACAACATCTTTAGATCGATTAGGCTACGATGTTCAGCCGGATGATTTGGTCAATGCATTACTGCAAACAATGCCTGAATCAGTAGAACGGATTGATGCGAAGTCTTGAGAACCTGCAATACTTCGGGAGTGATGATGATGTATCGAACAAAGAACCCCGCGCTGAATGATTCTGTATTCACTCTTAACGACCTAATAGGTGAAAAGATGACCATCGAAGGCGTAGCCGAAAAGGGATTGCTGACATTTATAGTAATGATTTTTAGTGGGATGTCTGTTTTCGGATTATTCATATCTGGGAACGCTGAATTAGCAATGCTTCTGAGTCTTGTAGGCTGGGTTGCCGGTTTTATTTTCTTCCTTGTTATGCTATTCACAGGGTTATCTGATAATCCGATAGCTGTTCTGACTTATGCGGCATTGGAGGGCTTATTCCTTGGAGGATTGACCACTATTTTTGAATCTGTATATCCTGGGATTGCAATTCAAGCATTCCTGCTAACAGCGGCTGTTTTCGGAGGTATGTTAGTGATTTATAGAGCAAGATTGATTCCTGTAACTGACAACTTTCGTATTGCACTATTCAGTGCAATGAGTGCCGTATTCCTAGTGTATATGATATCTTTAATTGGGGCTTTTGTTGGATTTGATGTACCGTATATCCATGGAAGTGGACCAGTTGGAATCGCCTTTTCAGTACTCGTAATTGGGCTGGGGGCTTTTTGCTTAGCCGCGGACTTTGATTTCATTGAGCGAGGTGTGGAAAATGGCGCTCCAAAGAATCAAGAATGGCGAGCTGTATTCGGACTTTTAGTTACTCTAGTTTGGATTTACATCGAAATGTTGCGTCTTCTAGCGAAATTACATAGTCGCCGGTGATCAGTAATGGAGCCAAGATTAGGCGGTCCTGTTTCTGGAGAAAACATACCTCCTGTGGATTACCTATCTTGGTACATCCCAAGATTGCAAGAGAATCGACCATATGACTTATCACAATCCGGATTCGCATATGACTGGGATGTCGATATTGATACAATGGAAATGCTCAAGTTTTGGAAAAAAGGTGAACAACCAGCCGATTGGGTTGCTGAAAGGTATGGCGTAGAATCAGAACAAGTATGTGTCACCCATGGAGCATGTCAGGCTATTTCTTTAGCGATTCTCGCGGCATTACCATCCAATAAACCACGTGCTGTCGGAGTTGAAATGCCGTCCTTTGCCGTAGTTTCACAATGTGCGAGATTACTTGGTTGCGAAGTAATCCCATTTCACAGAGGGCCAAATGAAGGAGAATGGAAATTAAATCGAAGTGAAGTGAGTGAAATATTGCCTCGAGTAGGAGTGATTGTACTCACCCCTGTAATGAATCCGACTGGAGAGATGATTTCTGAAGATGATCAAAACTGGTTAATTGAGGCAACACAATCCGCTGGAGTGAACATTGTATCTGACGAAGTATATCTGGATTCTACCAAGGGCACTGATTTCTATAGACCGATGTTCGAAATGTCAAATAATTCTATTTCAATCAACTCACTTACCAAAACTTATGGCCTCGGTCCACTGCGTTTTGGCTGGCTTATTGGGCCACAATCAATGATCCAAAATGCACGTAATGCATTCCAAAATATGCAGGGTTTGACGAGTGCTCCATCGATGTCTATTGCTGGTTCAATTTTCCCAAGGCTCGATGAAGCACTAGATGCCATGTGGGATACCCGAAGAGAGAATCTCCCAAAATTAGTCGAGTTAGTTAAATCGCATGGCATCGACTGGAATCCACCACCTTTCGGCATTTTTGGGGCATTCTCAATAGGTGTTGATGCGGTTCAGGCAATGGCAGAATACGGCAAGCCATTGGGCCTTCTAGCAACACCTGGGGGAATGTTTCATTCAGAACTCCGTAACCATTTGCGAATATGCTGGGGGTCCGATCCACAAGAATTTGAGAATGCTCTGCCAATACTCTCCAAGTTCCTAACAAGCATTCAAGAAGGAAACCATTGACCCAATAATATGCCAGAGGCTGTAATCTCCATCACAGGGGCATCGGGGGCGCTGTATGCTGAACGTCTGGTTAGAGCCCTGTCTGAAGCTGATTGGGACATTCTACTAATCGTAACTCGTGAAGGTTCAATAAACCTAGAACTGGAACTAGGCGTCACTTCTGAAGACCTTGCTAAATTACCGGGTGTATCACTTGAGGACAATGACAATCTTGCCGCTAGATCTGCTTCAGGTTCAGCGAAAATTGACTATTATGTTGTTTGCCCTGCTAGTGGAACCACAATAAGTAAAATCGCAGCAGGGATTTCCGATAATCTCGTAACTAGATCTGCATTAGTGGCTCTCAAGGAAAGGCGCCCACTGATTGTAGTGCCACGAGAATCACCTTATGCAACCGTCCATTTAGAGAATATGACAAAATTGTCTCAGTGGGGCGTTGTTGTTTTACCTGCAAGTCCCGGTTTTTACAACAGCCCAACATCTATCGAAGATTTAGTTGATTTCGTTGTTGCTCGAATTCTAGATCAAATGCACGTGGAACACTCATTGGGTCGAAGATGGACCGGTGAAGAGGTACAATAGACCCGTGCCTTGAAGAATAACGGCTGTTTATCAATGGCCACACGGAGTTGATATGATGCAGTATGAGGACCGCACTCACGCAGAATTAGGAGCCCTCCTGAAAGAGCGCGGAATAATTGTCCCAAGGTCAAAGGCCGAAAGGGTTGCTGCACTGATTTGGGATGATTCAAAACAGAAAATCAACTCAATTGAGGACGATGTCAGTATTGATGTGAGTGCGTTTGAAAGATTGCAACAAACCTTCCCGTGGGCCACAGTACCTGTAATTGCTGTTGTTTTACTTCTAGTAGTAGGAGGGGGGGCAACTGCGATATTATTTGGTGATGAAATAATGGATTGGTTCTCTGCAGATGAATTCGATGGGGAATTGATTGACTTCGACGCAACCCAAACACGAGCTTTCGCGGAAGGTCTCCTTGCATTAGGTCATCCTGAATGGGAGGGGAGAATGAGCGGCACTATTGAAGAACACAATACAGCCCAATCAAATCTTCAAAATTTCAGTGACTTTGGTTTAGCAACTGAGGATAACAGTTACGCAGTACCAATGTTTGAGATTCAAGAAGAACCGCAATTATCAATTTGTATGCCTGGAATCTTTTTCCCACCTTGTGGATTTTCGGACATAGGAAGTCAAGAGACAATTTTCACACATAGAAGTGACTTTGTTCTCCAAGGATATTCAGGATCTTCAGATTATCAATACCAGGACCAGATTCCTGTCGTGGATTTGGGTAATGCAAGTGATGATGAGGTGTGGGGGAGTGCCGCTGCAAGTATTGGGTTAGTCTTTGGCCAAGGAGGAGTATCCAGCAACACTGAACTCTTCCTTAAAGCACAACAAAACGATTTGTATGGGCTAATAATTGTCACATGGAACTCTGGGGGTGATGACGCAAGCGCACCTAACAACTGCAAACTCCCAGGGGAAAATGGCCGATGCGTTCCTTACTTTAAATCGGTAGATACAAGTCAATTTGAAAGCCTTCCACCAGGAATTCCTTTCATCATGGTCAGTAATGATGTAGGCGAACAAATACGAGATGATGTTGTAAATGGAGATGGTCTTATTCGAATGATTGTGAGTGTAGACAATCAAGGTGAAAGAGATGTCAAAGCACCATGTGGAATACTTCCAGGTCAGACTGACAAATTGATTATTTTTGGTGCGCATCACGACACTGTATACAATGGACCAGGAGCTGTTGACGATACTTCAGGGACTGCAACAGTATTGGAATTGGCTCGTCAATTTGCTAACATGGCACAGAGTAGGGGGGACCCGTATTATACTCTCAAATTCTGCACATGGGGAGGTGAGGAGGAAGGGTTACATGGCTCGAAGGCTTTCGTCGCAGCATACCTCACAGTTTTACAAGAAAATCTCAGATTGTATGTAAATCTCGATATGAATCACGTCGACATTGATATTGATCAAAGAGGGGATGGAATTTGGCTATTCGGCAATGACAGGAGAGACACAGAATATATCGAGCAAATTGTCGATTTATTCGAAGAGGAGAACCCTCAGGGTCTTGCTAGCAAGTATACAATTCATACCAACACTTTGGATGGCCCAAAAGGGGCATCAAATGGGATGCCCTACAATTCAGACCATGCACCGTTTGTCTATGATATCCAACAGGAAGAAGGAGATGAAAGGGGACGAGCGGTCGTCTGCTATGGATCAGGTTCATGGGAATACCACACTTACAAAGATACCATGGACCGATTCAATGAAGAATCGTTAGCTGTCAGTGGAATAATCTATGGTTCATACGTCGCTTGGTTAGCATGGAGTTGATTCGATGGCAAGACGGGCACATGCAAGCCACATATTGCTAAAACAAAAATCGGATGCTGTTCGATTATTGTCTGAAATACAAGATGCGAAAAAACCTCTCAAAGCATTCAAGAAAGCCGCAAAGAAGTACAGTAAATGCCCAAGTGGTCAAAGAGGTGGAGATTTAGGTTGGTTTGAGGAGCATCAAATGGTCCGAGAATTTAGTGCAGCATGCTTTGAGCAACCACTAAAGGAAGTAGACCGCTTCGTAAAAACAGAGTTCGGATATCATATCATCTGGGTACATGGTCGCGACGAATGAGGTGTAGTCATGAGTACCATTGTTGCTGTTGAGAATTACAAAGTCAAAGGTAAACACGGTGTGTTTGACCATGAGCGCGAAAAGGACCAGCCATTCATTGTTAGCGTGTGGGTTGTTTTGAAAGAATCCGCTAAAGATGATGATATAGGAACTAGTGTCGACTATGGATTTCTCCAGAGAGTTGTACATGATGTGATTTCACGTGGAGAATCGGTCCATATGATGGAAACATTGTCGGATAAAATAATCGAAACTATTTCCGGCCATCTGAATGTTGCAGGTGTCAAAATTCGAATAGAGAAACCACAGGCTCCAATGCCGCACGATGGTGGTTTAGCTGTTGTGGAGAGAACGTGGCCTGAAGGATTGACATTCTAGTCAAGATGACATGTATGCAAAAAGTTCATCGTAATTTGGTTCTATACCCGGATTTTCAGCATACCACGCATATCCAATTGTCCCATCTTCCTCAATAACAAAAACGGATCTTTGTGCAACTGTGTATCCATCAATTGCGAAATTTTCGAATGTAACGCCATAGGCCGTGATAACTTCCCTATGCACATCTGAGAGCAAGGGATATTCAATTCCATTTGCCTCTCTGAATGCATTATTTGCGAATGGTGAATCGACTGATATGCCGATTACTTCACAATTATTTGATACTAAATCATTGTACTGATTGTTGACAGTACAAGCTTGATTCTTGCATACTCCTGTGAATGCAGCCGGATAGAAAGATAGTATCACCTTCTTACCATGAAATGTTGAAAGTGTTACTTCGCTCTTATCGTGTGCTTTCAAAGTAAAATCTGGGGCCTTATCTCCTACGTTTACCATAACCTCCGGGGGTAGCGACCACGCTAAGAACATGCGCCCTGTGGCCTTTGACATGCCATGGTCCAAGATAGTACAATCATCACATGGAATAATCATTATTCGAACGGATGATTGTCTCAATTGTATTGAGCTTGAAGCACAACTAGAAAACCATGACATGGGAGTCCCATTACTGTGGATAAATCGAAAAGATGCAAAAGAGATATTCCAGCAATTCCCAATATTTTCAGCAGCTGTTGACGTCTTACCATTCGCAGGGATCTTTTCCCATGGTGAGTGTATCAAAACAGTAAGGGCGGCGACAATAAAACGACTCGAAGATGCCCTATGATGGGCGTATTTTCAGCGATTAGTTCAAACAGCCGCAAAGTACAGGCCCATACATGGACGAGCCCCTCAAACAGGTCTACGTGCCTGTCGTCGCAACACCAGGTGGTGAAAAGACGCAATTGGGAGTTTTGTCTTCAGAACAAGATGCATGGGATGTTATGCGTGCATTTCTTTCTAAAGCAGGAGAAACGCAGGTAGTTACTGCTAGCATCGTGGCGTGGGAAATCGATTTCGTTGGAGAAGAGGGATCCTTCGAATTGGCAACCTTTGATAGAAAAAGTTGCCCAGTTTGTACAGAATTATCATTTTGGGTGGAAGGTGAAGATGAAAGAGCGAGATGCTACTATAGTCGATGTGGCGCTTGGATAGAGGAAAATCGATTTGAGCCTGGGCGGTGGGACTGTGGTTGGCCTTCTGCAAATTGGAATAAACGCTCAGATAGCTTTGAATCAGCACACAAGGGATTAATGGAAATGCGAGCGAAATCAAACTCAGCAGGGATGTCTGAACGTATGCCATCAAGAGAAGCATGGTTGAGTGAAAAAGACCGGGAAAGAAGAACCATACAACAAAAAAAGTTTGATTCTATGTCTGAAGATATCACAGAGTGATTGTATGGTTGGTTGGATTTCTGCTATCATCGCTTCGATGTTTGGGGTGGACGAGGTTATCGAAGAAATCCTAGAAGAAGAATGAACTTACTCTTCTTCTCTAGACCCACCTAACGATTCCGCATACCATGCTTCTAGATATTCAACACGGGTTTCGTCTAATCCGAGATTCTTGGCTTGGAGAGTCAATAATTTCCTTTCATTTTCTGTGAGGATGCCATCATCCATCACCATTGAATAGGCCTCAATATAACTCTGCTCGTCCTTGGTGAACGCTTCTGGCATTAGAATTACGACAAGGATGTTGATTGTATTGTAAATCGGTTTACGCATCACAGTAAGTGGAACACCAACAACTAGTGCACTCGCAACGCCACCATACGGTATTATTCCTTCCAATAACTCAGCAACAACAAGAATACACACTGCGCCAGTGAAAACGAATACACCCCAAGACATGCTTCTTCGCAATTGTTCATCGATACCTAAGATGTCATTCTTGAGAATCGCATAACTGAACATGAATCCTTCAAACATCCCAGTGAGTAAAATACTCAACATAAATCCATATAAACAATACAAATAAATCGGTAAAAGTTCACCATCAATCGAAGCCAAATCTGCTAGATTGAAGTCACCAAATCGTGCGGTCATGTAAACGATTGACATGACCATGATACCCTTGATTGTCGCTTTACCTGCGAATCCGATGAAGAGTGAGCGTGCTTCATTTGCTTGGTCCTCCATCCCATCTTCTTCATCAAACCGGTTCCATGCGCTGCGCATTAGAAATGCAGCAATAATAGCCGAGAGCGGAGGCGCGAGTAGCAAAAATTTGCCTGCTGATGAACTGCCCGGTACAAACCAAGAATATGGGAAGGTTTCCTCTGTGTCGACACAACCTGCTATGATTGGAGGTGAACCAGGGGTCGAGGTCAGTATTACGTCTTCATCAACGGATCTACATTCAATGTGATAGTTACCACCAAAGGCCTCGACAACACCTCCACTAGAAGATACCAAAGCAGTAATGAGGACGGCTGTGATTACAGGAAGAGCCCACCAAAGATTGTTTCGTATCTTGTCTTTGGCCATGAAGTCCAAACGCTTGGACGGATAGAAGGAAACCGTCGAGAGATACATGAAGAGGCATAACAGAGAGCAGAAATACCACCCTACACGATAGTACTCCATCACCGGCAACATGTCCGAACTGAATGGGTATGCGTTGTACCAAGAGGCCATCACCCGGTACCCTTCGGCGAGTAGTAGAATGGCCATGAAGCGATTTTCCGGTGCATGGCTTCGTGCTTTGAGAATCAGCGCAGCCAAAAAACAGAGAACAATCAGTGTCAGAATCGAGAGGAAGCAAATAATGTAAGTCAATCCCAAGGTATCTCCTGTCTGGAGATTAATTTGCATAATTTTCTTCAGATAGTAAGGCAGAATGGGCCCCATTCCTTCCAGTGCCATTGGGGAGCCGTTATCCTGCATTCCCAAAAACTTACCCTATTAGACAAAAACTAGGTTACATTTCTTCAATGGGGATAATACCCACCGCTTCACATCCGCGACGTATATGCTCACGGGCCAATTCGCTAATGTACAGATTTTGAGCATTTACACCATCATCATCGATGACATAATTATCTCGATAGAATCGATTGTAATCGACCGCTAAGGCACTCAACCATGCACAGAAATTGTGTGGAGAGCGAGAATCTATTGCGGTTTGCAATTCATCATCCATGTAGGCCAACCGGCGAATCAAGGCGGCCGCAGAACCCTCCAATAAATTGGGATCGAATTCGAATGCGGCATCCACAACGCCTGCTTTTCTTTGAATCGAGCAGGCGCGTGCATAACTGTACATGATGAATGGGGCGCTATCTGCTTCAAGGCTCAAGGCGTCCGACCAGCGAAATGTAATACCTTTCTCAGGAGAAATTCTAGCGATATTGAAACGAGTTGCACTGATACCAACAGCTTCAGCGATTTCCACCAACTTCTCTTCAGATAAATCGGGTTTGCTTTCACGTACTGTTTCAAGTGCACGTGCTTGGGCCTCATCGAGAAGATCGTCCATGTAGACTACGTTTCCTCGTCGGGTACTCATCTTTCCATCCGCTAACTTGGTGAAGGCATAGAACACGACTTCAGGGGGCTTAATACCCAATTCATCTAGTGCAATCCCAACTTGTCTTGATTGTAATTTATGATCTTCTCCGAGGATATTCAAAAGTCGATCCGATTGAGTCCACTTGTATTGATGGTAAGCTAAATCGCGTGTCGCATACAAACTGCTACCATCTCCACGGCGATAGAAGAACTGAGTGGATTTTCCTTTGACGCCTTTACTTTCTAATTCAAGGTAATGTGCACCATTTTCTGCCACACCATGCAATTCTGAGGACTGCAATTTTTCCATCACTATCTCGACACTACCATCTACGATGAATCGAGATTCCTTCGTAAAGGAATCGAAATTTATTCCCATTCGTCCCAACGTTTGGAGCATCCCGTCCAAGACTGGTTGATACGAAGACTCGAATCGATTCAACACATCAGCATTGGCCTCTTCACTCAATTGAACCAATTCAGTCACACCAGAATCTACGGTAGCATCCTGGGCCTTCAGAAGATTTGCGGCCTGATACCACAGAACTCTTGCATGGTCTTGCTTTTCTGAATGGGGTGAGGTCTCGGATGAAATACCCCCTTCATCGAGTAATGCATGTACACGCTCGTGATCTAGGTTCTCTAGGGCCCAGCAAAGAATCCCCACTTGTTTTCCCATGTCATCAACATAGTATTCGGCAGTAACATCGTATCCAGCCGCCCTGTGCATACGGACGAAGGTGTCTCCCAATACGGCATTTCTAGCACGGCCAACGTGAAACGGACCATTCGGATTAGCCGACGTATGTTCAATAAGAATTGAGCCTTTAGATTGTGGTTCACGATTTATTTGATTCGAAAGCCAAGAAAGGGATGCTCGAATGTTGACATATGGACCCACTGCGACGGCTTCACCGATATCAAGTTCCAGTGCATCCGCTATTCTCGAAGCAGCTTCATTAGGAGAACAGTCGAGTTGTTTGGCAAATGGAAAACAAGGTAGGGCTAAATCACCTTGACTTGATTCCTTGGATCTTCCAAGCATATTTCTCCAAAAATCACCCTTGACACCAACTGTAGACATTGCGTCGCCTAGAGCCGGAATTACAGCATCAATCATTGCTTGCATAAAATCAACTCCATGGATATCGTAACAATGCTGCTAAACCACCAAAGGCTTCCATCAAAGTGGCTCCCTCCTCTGTATCCATTGATATGAGTTTGACCTTGCTTGATGAATGCCCTGCTAATTCAGTTAGTTCATCCATTAGAGATACAGTGTTATCAGGATCCTCTCTAACTTGATCGGCTGCAGCATTACATGAAGGGCAAGGGGGGATTTCTGTTAATCCAACAGTTGTGATTTGCCAGCCGTGTTGGCACTGTCTGCAAGTAAAAGCCTGACGAACTTTCCGAAGTCCTTCAGATAACAGAAGGGTATCTACTGCACCTTGATCCAAGGCACTTCTGACCATCATCTCACCATATGTTGCTTTCGGATGTTGTCGCATGATTTCCGCAAGAAATTGGTCTACTAACTGGCGTTCTGCGTCCAATTCAATCTCATGCATCAACCCACCGGCCCGCTGCACTAATTCTCTGAGGCCTGACTCATTTGAATAGCCGACATCAAAAGTTGGTTTTCGAACCAATTTCGCGATTTCGTGATGGAAGAACTCGCCTTTGAGAACTTGATCTTTAGTGGCACCAGGCCCACCAATGATTATGCCTTCCATATTGTCGATTAAACCAAGCCAGTAATTACTTGCATGTTCTGCTGAACGCTTGAAAAACTTGTGTGCATGTTCCTCAATAAGTCGCTCGAAACGCTGTGCTGACTGCCCACCTTGACGGTGTTTACCCATTATATTTGACTGCATTTCCTCTTGACAATGTACTGTTTTACCGCTCGCAACCCCATAAGCCGCTTCACCTCGATCTATCACAAAAATACCATAGCACGTTTTGTCAACAAGCATGTCCTCAAGTTGCGTAACTTCGAATGTGCTGTCGCACCTATACCTCGATGAACGGAATGGTTCAGGTGGATCATCGATTACTATTGTTGTCATACGTGTCTTGTTATTCCCAACAATGACGTGACCTGCGAAAATTGCAATACCTTTAGAGGGGGTTTCTCTCATGTTATTTATCGAAGAAACAGCAGATTCAATCGCATCAGCGACATGTTTTCTGGTTTGCTTTGACTTGATATTTGCTGCTTGACCAAGTTCTTGCGAGAGTTGTTGACGGACATCATGTATTGCCTTATCAGGCGGAATAATCACTGTAACTAGTTCTGTCCCCATGCCTCGCATCTTGCTCAAATCGTCAAGCGCGTTCTTAGCTTTGAGGCGGCGCTGCTGCATCTCTAGGTCGTCGGACATCGCGCTTCCTCGCACATGGCGGTAGCCCGGACTTCATCAATCCTTCCAGCGGCGTAGCCGCTAGGAAGGGAAGGTCTGATGAATCGCCAGTGATGCCGGAGTTACGATGGCAGCCCCAATAGTCGTCGCCTTGGGCGGTAGTTTACTCCGTCCTGAAGAGGCTGAAAGGCACGCGTGGTTGGCCAAACTAACAGATATTCTAGCAGAATGCAAAGTTCCTGTTGGAATCGTTGTAGGCGGAGGAGCACCTGCTAGAGAAGCAATTGAGTTGGCAAAACCTGTGATTGAGGATATTTCGGCTCTAGACGAGATTGGGATTGCAGCAACACGACTTAATGCATCCATTGTAGCACAGGTCCTCCAAGGCGCCGGCCTTGACGTTTGTAACGGCATACCATCTGATGTTTTATCGGCATCACGTGGCCTAAGCACACACAAATTCGTTGTAATGGGTGGGACTCGCCCTGGGCATACAACAGACAATGTAGCAATTCGCCTAGCAGTCGAAAGTGGTGCATCTCGATGTTTGATAGCTACGAATGTTGACTTTGTATACACATCCGATCCGCGTTCGAATCCTTCTGCAGAATCTATAGAAAAGATGACTCTAGATGATTTGCAGGCAATTGTTGGGCCACCAATCCATGGTAAAGCTGGAGGTTCGGGAGTTATCGACCCAATAGGTGTTCAAGCCGCAATCGATAATCAGTTACCACTTGCTGTACTAGATGGTCGAGACTTGAGCCGGTTAGCGAAGGCACTTTCAGGGCTAGCGTTTACGGGGACATTGATTGAGGTGCGCTAGATGGTCAACAAACAAAAACTGGCAGATCGCATACGGGATAATGCTCAGCACGCCGATAATACCGATAAAAAGCGCAAAGGAAGTAAAACGGGATTACCTAAATCCTCTAGTTCAAATTCATATGTTGCCCCGCACAGGCATTGCCTAGTTTGCCAGATTCCTATTGCACTAAAACGTGACCCATCAATTTGTGGCGAGGGTAGTTGCATTGAGGAATATGAAAATCGTCAGCGGCAGCGTAAGAGATGGAATATCCTGCTTTATGTAGCACCCGCAATTATGGTTGGAGCTCTTGTTTTACAGTTAATGGGGTCTGCTTAGTTGGTGATATCGTGTCTGTGATGGTTCGCATATTTTCTGTGCTCCCATTTGCAACAGGCGCAATTTGTATCATCCTAGTGATTGTGTCCCTATTCGGGTTTGCATCAGGAACAATTGACGATGAAATACCAGCATTACCATGCTTAGGATCACAAGATGAATGTGCCACTGGTATGTCAGAGTCAGATTTGGATGTCCCTGCTGCATTTTTGCTATTGGATGTCGAAATTGAGATTTCAATGGAGCTTGATGAAGAAGCATGGATTGGTATCGTTGATTCGAATTATGCAATCACTTGTCCACCAGGCGATACCGGTTTGACGAATTGTACTGCATCAGATTACACGTTCTTGGCAGGAGGGCCAAATCATGATGGTGAAATATCACACAGTCTCGAACCAGGTGCTGTTCGGTTCGTTACAGGTGGGACCGAAGGAGCCATTGAATTACAGGATAATGAGGTCACTACGGAATGGTCAGTTCATCTCGCAACATGGGTAGAAGCCATTTTGGGACTTACCGGAGTTGGCCTATGTGCATCAGGATTGCACATGGCATTTCCAATGATGGGAACCATTCGTAAGGACTGAGCAGCAGCGTCGATTTCAAGAACCGAGCCCTCATGGGCAAGTTATGAGTGATTTCCGCTGCGAGGGTTGCGGTGCCCCAATTGACATCAGTGGACTCGAACCGTCGTTTGCCGAGAGAGAGATTTACTGCACTAGATGTGGGCGTGTAACAAAGATTTGATTACACCGAATCGTCACGAATTGGCCAATTTTCTGGTAGAGAAAGTGGATTCTTATCCTGTTGCTCACCAATCCTCTCAATTATTTCGAATCTTAGTCGTTCGATTCCTGCCATCTCTGTTGCGCTAATTACCAGATGTCCTGTATCGGGATTTCTGATTTCAGGTATTGGACCATCAGGATCATTTTCCAAATCGGCTTCCATCTTACAAACAGCCAACCAATCCTCAGAACTGATTGATTCAATTAGGTCTCCTTTTCCATCAACGACAATTAGTGGAGTTTGTGGAAGTAACTGTGCAACCTCACTTAGGAGGTTTTTTTGTGCCTGTATAGAGGTGCCTCCGGTTTCAGAATTATCGAATAAGAAGAGACAAAGATCTCCAATATGTTCCAGTGCTGCAATCGCCTGCATCTCAATTGGATTTCTTTCTTCCATAGGCCTGTCAAGTAGCCCCGGTGTATCGACTAGTTGATAGCGCAATCTACGGTTGATGAAATGGCCAACATGAAGCTGTTGTGTAGTAAATGGATAAGATGCGATTTCTGGTTTCCCAGTAGACATAGAAGCAATCAACGCAGATTTACCTACATTTGGAGCCCCTGCGACAACGACGCATGGTTCGCTTGAGGCAATCATTGGCAATGTCCGAAGGGTTTCACGTGCCTCCATCAAGAAATCCAAATCTTTGTCTATCCGATACATAATACTGGATATTCGGCCATAGGCTTCCCTTCTCGCCTCATGCATGGGAGGAAGATTGACCATCCTCCTGATTTTCTTGGCATTTTGTTGGGCTATCTCGACACATTTTCCAGCAGCCCACTGGCATGCTCCCAAACTCTGTCGATATTGATCACACCCTACTGCGGCTTCAACCATTGCCACGTCAAAGTAAGACATCCGGTCTAAACTGGGCCATTTGTGAACCCATCCGACAAGAGTTGCTGATAGAGAATCTCCTGCTGAACCAACCATTCGTATCATCTGTTTTCGTGTCCGATATATACGATCCTTGTCCACTACAGCGTCACCTGCTTTCTTTGCGCGACTGAATGCTTTATCGAGGAGTTCCTCGGCTGTTAAAACCGTTGGAATTTCTCTCCAAACCACTGAACCCATGAGTCTCCCTCATTCCCTCGGCGGCGACCACTACTATTCAAACAAGCGAGTATATTGGGCCTAGTAATCGGATTGCATAACCCATCGGTTCAAGAATAACGGCACATTGCGATGGGCGATTACGATGGCAGATTCACATGATTTACCAAAATGGGCGGTTTCCATATGGGAATCACTTGGCAAACCCGAGATACATGAAGATGTGTTAACAGGGCCACTCCTTGAAAGAAGAGCAGGGATGCGGCGTGATGACTTGGTCGAAGTCCTTCTCGATGCAAGATCACTGCCCAAAGGTGCTGAAGAATGGGTCCGAGGGAGATTAATTGGAACCAATAAGATGAGTATTGAAATTCTTGACAGTGAGGGGACGTACCGTTACATTGCTAGAGATGTAATTGTAGAAGTGCGTTTAGTTGCGCACATGCGACCTGCTTACATTGATGATTCTGAACTCTTACAGTTTGAGCGTGAAGACCAAAAACGTAGAACGAAAATCCACGAAGATGTTGAGAAGAAGACCAAAGGAAGCGATGATGACCACCTTTGGGGATGATTGAATGGCTATCCATGATGATTGGAAATTGATTGATGACCATCACTATGAACGCGAATGGGAATTTCCCGACTTTGTTACAGCACTCGATTTTGTTAACAAAGTAGGAAATTTATGCGAAGAACTCAATCATCATGCTGAGATGGTTCTTGGTTGGGGGAAAGTTTTGGTTAGAACTTGGAGTCATGATATTGACGGGATTTCTGCAAGAGATTTGCTTCTCTGCGAACGCATCGATAATTTGGACTAGGTATTCACATGAGAGAAGTTCAGGAAATTCTCAATAATCGGAGGACAATTTACCGATTTACTAGTGAGGATGTTAGCGATTTAGATTTGGAAACCGGATTTTTAGCCGCAAATAATGCTCCATGCCACAAACTAACTTTCCCATGGAAATTCTATGTTGTAGGCAAAGAAACTAGGAAAAAATTACTGCCTGCAGTTGTTTCACTTGCCAGAGATAAGGCCGCTAAAAAGAAAGAAGATGATGTTCAAATGGCAGAGGAAAGGGCAATTTCGAAAATCATGGATGTCCCAAGAATGATTGTTGTCACATCTAAATTGAGTCGAAACGATTTATTCCGTGAAAAAGAAGACTATGCTGCGACTGTATGTTCTCTGCACAATCTTGTGCTTTCCTTGTGGGATTTGGGCATAGGATCACAATGGAGTACTGGAGCAATAACCAGAGATGAAAGAACTTATTCGGTACTCGAGATAGATTCGACAAAAGAGAGAATTATTGGTTTTCTAAAAGTCGGATATCCAGAAATTGTGCCAACGAATGAAAAAAAGAACCCGAACGAATTCAAATTTTATCTCCCATGAAAGGTCGTGAATTACTATGAAAAGAGTTGTCTATGCAAAGAGAGGTGGCTTGGAAGCCATCGAAATCATCGAAGAAGAAAGTCCTGAACCTGAAAAAGGTGAAGTTTTAGTTGAAGTACATAGGGCAGGCATAAATTTTGCAGATTTGATGATGAGACAGGGCCTCTATGGGGCTGCTCCTGATTTCCCATTCACGCCAGGATACGAAGTATCTGGAATCGTTCTCAAAGTTGGAAAAAATGTCGAAGGATGTCAAGTTGGAGATCGAGTTGTTGCTTTGACTGGGTTCGGAGGCTACGCTCAACAAGTTGTTGTATCTGAACAACGAGTATGGAAAATACCGGACAATGTTTCCTTTGATATGGCAGCAGCGATGCCTGTGACTTACCTCACTGCCCATCATATGCTGGTACATCTTGGTAACTTTAGAAAAGGGGACTCAGTGCTAGTCCACCATGCAGCAGGAGGTGTTGGCACAGCCACAGCACAACTTGTCAAAGCCCTTGGAGGAGGAGTGATTTATGGTACATCTTCAGCTTCGAAATCAAAATTTGTTGAGCAACAAGGAATGATCCACATTCCAAGAGGAGAGGACTTTGTCAAGCGAATCAAGGATGAAATCGGAGGTGTTCACCATGCCCTGGACCCAGTTGGAGGAAAACACGTAATGCAGTCATATAAGGCCCTCAGAAATGGGGGTAGGTTGTATGTTTTCGGCGCATCTTCTGCAGTCAAAGGCCCAAGAAGGTCATTGCTAACTGCTATCAGAATGTGGAAGAGTACGCCTAAATTTGACCCAATCAGAATGATGAACTCAAATAAATCAGTATACGGTGTACATATGGGAAGATGGGAGGACCAAGAGGTCGCTAAAGAACAAATGATTGCTCTTGCAAAGATGCTTGAAGCAGGATTAATCAATCCTGTAATAGATTCAGTTTACAGGTTTGAAGATGTTGCCGAAGCACAAAAACACATACACAATCGTGGTAATCGAGGAAAAGTATTGTTGGATTTTAGTCCACAATAATTAGAGTTTAACCGGGCGAGTGGCACCACAAGCTTGACACTTCATCAGGGTGGTTCGATCTTCCTTAACGAAGGAGGTATCGGGTGCGTTACACTGGTGGCAAAGGATGTAGGTCTTGACGTATGTTACAATTTTCTCCTTAATTCTCCGAGGAGGTATTCGACCTTTGAGAAGGATTCGACCCTTTTCACGTGTGCCACTTGTACCCAATTCGTTCTGGAGATATTGGTAGACATGATTGGCATCTCTGTCCATCATTGAAACCATATCGCTGAAGTTGCGAAGGATTGTTTGTGACCCTTCGATCATTACATCTGGTTCAGGTAGTGTCCATCGACTACGTGAAGATATATCTTCAGGGATTTTATCCCTGGCACGGTCGAGAAGTGACTCATAATCGAAGTCCGTCATCACACCTCCCACCTATGCCCCCTTCTTGAGACCACCGACAAAACAAATGCTCTCCTGTGATACGCAGCAAATAATGGACGAAGTTATCGATGTGAGGATTGCACGCATCCACCCTGATGCACAGTTACCAGCACAAGGAAGTAATCTTGCAGCAGGTTTTGACTTACACTCAGTTGAGAGAGTCGATGTGAAGAAGGGAACCACTGAAATGCTCCCCACAGGATTAGTTTTGGCCATACCACCTGGGTGGGAAGGTCAAGTTAGGTGCCGTTCGGGTTTAGGCAAAAAGGGACTGATTCTGCCCAATGGCATCGGTACAATCGATGCAGATTACCGTGGGGAATTAATGGTGTTAGCACATTGGATTGGCGAAGGTTCATCCTTTACAATAGAAAAGGGAGAAAGAATTGGTCAACTATTATTCAAACGTGTTCCAAATATACGCTTTGTTGAGGTTGAAATTAGTGAATTAGATTCTACGGAAAGAGGCGATGGTGGGTTTGGAAGTACAGGTCGATTCTAACACCCTATTGAGTACTATTTGCGGTGATTTGATAGGTCACCGATTGTAGGAGGGGTTGATACTATGGCATTAAGCATCGACGAACTACGTGATAAAGTCGCTGATTTGACTATGCGAGGATTGAACACTCAACAGATTGCTGATGAACTTTCAATCTCTCAAAGAACTGTGATATGGTTGAACAGCGGTGCAGCAGAAGTCGACCATCCAGATGATGTCCGAATTGGTTGGAGAACTATTGGCGTTAGACCCAATCGAATCAATGCAATTGGAGCAATAATGGCTGATGTTGTTGTTGAGGAATGCCCTGACGTAGATACAATTGTAGGAATCAGTTTGAATGGCATACTTTTTGCAAATTCAATTGCGGACCAGATAGATGCTGACATCGCAATCTATCGATCGGTATCAGACGAAGTTGATGGGCACCTATCAAACAAATACGGAAATGTTGGTGGAAGAAAAATCGTAATCGTAGATGATTTACTTTCATCAGGAGAAACTATGCGACGTACAATCAGTACCCTACAAAAGG
Organism: Methanobacteriota archaeon; assembly: GCA_002722595.1. Classification (GTDB taxonomy): domain Archaea; phylum Thermoplasmatota; class Poseidoniia; order Poseidoniales; family Thalassarchaeaceae; genus MGIIb-P. The sequence continues at coordinate 17,670 of PBMO01000005.1, read as the reverse complement.
CAGGTGCAGAAATTGTACTTTGCGTGGTCTTGGTTAACAAGACCGAAGAGAACTCAGTCTCTGGTATCCCCCTTCGAGGTCTTATTCGAGCCATTCGAGTTTGAGGTGAAATAAGTGCACTGGGCCGACTTTGTTGCGGGAAAACTATCTCGGCCAACGAAGTCAGGGTCACAAAATAACATCATTATCGCTGCAGGAATCACTCCCTCTGGAGAATTTCATATCGGGCACTTACGAGAGATACTGACTTGCGATTTGATTTATCGCGCATGTAGGAATTTTTCTTGGACCAGTGGAAATCGATATGAAGAATTCCAAGGAATTCTTAGGGGACTTGGAATTACAGAGGAAGAATGGACTTATGCCCGTGAACTGGCGATTTCCCAGGAGGAATTGGTATTGGATTTCATTTTTATTGTGGATAGTGCTGATCCACTTCGTAAAGTCTATCCATTCCTAGATCAATCATATGAACAGTTCATTGGCCACCAATTGGGTAAAATCCCACCCCCTAATGCGGACGGAAAACCCGACTATGTGCGATTTGAAAATGGTGAGTCTTATGCTGACCATTTTTTGGCACCTTTTATTCAAGCACTGAAAAAAATTGGGGTGCGGCCAAGAATTGTTGATAATCTGAAGTGTTATGAGAATGGGGAATTCGCTGAATGTATCGATATTGCTTGCTCTAATGTTGAAAAACTCAAAGATATAATCACAAAGGTTTCAGGAAGGGAACTACCAGAAGACTGGTTTCCATTCAATCCCGTCGGTTCAGATGGTTCCATGGATGGTGTGAAAGTAACAGGATATGAATATCCGTTTGTCAGTTGGATGGATAATCATGGAGAAAGCGGTCAATCTGATATCAGAAAGGGTGAAGGGAAACTTCCGTGGAGAATAGAGTGGCCAGCAAAATGGGCGATACATGGGGTCACCTGTGAACCATTTGGAAAAGATCACGGGGCATCCGGGGGGTCTTTTGACACCGGCAAAAAAATCGCCCCCTTATTCAATATCAAGGCGCCATACGACCTGACATATGAATGGATTTCACTGAAAGGTGTTGGTGCAATGTCCAGTAGCGTAGGCACAACGATTGGGCCACTGGAGGTTCTAGAAATTGTCCCGCCTGAAATTGTTCGATATCTAATCGCGAGGAATCAACCTCGAAGACATATTGAATTCGACACTGGTACATCATTAATTGAATTGGCTGATGAATACCAAAGAAATTGTAGTGAACTGGCGAAAGGTGAACCTGAAAATTACGATTCGATGAGTAAACGGCAACAAAAGGCATGGGTTGTACAAATCAACCAAATTGCCTACTCGCAGGTATATGATCTGACATTTGGTGGTTTTACTGGAGAAGCATGGGATGAAGAAGTTTCACAGGCTGCATCTGACACACATATTGCTTCATTCCGGCACCTCGCCCTACTTGCACAGTTGTTTGAAAATGACGCTGATGTTTGGGAATCACTACGTAAATCGGGTATGATTGATTCAAGCTTTGATCTGCTTATGGAATTTGGGAACCAGAATATATCTTCAGAATACTACATCAAAAATGGTGTAGTGCATAGTCGCGATGGATTTGACTATGAACAATACTTATTGGAAAATGCTGAAATTGCTAAGGAAGTCGATGAAAAAAGGCAGTGGGACATGTCAATCGAAGAGACCGTTTGGAATCATCACTATCAGGAACAAATATCCCTGGGAATGAAAGTTGGTCGGACTAGCACATTGCCAATTCGGTTGAAAACAATTCGAAACTGGATAAAATCACCTCATTTTCCCGAAGGTTTCCGATTGAGAATCCAAAGTGATATTTCCCCGGCTGCAAAGGAAAATATGGACTCACGTGATTACAATTATTTATTCGACTTAATTTCAGATTTAGAGGATTGCATTTGGAATGCTGATGAAATTAATGATAGTATATGCAATCAAGCAAAAAAGAATGGAATGAATATAGGTGATGCGTTCCAATTGCTTTACTGGATTTTTCTCGACCAGAAATATGGTCCGAAACTAGCTTCGATACTTAGTGAAATGGAACGAGTAGATGTCGTCAGTTTACTCAAATTAGCAGTGAATGAATTGTCCTCCTGAATTACTATTCAGAAACCCCAAACCTCCGCACGCTTGAAAGGGGAGAATTGTTTGGCCAGAACAATGCCGGTGTATTGCCCAAGTTGTGAGTCCGGTGTAGAGGCTGTTGCAAAATTCTGTCTCCAATGTGGTCACGACCTCGAAAAAGATGGCCCAATTACCTCTACTGGCCACGATGTTCGTCAACTAAAGGAACTGATTCGAGGTAGAGATGATCTCTCGATGGCGGAGAAATTCGACCTCATTGCAAAAGTCGAGGAAGGAGCGAATCCTATTGAGTTAGGTTTGGCAGCAGCAGCCGACTCAGGCGGTATTACTCCTGAGCAGATGGAGGCACAAGCAGCGGCTCCAAAAGTTGTCAAGGGAAGTCTTTCAGAATCTGCAATGAGTTACACAACAAGTCCAGCAGCAGCAGCAGCAGTGGCTTTGATGAGTTCACAGACAGATGCATGGGGTTTAATCCAGTCAGGTTCTATAGATACACGCGATACTCTATTTCTAGAAGCAATGGCATTGGGTATGGAAGCGAGTCATCACATCCACGATATTGCAGCAGGTGGAATAGATGAAACGAGTCTCACCAATGAAGATCTCCGAAGCATCCCTGTTCTAAAGCCTCCAAAGCGCTCTTTCTGTCCAAAGTGTGGTTCAGATATACATTCACACACAATGCTGCAGTGGAGAAAATGGCGAGATCATTCTGGAGAAGTTGTCCAATTACAGGCTCAAGCAGCGATGGAAACCAGTTTAGTCCAAGTTGCGGCACATTACATCTCACAAGTACAATCAGCAGAGGCACAACGTGATGATTTAGTTACTCAACTATCGGCGCTTGATGAGAGTGCAATATCAGAAAAAATTACTAAAGAATTACGACCGAAATTACTTGCTGAAGTAGAAGATGATATCCGGAAGAAGGTTGAAGAAGAACTTCGAGAGAGTATTGAATCTGAAATTCGAGCCGATATGGCTGCTAGAGGTGGTTCCAGTGGAAGGAGGTCGACATCTGCTGGGTCAAAGCCTAAGCCGAAACCTGCACAAAAGAAGGCTGCACCACCTATGGTACGAAGAGGTGCTGCGAAAAAGACATACGAAGGTGAGCCAGATGGTAAAGTCGATTGGTTCTTGGCAGAGGCACTGGATACTGTTTTCGACCCACATGGGACTGGAAAGGTTCTGAAACCCAAGACCATCCTTGCACGTTCAGCTGAAGGGAATGTACGTGTTCAAGATGTTGTACGGATTTACTCTGGAGAAGGTGAAGGCGGATTGTCTGAACTAGCCTGGACAAGCCCATTCACAAAATACATAATCGAAGCATTTGATGCCTGTTGATTAGATGTAATCAACCACAAGTCTTCGTGGTTCAGGCATACCGTCCTGAGCAACTGCGATTGCTTCGCATTCCATTCGTGCACCAGACATTGTAGTTACAAATGGAATATTCAACTCTACTGCCAATCTCCTCATCATATTTCCATCAAGAACGGCCCCTCCTGAATTCCGGGGTGTATTGATAATCAGTTGGATCTTACCTGAGCGCATCAAATCCAATGCATCAGGTGACTGACCCTCGGCTATTCGGTAGCAAGTCTCAACATCGACACCTGCATTGCGCAGATATCGGGATGTCCCAGAAGTGGCATGTAATGTGAAGCCCATATCATGTAGAGATTTAGCCATTGGAATGAGATTCTCTTTGTCTTCGTCTTTGACAGTGAGATATACGCCACCTCGTGTAGGAACTGGCAATTCAGTTGCTAAACGTGCCTTTAGATAAGCTGAAGCGGCATCCACATGGCTACCCATAACTTCACCGGTGCTCTTCATTTCAGGACCAGGGGCAGGATCAAGTCCACGCAACTTGAGGAATGGGAATACTGGTGCCTTAACACAAACAGCATCTGTTTGTCGGCGAGGAATTTCCATGTTTTTGAGTTGCTCTCCAATCGTGATGTGTGCTGCAATTCGTGCGAGAGGGATGCCAGTAGCCTTGGCGACAAATGGGAAAGTTCGTGAGCCTCTAGGATTAACCTCAAGAACATATAATTCACCACGACATATACAGAATTGAATGTTGAAACAACCTCGTATATTCAGTCCAATTCCAATCTCTTTTGTCCATTCATGGACTTTAGTAAGTATGTCCTCACTTACGTTCTGTGTGGGTATGAAACATGTAGAATCACCACTGTGAATACCAGCCTCCTCCAGATGCTCCATTACCGCCCCAACCAATACATCCTCACCATCGCAGACTGCATCTACATCCAACTCTATTGCACCACCAAGATACTCATCCACTAAGAGTGGCTTGTCAGGTGCAATGTAAGCATCAGCCATGTAGGTCTCCAACTGTGCATCATCAGTTAGGATCTCCATTCCTCTTCCTCCGAGTACATATGATGGTCGGACAAGTACTGGATATCCAATCTCTTTCACAGCCGCTCGTATTTCATCTGGTGTCTTACCAGTACGGCCATCAGGTAAACGTATTACGCTCCGCTTTCCAAACTCCTCGAAACGTTCCCTGTCACTGGCCTCGTCTACTGCATCGGGCGATGTGCCTAGCATGGAACATTCAAGGCCCATCTGGGCTAGATGGGGCATCCGTTCATCAAGAGGTAGAGCAAGATTGATTGCAGTTTGACCTCCAAACTGCAAGAGGATGCCGTCTGCTCCCTCTCTGAGCAATATTTCAGATACGCATTCTGTAGTCAATGGCTCAAAATACAATCTATCAGAGGTGTCGAAATCTGTACTCACAGTCTCCGGGTTATTGTTTACAATAATTGCTTCATGGCCGGCCTCACGTATTGCCTGAACTGCATGAACTGCGCCATAATCAAATTCAATACCTTGTCCAATCCGTATAGGCCCTGAACCAACAACCACCAATCGGCTGCAGTCTGGCTGTTTTTCTGAAGGTACAAAATCCACTCCTAACGGTGCGCTTCCCCCCTCATAAGTGGCGTAGTAGTAAGGAGTGACAGCTGCAAATTCTGCTGCACATGAATCTACCATTCGGAATCGTGGATGGATTGACAATTCGTGCCGACGATTCATCACATCTATTTCTGTACGGCCTGTTGGAAGGCGGTTCCACCCTGATGCTGGGAATCCTGAAAGGGCGTCTGCAATGTGTGCATCAGTGAAACCGAGTCCCTTCCACTTACGCATCTGTTCTTCTGTAATTTGACTTGCATCGCAATTAGTAGAAACAATTTCTGCCTCGACATCTGCTATCTTCTTGAAACGATGTAGGAACCACCTGGTGATGTTCCCTGTACCTTCCCGAACTTCCTCAATTCCCATGCCTCTGCGGAATGCCTCCACTAATGCCCCCATACGTCGATCTGTAGGCACTTTCAGCCAGTTGCTAAGAATCTCATCTGAAAGTGGCTCATGGGCTCGCTCATCCATTGATTCACCATCACTAGCGTCTGCTAGTGTCAATGGACGCGGATGCGGTTGGCCGTACTCCAAAGATGCTACAGCTTTGAGGAAGGCTTCTTCGAAGTTGCGACCAATGGCCATTACCTCGCCTGTCGATTTCATGCTGGTGCCGAGAGTGCGATCTGCAGTCCTGAATTTATCAAACGGCCAGCGAGGTATTTTGACTACTGCGTAGTCCAGTGTGGGTTCAAATGCTGCAGTTGTGCCCTCTCCGGTAATTGGATTTGGGAGTTCATCTAGAGTGTATCCAACTGCAATCAGTGCAGCCATTCTAGCGATAGGGTAACCTGTAGCCTTAGATGCAAGTGCTGACGAGCGAGAAACGCGTGGATTGACTTCAATAACTCGATATTCGCCAGTATTCTGGTTGACGGTGAATTGTACGTTACACCCTCCCTTGATATCTAGGCGTCTGATTAACCGAAGTGCAGCGTCCCTAAGCCCCTGGTGATCTCTATCAGACAATGTCTGGGCAGGTGCTACAACTACTGATTCACCAGTATGAACGCCCATTGGATCAATATTCTCCATTGTACAAACAATTGTGCAATTATCATTTGCATCACGCATCACCTCATATTCGAATTCCTGCCAACCTAGAATGCTTTCTTCAATTAGTACTTGGCCAATCTGTGAATGTAGAATACCTTGGCTGGCAATCTCTACAAGTTCTCCCTTATTCCAAGCAGTTCCGCCACCTAGGCCTCCTAGTGTGAATGCTGGGCGTATCAGAATTGGATACTTTCCAAGTTCATCTGCTGCCGCAAGTACCTCATCTATAGAATTACAAGCCATTGCTTTTGAAATTGGTAAATCGATTTCCTCACAAACTTGGTTGAATAAATCACGATCCTCGGCTTCATCGATAGAACGTAAATTACATCCAATCAATTCAACGCCTAATTCTGCCAAAGCTCCACCATGTGCCAAACTACTAGCAATGTTCAATGCAGTTTGGCCGCCCATGCCTGCAAGCAAAGCATCCGGCTTTTCGATTTCCAATATTCGCTTCACAACATCAGGAAGAAGAGGTTCAATGTAGATTCTATCTGCCATTTCAGGATCATTTTGTATTGTTGCAGGATTTGAGTTAACCAGTACTACTTCGTAGCCATCTGCGCGAAGAGCCCGGCATGCTTGTGAACCTGAGAAGTCAAACTCTGCAGCCTGCCCTATTCGAATAGGTCCACTTCCTAGAATCATGATTTTCTGTATATCATCGCGTCTTGGCATTTGCTTTCACCTCCAGATGCTGTGTGATTAAATCTGCAAACCGATCGAAGAGAGGACTGGCATCATGCGGCCCTGGGCATGCTTCTGGATGAAATTGTATGGTAAACGCTGGACGGCCCTTGACATCAAGGCCTTCGACAGTTCGATCGTTTGCATTTACATACCTTACTTCTACATCGCAGCCATGCAGATTCTCGACATCGCCAGAATTCGCACCGGATGGATGTGGCGCAAGCATACCTTGTACTGGATCTTCTACTGCAAATCCGTGATTTTGACTAGTAATGCTGACCTTTTGTGTTTGTAAATCCAGAACTGGTTGATTACCACCCCTATGTCCATAACGTAACTTGTAAGTTCTCAAGCCACTGGCAAGACCCATCAATTGGTGTCCCAGGCATATGCCCATCACAGGTATTCCTGATTTGGTTGCCTTGGCCAAAGTGTGTCTAGCCGAGGTTGCCTTTCCGGGGTGTGCTGGATCACCTGGTCCATTACTGCAGAATAATGCGTCGATATTGTAGACTGTTTGCAATTCATCCCAATCCATTTCTGGTGGGCACCAAAGAACTTCGAAGCGTGCACATAGTTCACGGAGAATGTTGTATTTTATTCCACAATCTAATGCGGCAACTCGTGGTAAAGGATTGCCTTCTGAATCAGTAGCGCCTTCATTCAGCAAAACTGCATCGTTTCTGCTTACTTCATCTGCAAGATCTTCGATGTCTGGGGATTTCATATTACCAAGAGTTTTGAGCATCTCTTCTTCCCTATCAAGTGGGCCAAATATACTGAGGATTACACCGTATTCACGTACTCTACGCGTAATTGCCCTTGTATCCACACCAGATATTCCTGGGACGCCGTGGGCCAATAGCAAGTCATGCACAGTCCCAATACAATCTCTGTGATCTGGTTCCAGCATTAATTCACGGCAAACCACTCCACGTGGCCACACACCAGCTGATTCTGATATCCCAGGCAATATGCCATAGTTGCCAAGTAATGGCCATGTGAATGTAAGAACTTGACCAGCGAAGGACGGATCTGTAAGTGATTCCTGGTAACCAGTCATGTTTGTGGTAAATACCAATTCGCCTTCGGCGATAGTTGCGGCACCAAACAAATCACCCTCGAATCGTGAACCATCAGCGAGTAATAGGACACCCCTGCCCTTTGCTTCAGAATGGTTACTAGATGGGGTGCCGGGAAGCAATAAGTCTGCGGCATCACGCGCAATGAAGGCTTTCGAAACACCATGTTGGCCGGAACCGGGAGTAAAACCTCCAGTAACCGTCACCTTCGCACCCTACGACTCTCCATGAAAACAGGCTATAGTCATTAAGATGGATTCGAATCTTCTTGATTGTCTATTACGACCTTTCCGGAAGGGTGTGGTTTAACCTCTAAACGGGCATCAGGAAAGTTGTCCGAATCGGCTACTCCCCCCATTAGTATATTCATGAAAAGTGCAAGTGCAGCGACCTCTGAATGAGGTTGATTGCCGACAGAAATATTGTAGTCAGCCAACTTGTAAATCTCCCCTGGGACCTTTGCTCCACCTACAACTACAGCGATTGGTGCATCTGTTGGTATTGTTGGTGTTGCGGCTTCAAATGATTCACCATACATAGTCAAATGGACGACTTTTCCACCATCCTTGCTAAATTTCCTCAAATATCCAAGAGGCTTTGCTTGATGCTCTGACGTGAATGATCCGCCAAAGGTACTTGTGACATCAGCCAATGTATCCAAAACTCCTTGATCAACATCACCGCAAAGAACGAAGTGGTTTGCCCCCATAGCACGAGCAGTTAATCCAAGGTGACTGGTAATACGCTTGTCTCGCTGTTGGCGATGGCCAAGTCGGACCACTGTTACATCGGCGGGCACATACTCAGGCCGATGACGCTTCTTCTTCAGCCTGTCCCTCTGCGGGGGCACCACCCAGTGGAGAAATATCAACAGGGAAGCTTGAGAGTAAATCTCTAACCCAGCGTAGTAAAAGCGCATCTAGGAACATTGAGGCACAGTAATGGACCATTACGCCAAGCACTAGCAACCTTGCAGAATGAAGTAGAAGGACAACTGGAGCATCACCGAATGTTAGGTGACCTATTGGCTCAATTGACAGGAAAAGGGCAAGGATTAGCATTGCACCGGCCAACAACCCAGGCCATGGCTGACTGCGTTCCCGGGACATCTTCATCAAAACTGTCGCGAAGAAAACAAGAATTGGTACTAAAGCAGCGACGGTTTTGAAATTAAGGCTGAAAATCAATGAGTCGACTGCATCGCTAGAACCAAGTTCTCCTGCGAAAACTGTGACTGTAAGCCACCAAAATAGTGCTACTGCCATCAATAGTACACCAGAGGCGACAGCCTTTTGGAATACCAATTGACCCATTTCATGGCGATCTGCGGGCTTGAGTCGTTGAAGTATCGATTCTGCAAGTTCAAGTGAATCTGGAGATGGAGTCGAAGAGTAAGATTCGAAGTCTTCTAGAGACAATATTGCCGCCTCTTCATCGGCATCCAATGGCACTAATGCCATGCTATCGGAACTTGCCCCTTCTGCCATGCGGGGCGAACGCCCTCTCCACACATCATAAACCATGCCATCCCACCGGGGCCTAACATGGTCGACTTGGGACCCTTTCTGCGTCGCCGCCCCGACGGACGGTGTAGATTGATGGGCATCCTGAATGTGACTCCTGATTCATTTCATCCAGACTCTCGTGTCAATTCACAAACTGCTGTTGAGAAGGGGCTGTGGATGTGGGCATCTGGTGCTGACTGGATTGATATCGGAGGCGAATCAACCCGCCCAGGTGCAGAACCTGTGGAACCACAGGAAGAAATCCGTAGAATTCTACCTGTAGTAGAAGCACTGCGCTCAGCCAATCCAGAAGGTTTGATTTCGATTGACACCCGTAGGCCGAGTGTTGCCCGTATTGCATTGGAAGCGGGTGCCAACATGATCAATGATGTGAGTGGACTACGGGACCCTGAAATGGAAAGATTGGTTTTAGAATCGGGTTGTGCTGTTTGCATTATGCATATGCAAGGAGAACCTGGAAACATGCAAACCAATCCACAATACGAGAATGTATTCTCAGAAGTATATGATTCTTTGACTGAAATTGCAGAACGATTGGTCTCAAAGGGGCACCCTGAGAACCTAATATGTCTTGACCCTGGGATTGGTTTTGGTAAATCTTTGAGCCATAATTTAGACCTTCTTCATTCCCGTAGTAAATCGAAATATAGAATATTGTGGGGCGTCAGCCGGAAGTCTATATTCAAGGAATTACTAGGTAGAGATGAATCAAGTCAGCGATTGTCAGGTACATTGGCAGTTGCAGCACATGCAATGTTAGAAGGTGTCGACATTTTACGAGTTCACGACGTAGAGGAGCATTCCGATCTGCTGACTACAATGGCAACATTACGCCCGGAGGTTGTAGAATGACGGTCGTAGACATAGATGAAAATCTTCGACTATTAGGTACAGCCCACATTTCTAGAGTGAGTGCAGATGCTGCTAAGAGAGAAGTTGAGGAATATGAACCTGATATTGTCGCTGTCGAATTATGTAAAAGCCGTTTAGGAGCTTTGACTCAACCAGAGCACTTCGATAACGAGACTCTAGGAAAGGTATTGAGGGAAGGTAAGGCTCCTTTGGTCCTTTTCCAATCAATGATGGCTCTAGAGCAACGCAAACTTGGTTTGGCTGAAGGCGAGAAACCTGGCACTGACTTGCTTGCTGCAATAGATGCGGCAAAAGATGCAGAGAAAAATGTGGCACTAGTCGATAGAGATATCCAAGTCACACTTCGTCGTGCTTGGAGAAAAATGAGTTTCCGAGAGAAATGGCGAATCATATCTGTAATATTATTTGCAGAGGATGAAGATGATGATGTAAAAGTCGATGAACTCTTGGAAAATACAGACTTAATCACCCAAATGATGGACGAATTGAGAGATGTTGCACCAGGTGCTGGAGAGGTTTTGATAGACGAGAGAGATGAATATCTTGCTGCGAATATTCAGAAATTACGCACGGAAGGAAAGGTGCTTGCAGTAATTGGAGCAGGGCACCTAGAAGGAGTTGCTGAGCGATTGCGTTGCGGCGATGTTGCTGATGAACAGCGCATGCAGGATTTGAAACACATTGCTCCTCCGAACCCTGCATGGAAAATTGTCAAGTGGGGTATACCTGTCTTGATGGTCGGACTTTTTGCTTGGATTGCATCGCAAGGTGATGTAGCGTCACTCAAGGATGCAGCAGTAACTTGGTTGACCCTCAATGCTGCCCTGGCAGCCCTAGGGGCGCTACTAGCTAGAGGTCACCCTTTTGCTATCCTAACTGCTGCGATTGCCAGCCCTATTACTTCACTCAATCCGATGTTAGCTGCTGGTTGGTTTGCTGGCCTTGTACAGTTGAAAGTCGCAGCCCCATCGACTAAGGAATTGCAAGAATTTCTCAAACTTGATCAATTGTCACTTTTCTGGAAAAACAAAGTTGGTAGAGTCTTACTTGTGACTGCGCTGGCCAATTTGGGTTCAACTGCTGGTGCATGGATTGCAGGTAGTGCAATTATTGGAAGTCTGATTTAGATTTCAATCGTCGACTCCATCAAAGCGATCAAGTGTTCTGCTCATGTTGGAAATCTCTTCCCTCAATCGGTCTTTTTCCCTCGAACTTAGGGTTGCATCTTTCAGTTGCTTCTCTAAATCTTCGACGTATGCCTTCAATGAGTCACGCTCCTCACGGTAGAACTTCTCATCCTTTGACATCTGTACTCGTGCAGCCTTTTGTCGTGCTTTCTTACGACGCAGTCCTGCATCAGTAGTAGCTCCTGGAGTGGCGTTCAACTCAATCGAAGTTGGGAATGGAATCTCTATGCCCTCATCAGCGAAGCGATCGAATACGTTCTGAAGAATCCAGTCTCGTGCTGGCCATTGATCTGCGTAATTGTCAATCCATGCATATATCCTGAAGTCTACAGAATAATCGCCAAGCCCTACTACGAGAACTCGTGGCATTGGATCGTCGACTGTATAGGGACATGACTTTGCTATATCCATCAAAACCTGCTTGACATGCGGAGGTTCCTCCCCATAAGCCGCAGCAACATCAATCAGTAGATTGATTCTACGTGGTTCACCATCCCCTCCACCACGAGCCATATTGACAATCTTGGCCTGTACCAAAGTATTGTTCGGGATGACTACCAATTCCTCGGAATGAGAAAGAAGTTTTGTTGAAAGTATACCGGTTGATACAACTCTACCTTCAGTGCCATCGACAATAATTCGATCTCCTACATCAAATGGACTATCCATGGCGAGCATGAATGAGTTGAGGATGTTACCAATCGTGTGCTGAAGGGAAAGGCCGATGATTAACGAGAACAAAGCAAAGGAAGCAAGTATTCCAGTAATATCAAAACTCAATTCTTTCAGAATCGCATTGATACCAATTAACCAAATAATCATTCTAACTATAATACTGACAAAATGATTCCCGCCGGTGACTGAGACGCCTCCTTTCTTGTTACTATTCAACCAAGCCATTAGAGGAGGAGTTGCCACCTTCACAGTAGTTGCTAGCATCATTGTCAATAGCAATATGTAAAGCGAATTAACAAAGGGAAATATCGATTCTAACAAATCTGGACTTACCCAAATTAGTGATAAATTAAAACAAATAATGCCAAAGAAAATTACTACTTTAGATTCCAGTGCGATGTATAGATCGTTGTCCCACCCAGTCTTTGTTTCATTGACCAACTCGGCGACTCTTCGCATCACGAACCGCTTCAGAGAATAGACTGCCAATACGCTCAATCCAACCGAGATTAAGAACCGGTAATACCATGCTAAACTGTCCAATATATCCACTGCATCCGCAAATAATTCACTTACCGTCACCATAATCTCAATCCTCCTAGTTTGAGTTCAATTCCTTGGCTTGCTGAGCCCACTTGTCTCGTCGTATCCTGCCTCTAAAGAACTCGATTGCAACGTTGACTTGCTCTTCGATTTCTGGAGTCATCTTGGATACTTGTGCAAAGGTGTAGATGCCCAGTGCATTGAGTTTCTCTTCGATAAATGGTCCAATTCCTTTGATTTTCTGCAAGTCATCCTTATCAGATTCTTTGGCAACACCAAGAGTCTTGAAATCGATGAATTCTGCCTTGGCTGCTACTCGAGCAAGTTCGGCTTCCTTCTTGGACAGACCTTCCATCTTTTCCTCCATTTCTGCCATCTTGGCCGCCATCTTTTCTTCCATCTCTGCAAGGCGTTTTTCTGCATCGCGCTGCGCTAATGCTGCGGCTTCTTTGCTGGCTTGACGTTCTGCAGCCTCTCGCTCTTTGGCAATCTCCTTAGCTTTCTTCTCAGCCTCAGCCTTAGCTTTCTGCTCAGCCTCAGCCTTGGCTTTGGCTTCCGCTTCAATTCGAACCTTGGCTTCTGCCTCTGCACGGAGCTTTTCTTCAACCTCTGCACGCATCTTCTTCTCTTTCTCAGCCTCTTGGGCCACCTGAGCAAGTGCCTCAGCCTTGGCCTGTTCACGGATTCTATCCTCCTCAACCTTGCGTTCTTCGGCTTCGTAATTTTCGCGGGTCTTCCGATTCTTTGGATCTTCCCAAGTTTCGACATTCCACAGGAAGTATACAGAAGATACACCGCATTTAATCAGTCCATCATAATAGACACCTCCATCTGTCCCATACCCAATGCTGTCATCGAACTTCAAACGGAATTGGATGGAACCATTGCCATCTCCATCATCGTCGTGGACCTCAATCGAATCCATTCTAAATCTGCCACCATTTTCACTCTCATTGATGTCGTTGAATCGAATGATGCTACCTGCATCTAGATTGTCGATGGTGATGAGTTCCTTGCTTTCTACCGATGACCCGCAAGCCAGGCCTTCAACTGGTTCTAGCATGAATGGATCTTCACGTGTGCCGACACCGAACATGAACACCGGCTTCGACGTTGTGTGTTCAGGTTCTGCATCTCTGAATCTTTGAATCAGTGTCAAGACCGACACATCTCTACCTCGAAGTAGTACAAGGAGTAGCAATAGAAGAAGTAGCAGGAGAATACAGCATGCTGTCCAACTGAGATATTGGTTGACACCTGAATTCGATTCGTCAGTTGTATCCTCATCCGGCTCGCCTTCAATTACAGACTCTTCGTTCACATCACAGATTCCGTTTCCATTGGCATCCACTGGGATACTGGTGGCGTTGAGTGGTTCAGTACCACAATCAATCTCAACGGTATCGTTCCAACCATCGCCATCATCATCCATGTCTTCGGTAAGGTTTCCAAAGTATGGTGAATACAGTAATTCATCAGGATCACCATCTCCATCAGTGTCAGTGTGTGCACCAGAATCGAATGGGTATGCATCCTGGATATCAGGTGAACCATCGTTGTCATCATCATCATCTAAGACGTCGCAGGATTGATCGGCATCGGCATCATCAGGTACACTTGACAAATCCATCGGATCTGTACCACAGGCATTCTCTAAGCCATCTGCCCAACCATCACCATCGGTGTCAGATTCGAGAGCATCACAAACTCCATTTCCATCAAGATCCGATGGAGTATCATTCGCATCTTCGGGGTCAGAGATACAGGTGGCTTCTTCTTCATCAGTGAAGCCATCATCATCATCATCATCATCGACGGAGTTGCACAATTCATCACCATCAGTATCTTGCGGTGTACTTGAATCATCCATCCCATCATTCGAACAGAGATCTTCCATTTCATCGGACCAACCATCGTTGTCATCATCATCATCATAGACATCAGGCAATCCATCTAGATCGTTATCAGGCAATACTGAAACCATGATAGTAAACGTTGCACTGTGATCTGAATTATTGGCCCATACTGTATACAATGTTGGATCCAATAGTTCAGTTGGAATTCCTGAAATTATACCAGTATCTGATGTCGAACGTGCAGGGCTAACACCATCGAAGTTCAAGCCCAATGGCAAAGCCGGGCTAATCTCCCAAGTGTCGATGTCTCCACCTGCAGCATAAGGTACGAAGTCAGTCATGGTTACGTTTAACGACAGCTCAAGCACTGCAGAGGGATAAACCATCAGAATCATCGAACCATCATCTTCATCAATTCCGTCGCAAATACCGTCACCATCAGAATCGAATGGACGGCTGTTTGGATCACTTGCATTGGTCTCACACTCTGCCTCGTAATCATCATACCAACCGTCACCATCTGAATCAGGGTCTGATTCATCCGGAATCCCGTCGCCATCCAAATCGGGCAGGATGGCAATGGTCAGGGTAGTTGATGAATTGGCATCCAAATCAAATCCTTGAGCGAAGACCGTGTAAGTTTCCAAGTCCGTCAATGTCGTGGGAGTCCCCCAAATGGTTCCGTTCGCAGTTCCAAACTCTAGACCGTCTGGCAAATCAGGAGTAATCGACCAAGTAATCGGCACGGCGCCAAGTGAGGACGGGTAGACGGTCATGATTGGATAATCAATCGCCAATCGTTGTTCATCGTATGGATAGAATACATACATTCCAGTCCCATTGATGGCTATAGAGATGGTTACGCTGGTGCTACCGCCCGAGTTGTTAGCCCAAATGGTATAGTTAGTCGCAGGAGCATTCCCAGCGGGAATTCCTGAGATGATTCCTCCATCACCCAAGGTCAATCCATAGGGCAAATCTGGTGAAACCTCCCAAGTCTCAACCATACCACCCAAGTTGGTTGGCACCAATGGAGTGATCGGAGCCTCCTTGGGGAATTCATATTCTGTATCCGAATACGAAATTACAGGAAGTGGTTCCACTACAGTTAGCGTGAATTCTGAGCCTTCGTTGCAAAGCCCCCAACTGTTGCAAGACTTCAGGGTAAAGACCGCAGTCGTCATGTTCCCTGTTGGCGTACCCGAAAGAACACCCGTGACAGGGTCCAAGGTCACACCTGCAGGCAGTGCAGGTTCAACTACAAACGATGCCACATATTGCGGCGTGGCAATCGTCGGAGTCACTGTGACAATCGCATCTCCACGGGTGATCGTCTGAGTCATGTTGTCATCCCAAGTGACAGTTGGAGCCTCGGGTGCAATTCCAAAGGTGATGTTGACCGAAAGGGTTCGAGTCACCGGTGAAGTGATGGTCGCATTCAGCATGTAGGTTGCATTCGCAACCATTTGATTGGGTGTTCCAACGAGACGTCCTGTGTTTGAATCTAAACTCAATCCAGATGGTGGGCTTGGATACAAGGTCCAACTGGCGTAGCTTCCACATGACATCGTGGCATAACCACTGCAACCCGCACCCATGGCAGGCAAGTAGACATTCGAATTATTTCCAATCAGGGTGTGATTCGCAGCATGGTCCACAGAACCGAACATTCGATACAAATACATCGAGGAAGGAGCGTATTGTCCATTGCTACTGTAAGTATTCAATAGCGTGTTCTTGCCCCAGTTAGTGTTCCTCAGATTTGCAATGAAATACGGTTGGCCAAAGTGATCGGTCCCCATGTCAGAGACTGAACCACCCGTAGAACCAGAGTATGATCCAGTGTAGTATACCAAATCACCATCGTCTGAAAGACCAAACATTCTCCAGGTCGGGCTGGTTTCCGTATCCATGAGGATGTTGACAATTCCATCGCCATCCACTGTAGAATACATGCTCCCACCCGTTGTATGGGAACCCCAAGAATCGCCCAACATTTGAGCCCAATGTTGAGTACCATCCGTACCCAATCGCATGGCTGCGACGTAATACTGATTCTCGACGTCTAGACTGGTACCATCCATGTTCAGTGTACAACCACTGCCGCAGTAGCCGTTAAACTGGGCTGTCGCAAACAGCATGCTTCCATCACTCAAGGTTTCCAAGATTGCATTGTCGGTGTTTGTACCCATCGAATGGGACGATTGAGTGATATTCTTCGCCCATTGCCAATTTCCTGAAGCATCCACATGGGCAAGATACCGATAATTGTTCGAATTGTGTGAGATTTGATTCCCATCGAAATCCAATCCATAATTTGTCGAACCGGCGATTGTGGCTGAACCGTCAGGGTGCGATACGACCTTGACGTTGCTATTCTCTGCGCCACAGCTACTGTAAGAGTGCGCACCCTGAGCCCAAGCGCCATTTCCATTGCCATCCAACCGAACAACAAATGCACGATGGGTGCTGAGACAGCTCGTACCCAAATCTAAATCCATGCCGGCGAAGGTGATGTTGTTTGCAGAATAATGAATATTTGCTCTACCCGAAATCGTAACGTTACCGTTGGAATCTACGACCATGTCGGTCGAGAGAAGCACTGGGGTGCCGGTAGTGCGGGTTCCAGATGAAGAAGTCACCCAAAGCAAATTCCCACTTGAATCCAATTTCATGACCATGGAATCATAATAATTGACCGTGCTGAGGTATTCTTCCACATTCATGGCCTTAATTTCAACGTCACAGTTTGAACTGTATGCAAGGCCAAAGAAATTCACCAGAACGTATGAATTGCCCTGTGAATCACTCATCATTTCTCTAACTTGACCGCTGCAAAGTTGTGCAGAAACCACCCAATCCCAAGTTCCATCCAAGCCGCGCTTGGCAACGAAAACATCGTCAGAATCTACAGCATATCCGTTCACCCAATGGGTGTTTGAACCCGTCTTGAATTGTGTATTGGATTGGGCCCCGACCGAGGTTGAGTATCGGTTGGCATAGTACATGTTACCTGAGGCATCAAATGCCAATTGGTTCTGGTATCCATCTGTATTTTGATAGTATGGCAACTGTTCGTATCCGTTGAACAATGGAGATTCACCCA
>PBMO01000004.1 GCA_002722595.1 Methanobacteriota archaeon | reverse complement strand
GAACGGTCCTTGAAGCCATTGTTTGACCGAATCATTCATCTCAGTTACCATTGAAAGGAGTGTTGATGAGAATCGTTCTTGTGGTCCGTAATCAGGCTCTACGCGTCGCTTCGGCAGTGGTACGGGCACAAGATTTCGCAGAACACGTGAATGTAATGAACTTAGGCGGTGACTCAGAAGTTGCAAAGTTGGCTAGAGAATCTGGTGCAGAAGTCATAGAGCACCATGGCGCAACTGATGCTCCCACTATTGCTCGCATACTCCTTTCTGAATTGGAGCAGATGGGGCGCACAGTTATCATATCGCTTGACTCAGACTGGAAATTATCAGATATGGCGCGAACCGTTGGTTTGTCAAAACAAGGGCATGATGTGTTCATAGCCTTCAAAAATCGCGATAAAAACACAGAAAAGGGTTCTAAGGATATCTCCGTGGTTGGACCAGATACGTACACATACTCGGAGGCATTTATCCAGTTTGCATACTGCTCTCAGGCCGGTTTAGAGGCTGTTGCTAGTCAAGGAGAATTTGCAGTACCTGCTGATTTATCTGATGAAATTGATTTGCGAGTCGTCGAACTAGATCCACCTGCAGGCCCCCAAAAGCGCGAATCATTGGCAAGTGCAAGTCGATTCGCCCAATTTTTCTACTGGATGCTTGAGAGCAAACACCCACTGATTCTTTTTGGAGTTCCCGGTGTAGTATTTTTCTGGGTGGGCTTCGAAATGGCGAATGAGTTAATTAGTTTTCAAGGCCCGCATGATAGTGTATCAATCGGTGTCGCTCTAGCAGCATTTGCAGCAACACTTGTTGGTGTATTTTCCCTCACAGCTAGTCTTGTACTCTATGTTCTCGGAAAACAAGTAAATCGGATGCCAGGAATTTCATTATTCAAATGATATACCAAAAACCTAGCATAATCACGCTTAAAATAATCAAAAAAGCAGCTTCTGCACCTTTCCAGCGTTCAGACCATTCTTCTGCTTCTTTGAATTTCTCTTTCTTCCAAATTGAGTACTCTTCTTCTGTGAGTTGCTGTTCCATCCTCAACCATTCGGCTGAAACTTTCCAGCGTTGCCTGATTAGTAGAATTATTACACCTATAATTAGGGTCACTACCAATTGTAGCCACATATGACTGCCTCAAGGTGTTACCCTTCGACTATCTCGTGGGAATGGTATGACCTCTCTTATGTGTTCAGCACCAGATAGCCAAGAGCAAATGCGATCTACACCGAGTCCGAAACCTCCGTGTGGAACACCACCGTATCTCCTAATATCAATGTAAAATTCATATGGGCCTCGTGGCGTTCCTTCTTCATCAATCCTCTGCAATATCTCGGCTTCCGACCAAGTTCTTTCACCACCTCCGATAATTTCTCCATATCCTTCAGGTGCCAATAGGTCGTGACAAAGAACATACTTTGGATCTTCCGGGTCTGGTCGGTGATAGAAGGGCTTTGCAATTTTCGGGTAATGTGTAAGGAAATGTGGGACATCAAAGTCCTGTGTCAAAACCTTCTCTTTTGAGTAATCCAAATCTTGTCCCCATTCAATATCGACTTTCATATCCTGTAGAATTTCAACTGCTTCGTCATAGCGCATTCTAGGGTATGGGTTATCGGCATATCTGGAAATTAAGTCGAGATCCCGATTCAGTTCAGTTAATTCTTCTGTGCGCTCGTCCAACAATGTCTTAGCAATTGTACGAACCAATTTTTCCCCATGTTCCATCACATCCGAATTCCCTGCCCAAGCAATCTCCATTTCTGCGTGCCAGAATTCAGTCAAATGCCGCCTTGTCCTACTTTTCTCGGCTCTAAATGATGGAGCGATTGTGTACAATCTTTCCAATGCTGGCATAGCGGCTTCTGCATATAGTTGCCAAGATTGTGTAAGGTATGCTTTCCGGCCGAAGTATGGTACTTCGAATAGTGTTGAACCACCTTCTACTGCCCCAGCAACGAAGTTTGGAGCATGGTACTCAGTAAAATCTCTCTCTCTGAAATAGCGGTGTATCGCACCAAATACTGATGAGCGAATCTTGAGCATTTGCGTCATCCGGGATGTCCTGAGGTATAGATGCCTGTGATCCAGTAGGAATTCAGTTTCCCCTCCATCTGAATTTGCCATGGCACTCTCAGTGATTGGGAATGGGGATTCTGGATTGACCTCCCCAATAACATTAGCCGACTGAATGACTAGTTCATAACCGCCATCACTGCGATCATCAACATTGACGATTCCTCTTAGTTCAATACTTGTCTCTATTAGAGCTGCCTTGAGGTTTTCAAAAACAGCATCGCCAACCACATCACGTTTAGCGACACACTGAATTCTTCCTGTACTATCGCGCAGTACGATGAATCGAATTTTGTTAGAACCGCGTGTACGTGTAATCCAACCTTTGAGGTCTACAACTTCACCATCATATTTGCCAGAGCGGATATCTTCGATGAAGATGCTTTTCTGCATTTAGGTCGCCTCCAGATGGTTCGAGAATGCCTCTCCATTTCAAATCATCCTGTAGAACATGTTCGGAGATGTGATGAGCGGGCGCTAGGGGGTTCGAACCCCTGGCCTACGGGTTAAGAGCCCGTCGCTCTACCTAGCTAAGCTAAGCGCCCAACCTGTCGAGTGCCAATCCCGATATGAGGGTAGCGGCCCACAACCCCCCTCATATTCTTGCATTTTCTTTTCTTATCAACTCGCAACCATCTTTTGCAGCCATAACAACAACATCCGCAGTATTAGTGAAAAGACCAACTTCTACAACACCACTAATGGATCTTAACTTCGCTTCAAGTTGAACCGGATTGGAAATGGTGGGCCCAAATTCTGCATCCAGTATAGGGTTACCATTGTCTGTCAAATAATTGGCTCCACGCCGGTTTACTGAACCGGGACACAATTGTTCAATTCGCCGCTTTGTTTGTTCCCACCCATAAGGATTCACCTCAATAGGTAGTGGGAAATTGCCCAGAGTATCCACTTTCTTACTGGCATCAGCCACCACAATCATCGCCCCACTTGATTCAGCCACAATCTTTTCACGCAATAGTGCACCCCCTCCACCCTTGATCAAATGCAAATCTGGGTCGAATTCATCAGCCCCATCAATAACTAGGTCAAGATGGTCACATTTTTCCCAATTAATCATTGGAATCCCTTGCTCTATAGATAATTCCTCAGTCGATTTGGATGTGGGAATTCCTGATATTTGTAAACCCTCTTCACGAATTCTTCGCCCAAGTTCAAGGATCGTGTATTTGACGGTCGAACCGGTTCCGATACCAATTTTCATCCCGCTTTTCACAAAAGAGCATGCTGCAATTCCAGCTTCTTCTTTCATGGCTTCCTTTTCCGCTGTCGTCAACTGCCCCATTGTGGACTCGTGTGCCGATAAGGGGCATATCTTTTCGCACACCTAGTAAAACAAAACCGCCCCTATAGGGGCGGCGATGGTTTCAAACACTTCCAGTATAGTGGAGGTGGCATGCGTCGCCAGCGTATGCCATGGGCAGTCCCCATCTTGCTGACGTTGTTGATGCTTGGTATGTCGTTCTCAATCTGCATTGAGGCTCCAGAAAATCAACTTTCACATCTGAAAAATCCTGATTACGTTGGGATTAATCAGCAAACTACCTTGGAGATACAAACACCCAATGGTAGTTCATCGGCATTGAAGGCCGAAGTAACTGCTGGGCACAGCGTTGAATCAGTAGATATCTCTATCTCACCTGATGCTCTTGCATACAGTGATGGATTTACGTGGTCAGGGGAATCTGATTGGAATTCATCGGGGGCTGTTTTAGATCGAGTGAATGTCAATAAAACTGATGGATTACAATTGTTACCTAAGAAATGGGAATGGGACTTTGAATCAGGTCCCTCCAACTCTCCGCAAGGTTGGACTCTTGGCACTGGATGGTATTGGGGTTATGATACATCATTAGGCCAGTCGGGTGGTGTACATGGCGGTACTAAGGCAATATACACTTACAACGGAAACTATCCAAATAATATCCCCTCATCTGGATATTTCGCTACTTCCCCTGTTATTGATTGTGGTGGTTGCTCAGGAACTTGGGATTTGAAATATTGGAAGCGACTAGGAATTGAAAGTTACTATTACGACGATGCCCAAGTTCATGTCAAGAATAACCAGGGCAACTGGATTACTGTTTGGGATTGGAATTCTTATACTACAAATCCTAGTTCCTTTTCCCTTTCAACCCATGATGTTTCAACATATGTGAATGGAAATTCTAACTTTCAGATTCGATTCAAACTCGGTAGGACCGATGGTTCAGTAACTTACACAGGGTGGAATGTTGACGACGTATCACTTGAGCCAAGAAGTGGTTCTGGCGGTGGAGAGGAAGCAAATTGGACGAGTTCACGCTTTGGACCTAGCATATCTGGTGTAAATGGAATGGATGGGGCACGATACGGAATAACCTCGATTGATGCTACAATCCCCAATGGAGCAGACATACGTCTTTCCGTAGTCGATGGTGTCTCAAAAACACCAGTGCCCGGTTATGTTGATCTTGACCCTACATGGGTGGACTTGGGCAATATTGATCCTGAGAAGCATCCTAGTCTCCGATTGAAACTGTACTTTGATGCCCGGGGTGGAGCCATCACGCCAGTGGTACACAAAATACACATGAATCACGTGTATGGAACATCCTTTGGGTCAAACCCAACAGATGCAGGATGGTCATTGAGTGGGATGAATTGGAATACTGGCCAGATTAGCGGCTCTAGTGGTTCAATAGCAGAATCTCCCCTATTTACTTCCCACCGGCCCATAACTCAGGTTCAGTTTTCAACTTCGATAACGGGTTCATCCCAAATTGAAGTTTCACTCGACGGTGGCCCTTGGCAAACCGTTAGCGCTTCTGGTATTACACCATTTGACGATTATGCGAGTACATTTCAGTTCCGAATAACCTGTTCAAGCTCATGCAGTGTCAGTGAATTAAGTTTAGAAATGATTGGTGGCCATTTGCCAACAGATCCGAGGTTTGATATTGGCCAAGATGGGTGGACTGAGTGGGATGTCCACCATCCACACATATCAAGATGGGGTTGGCAAGATCGGTTCACAAATGGAGAACTTTCTGCAGACATGAATTGGGTTACTCCCGGAACAAAGCAAATTGGCCTCTTGCTTCCCAAAAGCGGACTCGAATCATTTTCAGTGGATTTGTCACCATTCAGCACTGCATCATCAGTTGATGTTTCGCTCAGTATTGGCGGTAATTCTGTAGCAACAAAGGCAATCACATTCGATTTAAATTCTGAGAGATTTACCCTTACTGATTCGGAAATATTGGCGCTGAATACAGAACTTGTGAATGCACCAACATATTGGGGTGTAGGTGGAGAAATGCACTACATTATGGCCACTATCGATGTTCAGGGGACATCTGGAAATATACGCGTAGGGGGACTTTCAGCAATACACCGTCCTGTGACCAATCTTTCATTCCCGGTTGATTCGGCCTTTGTAATGTCGATGAATCAGGCAATACCCGATGCACAGTTGGTTTCACCTCAACCAGGGGTAGAATGGCGAATGGTACCTCTAGTCATGCAGTCTACTTCAAAGGGTGCATATCTCGCAACAATTACTGATTTAGTAACATCCGAAAACGTCGAACTAGATGCAGCCTCAATTTCCAATTTCTCACAATGGTACCCAGTCACACCATCATGGCAGTGGATGGAATTAAATCTCTCATATTCTTGGGACGACGGCACTCCAAGTCATCTTTCATTGGCTGTTGAGACCGATGATGCAAGGGCTTTCTATGAGTTCCCTGTTGATGGTTCCGACTATTCAATGACTCGGCTAGATGGGGCAACAAACTCACCTCTGATTTTCTCAAACAATGCTGATGGCGGTTTGACAATTGTTGAGGGTGCAGATACACTGGAATTATCTCTTCCTATTCGGATAAATTCTGGTCTCGAGGACTCATCTCAGCTCAAATTGAGTGCTTCACTTTACATGGATGACGGTGCTCCTTCTCAGCCATACATCCAGCTTGCTGGGCAATCGAGTCAGGGTGTGGAGAACGATTTGCAATTGATTGATTGGGCGGTTTTCAATGAACTGGGTTATGAAATTCCTGAATCAATGTCTTATTTACGCTCTAGTAGTCCAATTTCAGTAGAAGTATTACTCGGTTTTGAAGGGATGACAAATCAGTTGGAAAACAATCCACGTTCTGGCGATGTCCGTGTCCATTTACTTCAAAATGGTGCCCCCTTGATGAATACCACCAATTTACATAAAGGGAAGGCAATATTTGATTTTGCTACTCAATCAGGGACAGGAAACGTAACTTTCGAAGTTGTGGTCGAACCCCTTTCTGGCCAAGAATTTACCTCGTCAATCACCTTGAATCGGACATTTACGGTTGATTCTTTGAACCCACAAATCATAGGGCAAAATATAGCACACTACGATCACAGACTTCCATCTCCGAATCAATTAATCCGATTAGAAATCTATGATCGCCCTGTTCTCCCTACAGATCTGACTCTGATGCTGTGGCGTGAATGGGTCGATGATTTGGACATGGATGGAGAAATTGACTCCTCTGAGTTTGTTTCAATGCCCCTTGAAAATCCTGATGACCTATCTGCTGCATCAGGAAATTATACTCTTACCATTGATGACACAGATGCCGAGGATGGGGACATTGTCACAGGTTTCGTGGTTGGCGCAGACCCAGCGGGGAATTCCATTACAGAAGGGGGCAGCTCAAATGCTTCAGCACAACTATTCACTTACCAAGTACTTCCAGATGGTCCTCCAATAATTCTCGGCGATGGGGGTTTTGCCAGTTCAGTTGATGGGCGTTTGTCATATCTCCACCCTGGTGTCGATTATGAATTTGCTCTCCATATACAAGAACCAAATGGGTGGTCGGACATTGATGACCTGCGGCTTCAACTGGCGAGTAATTCAATCACAGATACACTGGCAATCGAATGGTCAGCAGAAGATGGGCGCTGTTTAGTTGATACATCTCACATTGATATCCAAGATTGCGGCGTTCGGGCATGGTCTGGTGAACTCAATCCATTCACACCTGATTTGGAATTCTACGTTAAATTCCAGTTGAATTGGAGTTTACCACGAGAAGGTGATATGCGCTGGGAACCATCAATTGAAGTTACAGATAGGAGCGGCCAAGGTGCATGGTTATCCTTGCCTCAATTGCGCTGGAGATATTCTCCTGATTTAGCCATAAATACGGATACAATGTCTCTAAACATTGGTTCTGGAACCTATTCAGACGAGGGGGCTTGGGTTTCACCAGGTTCCACAATCGCACTTAGTGGCGGGATTCATTTTCCTGTTACTGGTACCCTCCCAAGCGATGATTTCAACTTTCGTGTACTTTTAGATGGAGAGGAATCACTGATAAACAGTGCAAATGGGCTCTGGATTGCCCAAATATCTGCACCCACAGAGTCTGGTTCATATCCATTGACGGTAGAGATTGCAGATTTACCTCCTGGGGCCAATGATGTCACAGATACTTCAGCAGCACTGCGATGGATCGTAGTTGACTCCGAGGGCCCAGAAGTCGTTGGTGTAACATCGCCGCGTCTTGATAGTATTTTACCAATAGATTCTCTCAGCAATGTGAAATTCGACATCCAAATTTCCGAACTCGAACAAATTGACAGTGATAGTTTAATTCTGAATTGGAAAATCATTCGGGGCGTTGATGTTACAGCAACACCTCTGGCACGGGGTAATGCTGCTTTAGTTGTTCAAGGAGGTAATTTGGCAGGACAATCTATTATTGCCAGTTCAACATTGGATATTTCGGATTCGATCCCTACTGAATATTACTCAGAAGTTCTCCGTTTGCATATCTGGGTGGAAGGTGTTGATAAGGCAGGAAATAGCGTCCAAACACCACTCGGGAGCAATAGTGAGGATAATCCATTCGCAACATGGTCTATCGAGCAAAGGGCTGCGGTTTTCGAGTTGTCTGACGGTGATGTGACATATTCTAAATCAGGTAATGTTGGACTAGGTGAGAGTATAATGATCACAGTTGCGGTCAACAATGTAGGGGAAGTCGATGGAGTCGCCCGCTTGTACCTAACTGAGGTACAACTTGATGGCTCTGATAGAGAACTAACAGCTGTGGCAAATGAAGAGTACATTGTTGCTGGTCAGCGTAAGTCATTCAACATCGACTGGGTTCCCGAAAAAGCCGGTCACCAGTGGGTAGTTGTTACACTGGAGGATGGTACTACTGCTCGTGGACCATCGATAAATGTAGTCGAATCGGAAGAAGATGGTTTCCTTGGTTCAGTATTTGGTGGGGTAGATATTTTGTGGGTCATCATGTTCCTTGGCCTCATTATCCTCTTAGGAAGCGTTCTCATGATTGCCCTTCGAAGTGGAGGGTCTAGGAATTCCTACCTTGATGAAACTGATGACTACTGGGAAGATGAGGATGACTGGAAGGAGGAGCCTGAAGACAACGTATTACCCACTGGCGCGTCTTCCATACCTGCAGGTTTCCCGCTAGACTACAGGGATGAAACCGTCCGTGAAGTGATGTCTCAGAATGGTATTTCTGATACAATCGGATTTTTGCAGCATGCCCGTGGATTCGACGTCAACAATAATGGCTACCTAAGTAAGCCAGAACTGCATCAGGCGGCAGCATCCTTTATCGCAGCAGGAAACCTAGTTAAAGCACAATCAGCAGGTGTGCAACCGACCTTCGATCCATCTACTATGACACCTGAACAGCTAGAATGGTATGAACAAGCCAAACAATGGGGTGGATACTATGATGAGGCTGGGAATTGGATTGCACTGTGATTCCATCAACTTCAAAAACGAGCCACTATCCTCGCTGTTTGGGATTAGGAGGACCACTGACAGTGTACGACACTGAGGAAAGTCCCCTCTGCAAGGTGCAGATGGCCCGCCGCAAGGTGGGTGTCCGGGAGGGCAGGCTCTGTAGAAGAAACGAATCGGTTTGGGAGCACGGTGAATCCATATGGAGGAGATTTCCCAGATGCCGACTGAGACGAGCAACCCCATCGCAGCAAGTCCAAACAGTTCTGTTGACGGCACCAATAGGAACGGGTAGGATGCAAAGTTGAATGTGGTTAACCGGAAACGGCGAACAGAAAGGGGCTTACTCCCTAATCCCATCCAATAGGGCTAGTGATAACTCTAGTAATTTCAAATCAAATCGCCCATTTTAGGGAGGTCAATCTCAGGTTCAATTTCTGCAACCTCCGAATCACTTTGGGTGTTTTTTTGTTCTAGATTTGATCCGAATAATTGGTCTTCAAATGAAGAAATAGCTTTGTTTCGCTCCCGTTGACTCGCCTTAGTCCGATTACGTGCAGAGAGAATTAATGCCAGTACCCCGATATTAACCAACAATAGCATGGCTATCATTGCGACAGAACTTGAATCAAATGTTAACCCGTCTCCTGCACTATTTTGTGACCCTCCTTCTTCCTGTTGCAAATCCTCATCGGAGATGATATTGTTTTCAGTGGAGGATGAATTATCGTTATTGAACGGTGGGAAATAAATCGTAATTGATGCGTCCTTCCAAATTCCATCTACGCTCAGTCTGAGGTCTAAGGTTTGTGATAATTCCTCAACATTCGTGTAGGATATGTAAAAAGTATCGTTTCGGACACCTCTTCGTTCGTCAATAGTGTTCTTTCCCTGAAGAACCCAATCCATTTCACATCCACTTTCACAAGAAATTAGCAAAGATATTTCCGCAGTTCGATTTTCAGCATTGGGTGACTGAAGAAGTGTAATTTCAGCAATTAAAATTGGACATCCATTAAGGGAACCCCAAATATTCGGACAGGGGTCAAGTGAATCCTTGCGCCCATCTCCATCTGAATCACGCTGTTCTGCAGAACAGCCCTCACCATTCGTTTCAGCCAACCATTGCGTATCGGGGCATAAATCTAAATCATCAGTAATCCCATCTTCATCAGTATCACGTTGACTAGCAGAGCAGCCATGTGTATCAATAACTTCTCCAGGTGGGGTAAATGGGCAATTATCGTTCGAGTTCACTATTCCATCTGCATCATCATCCAATTGTGAGTTTGAGCATCCAACTGCATTGACAATTTCCTCCCTTGGAGTCGTTGAGCAGGCATCTAAGTCGTCAGTAATCCCATCATTGTCGGTATCCAACTGATAATCAGCACAGCCTTTTTGATCAATTTCTGAACCCAAGTATGTTTCATCACAGTCATCGTTGGCATTTACAACCCCATCTTCGTCAGAATCGATTTGCCAATCAGAGCAACCAACTGAGTCAACAGACTCTCCGATTCCTGTGTTTGGACATTGATCAATGTCGTCTGTAACTCCATCTGAATCTCCGTCTAATTGATTCACGGCACATCCATTTTCATCAACCGCCATACCTGATTCTGTTTCTGGGCATAAATCAAAGTCATCGATTACACCATCATCATCGGTGTCAGCAGGGGGTGCTTCACATCCATCACTTGTCACAATAATCCCTGGTAAGGTTCGAGGGCAATTGTCCAAGTAGTCTGCGACATTGTCACCATCATAATCGGAAATTCCTATTTCCTGTTGCACAATTAGTGATATTGTATAATGAGTAGTTTGTGTAGGATGTAATTTGTCGAAAAATATGTATTCATCCTTATTTGGAGCAATAGGGTCGTTACTGTCACACGTAGCGCCATCATGGTCACATGCAGGATGAGTCACATTAGTAATTCCAAAATGTTCACCTGACCAAAATAGCATCTCAAAACTATCCCAAATTGGTATCACATGTGTGGTAACATTGTAGTTTTGAGCCATGTCATTTGCCATTACCCAGAGCGCTGAATTAAAGTCACTAACTCTTTGAGCTAAATCCTCATTTTCTTGCTGACTATTGCCTTCCTTTGCACTAGGTGTCTTATCAAGTGCTGGAAGTTCAAAGAAGATGATATTCTCTCCACCAGTGGCGATTAACTGTTCAGCATGACGTTCTAGGTTGTCAACCAAACTTTGGGCATTTGTTGCCCCATAATTGAGGAAATCATTGCCTCCCCCGAACAATGCCACTGCATCTGTTGGGCCTAGATTATTGTTCTGATCCCAATCATCAACTTGTTTGCCAATGTTGACAATGACTCCCCATTGTGTCCCATCACCTGTGGCAGCAGCTCCAAAAGCACGATTATTTCCACTTGCTGTGCCTCGCCCAGCTATATTCGAGTGCCCCATCCAACTCTGTGTGAAGTCCACCCAATTTTTACCGTCAGAATATCTTCCTGACCAGTATGGCGGACTTGCAGGGGTTCCAAATGCACTGTAGGTATTACCTGAATCAGAAAGGCTATCTCCAAACACATACATCTCTGAATATTGAGGTGACATTGAGCGTCTGAAAACCGAAAATGGTTCAGTAACCGAAACATTTGTCCATCCTGTTGATGAGTTTAGTCCGATTTCAAGAATGTACATCATTGAGTCATTGGATATATGATATTCCTGAAAGTCGATTTGTCGAGAAGACTGGTTTGCAAAGAATGGAATACTTCCAGAACTAACTGCGGTTGAATGTTGAATTAAGGATGAATCATTTGTTGCATGAACCCACCAGTGCAATTGATAGGTTCTCCCCAATGATAGACCCCACAGCCCGATTGTTGCCTCAAGGGGTTCATCAGAGCCAATGATACGGTTTTCGATTATCATNGATGCTCCTTCTGAATTTTTCGTTATGTTGGCATGTACGGTNATCGCCCCTGATGTACTCACTAGAATGAGAGATGTCACGATTAGGAGCACCCTGCGCCATCCCATGTAATGCGTTAGTGCAGGCCGCATTGAAAAACTTCCGTCATATGTGTGGGTATTAATTCAGTTAATCTAGTACCGCATCGAGTGTATCACTTGATGCAACAACGATGTCGGTTTCTAAGTCCTGATAAACTCCCTTGCCTTTTATCTTGAATGCCAAAGTGTGCCACCCGACTAACATGGCTGGAAGCATAATTGCGCTTGTGAATAATGCCAGAGTTATCAACATCATCATCAGGAAGAAAAAGTTCCTCAGCCCAGGTATGTCGACTAGGAGTCCTGCTCCTAAACCGGCACACGTTGTTGCAGTAGTTTCGAAAATAGTCTGCCCCGTACGTGAAACGGTTTTCACGATTCCACCNGGTGTTTCCTTTTCCTCACGAATCCGATCGATTATGTGGATTGAATCATCTACTCCGATTCCGAAAACAATGGTCGAAACCATAGCAGTGAAGACATTCACATTCACATCTCCACTTCGCATAAGTAATGGTTGCCAGAGAATTACTGTGCCAACTGCTACCATGGTGAAGAAAGACAATCTGGGTGATCTGAAAAGAAATGTCATTACAATTAGCAGTACTATCATTGTCATTATCGTGGCATCTGATTGTGCATCATGCACTCCCTTATTGATATCAAGTGATAGTGGTAAACCGCCAGTCAATTCACTGATNTCAACTTCTGGTAATTCCTGAAAACTACCAGCCAGCATGTCATTAATTTCATCTCGCATTTCACCAGCATCCTGAAGGTTGATGTAAGGTTGGTTAACATACACTAAGGTTTGAGTTTCGCCCCCTATTATGATGTCTACTTCATTCATCAGCATTGAACGAATCTCAGGTGAAAGCGTGTCAAAAGCAACATCGACCATGTTTGCNCGAGAACTAATTACAGGTAGTGCAGATTCTCCAGATATCACACAAGACGGTGTCAACGGGTCATCCCAGCATTCAGAATGTAGTATATTCCACAGGCTGTTACTATACACTGGGAATCCAGCAGGTTGTATTTCAACATGAACAGCTTGTAATATTGTGACTAAACTTACTGTAGTTGTATAAGGTACATCGTTGATCTCATTTTCGACAGCATCAATTGCATCTAATACATCCAAATCACGGATTGGTGCAGTGTTTTCTCCGGTAAAATTAGTTGCATCAACAATGAACATATTGGTTTGTCCACCATCGAAAACACGACTATACTCTGCTAAAGTCTCATAACTCTCCAATCCAGGGGGTACCTCACTGGGTCCGGCAGTAATATCATCACCCATTTCTTCCTTCATGTATCCGTAACCAATTGCACTAACAATTAGTGCCACTGCAAGGACTGCCCACCATGCCTGGACTGGCACCTTGGCAATTGATTTCCAGGCTTTATCTGCAGACTCTAATCCGCGTTTTCTGTATTGGAGAACCCAGCCTAGGGCGGGCACCATTATCATTGAGAAAACAAAAGTACAGAAGATGCCTAAAACAAGTGTTAGACCCACTGTCCGCATTGGCTTTATAGGTACTAGGAATGGCCATGCCAGTACACTGAAACCGATGATGGTAGTCAATGCAGATAACAAAATGGCATTTCCTGTAGTCATCACAGCATCTACTGTTGCACCAAGATATATCTCGCCATCCCATGCATCGACAGGTTCTACGGCCATGCCTTCTCTTTCCTTCCTCCATGCCTCTTCTGCAGCCTTCTCTAAGCGCTCATTTCTTCCTTCTTCTATTCTGTTGATTAGATGCAGAGCATAATCGACTCCGAGACCAATCAAAATTGGCCCTGCAGCAATAATCATTGGAGTTAACTCGATATCAGCAATTACTGTAATTCCAAAGGTCACAGCCAGACTCATAACGATGGGAACTCCACATATCAACAATACCTTTGGATTTCGGTGTAATGCAAACATTGTAATTGCAACAAATAATAGCGATAGGGGTAACATTTTTTCCAACTGCTTGTAGACTGCTTCAGAAACATCATGGAGGACCGGATTCAATCCTGTTACAGTTATTGCACACCGACTATATTCGCCATCTTGTCCACCGTTATTACACGATGATGTTGGAGTTCTCCACTCCTCTTCATCAGTATGCCACATTGCTGAAAGTTTCTGATCATATTCTACATAACACAATTCACATTTCTGCGGGTCTGATTGTTCATAGATCAGTTTCTTTGCATAATCAATAAATGCCCGATGATCACGAATAGTGTCACCAACATCTCCCTTAGGATCTTCACGGGAATCAATTTGCGTTCCTTCCATGTCAAATCTGATGCCCATTACTACTACAGCAGTATCCCAAATGCCGTCATCATTTGTGTCTCTGACAAAAGAGTCCATTAGGCTACCAGCATTTTCTACCAAATTATTGACTGCATCTTGGTTATCTGGTACACTATATCCATCATTCGAATTAAAGCTGGAAACGGGACAATTTTCTAGTGCGACCCCTTGTATGCCGTGTTCCTCCATGGCGCATGCAAAACGAGTTCTGCTGCTATTTGCCTCTTTGATTATCTGTGCAGGAGATAGGACCCAAACTACTCCATCATTTCGACCGCGATCTTCCTTGTCCCAATCCAATCCACGCTCGTAATTTCCCTGTTCGCTTGTATCATCACCTTCGAGATATGAAAGTTGTTTCAGAACATTGACACTTGTTACATTGTGTTCACATTCATCAATTTCATCACAGGTTGCTCTAGCGGTCCCCTCAATTGCGTTTGGAGTATGAATGTATAGCATCACGATATCTGTAGACCAGCCTTCACGTACTTCGAGTAGTAATTCCTTAGATTCAGCACCATCTGGGAGGTACACCTCAACATCACCATTGATTTGATGTTGAAAATCAACTGCATACTGGCCTATGAAACCGGAGCCGAGCAGCAGTATTATGATTACAGCTCCGGGAGATTTATGGATTGCGCCATAGAACCCGCGAACGGGTTTTTCCACAAGTCCGTGGAACCATTCACCGGCCCCATTAATGGTATCAGCAGCACCGCTCCATAGGTCCCGGACGCGACCCAAAGTTGAGTTCGGACTACTCTCCATTACTTGGTCGACTGCGAAACCGATATTGAAGTCCTCGCATTAGTGAGGTCCTAAGGACTACCTTTCCGAAGTACTAATCCAAGCCGAATTCACGGACCAAAAGTCTTCGCATTAGCCGTCGGGCTCCATGCAGCACCAATGCAGTGAAACACAATGATGCACCAAGCATTCCCACCCATGCGGCTGTAAGTCCAGGGCCAACTGATAGTGATATTGCTCCATCAGTCAAACCTTCAACCTCATTAAGGGCTCGCATTCCAATTGCTGCACCTGTTGCGAGTAAAGATATTCCTGGTATGCCAAAGAAAAGAAGCGGTTTTTTCTGAGATATCGAAATTAATGCAAAACTTAGAACTGTGAATCCATGCGAAATTGGAGTATAGCGGCTACCCTTTGGGACATCATATCTGATGTTGGTGGGTACTTCTTTAACTCGTAATTGCAATTCTGCGCAAGCGTTCAGAATTTCCAAGCAGGACTCCATGCCATCATGACTGAAATTTAGCCTCTCAAGAGCCATTGGCCCAAATGCACGAAAACCACTTTGTGTATCCTTCACGNTCAAGTTACTTGAGAGGTTAGATGCGGCAGTGATGACCTTTATCCCCAATGCTCGATAGGTGGGCATACTTTCAGTGCCACCACCAGATATGAATCTGGATCCAATTACTACATCGGCCTCACCTGACAATATTGGGTGCAATAATTTGGGGATGTCTGCAGGGTCGTGCTGTCCATCACTATCGAGGATAACTAGTGCCCGAGACTTCTGCTTCTGTGCGGTTTCAAAGATTGTTTTCAGAGCCCCTCCATAGCCCCTGTTTGCACGGTGACTGTGGATCGTTGCACCTAGGCTGCGCGCAATTCTGGCAGATGAATCAGATGAACCATCATCTACGCACAGAACTTTGTCAACATGTGGGATGGTTTTCAGAATCACGCTTCCAATAGTTTCCTCTTCATTGAAAACTGGCATGGCTGCAATGGTGGGGCCAGTCGCTTCGATGGGCCCTGAGGCCTCACTCCCTGTACTTTGCAACAAATCCTTTGGGTGACGTAGTACATTTCAACACTTCCCTGAAATGGACTGCTGTGCGTGGCATTGAAGAACACAAGCCGACTCGCGAATGATATGAACGTGCTAGTGACAGGTGGTGCCGGTTTTATTGGGTCCCACCTTGTTGATTGCTTGGCTGACCGAGGCGACAATGTCACAGTCTTCGACAATATGAGCAGTGGACGGATAGATTTCCTTTCCCATCATGGAGACAAAGTTAGGTTGATCGAAGGCGACTTGCTGGATTTGGATGCAGTCAAAAATGCGATGGAGGGTGTTGATTTGGTTTTCCATTTGGCCGCAAACCCTGACATTCGTCTGGGCACAAGAATTACTGATACCGATCTGAAACAAGGCACTGTTGCGACATACAATGTCCTTGAGGCCATGAGAGTTTGCGGGGTCGAAAAAATCGCATTTTCAAGTAGTAGCGTGGTTTATGGGGAAGCATCTGAAATGCCAACACCTGAGTCCTATGGCCCTCTTTTTCCAATTAGTCTGTATGGGGCAAGCAAACTTGGTTCAGAGGCATTGATTACGAGTTGGGTCGGTACTTTCGGTTTGAAGGCCTGGTTATTTCGATTCGCAAATATTGTGGGTACACGAGGCACACATGGAGTAATATTCGACTTCATACATAAACTGAAGGCAGATTCTAGTCGGCTTGAAGTATTGGGTAACGGACGTCAGGAGAAATCTTACATGGAAGTCATCGATTGTGCACGTGCAATGGTCCATTTGACAGAAAAAACTTCTCAGTCTGTGAACTGTTTTAATCTTGGAACACATGATACATGCAGTGTCAGGAGAATTGCAGAGATAGTAGTCGAGGAAACAGGTTTCAAGCACGTCAATATAGAATATACTGGAGGAGACAGAGGATGGGCAGGAGATGTGCCCAAGACAATGTTGGACCCAAACAAACTCTACTCAACAGGATTTACGCCACGATATAATTCGGAGGAATCAATCCGACATACTGCTAAAGCACTCATAGAGGAGATAGGATTGTAATGAATAATCGAAAATTACACAGCCGTTCAATTGTTACTGATGAAAATGCCGATGCACGGATTGGGGCATTCATGGTTATGAGCGCCATTCTAACTGTGCTACTAATTCTCATTTGGTATATTGCGCCNCCCCCTAATGTTGGAATTAAGGAAGGCCAATTGGCACCAGATATTATTGGAGAATCCCACACTGGAACCGGCGGTTGGGAGGATTTCAGATTGTATGATTACATTAATCATTCATGGGTTGAAGGTGAATCTGGCACATTTATTCTGCTGCAATTCATGGACACGGATTGTCCACATTGTTGGTCNGATGCGTTTGAAATGAGTAGTTTGTACGAAGAATTTGGCGACGAAGTTGCATTCATTACAGTTTCAGTTGCAATGCTGAGTTCATCGCATAGTAGGGCAGAAACAGTTGCGTTCCAAACGCTATCAGATTTTGAAGGATGTAATAAGGACAATTCCAATTGTCAAGATCGTCCTGGTGGCGAACATGTTTGGCCTTATGTAGATGATTTAGATCTACGCGCGTTCAATCAATACAATTTGCCCGGAGTTCCATTCCACCTGATTCTTTCTCCTGATGGGATTGTTGTGTGGAACAGTGCCGAGCACCCACAAGGTGATCCACTACACAAGCCACAACAGGCACTTTACGCAGTATTGGGGGGTTCAAATTGAGTTCAGTGATGGAATACGGGCCCCTTGCAATTTTTTTGACAATCACAGTGGTTGGATTTTTAATTGCCATGCAACGTGTTAGTCTACCACAGATTCAGGATTTCAGCCCCATTAGGAAAATGCTACTAGGGTTGTTCATAGTTGAGATGGGTGGCCTTGCAGCAAGTGCTTGGACGTGGATGATTCACAACCAACTCGTTACTGGTGCATCTAATCTGTGTGCAGCTGAAGGCATTGTCCAATGCGGCTCGGTTATCGGCGACCCAACATATTCAACATTCTTCGGAGTGCCTTGGGGAGTCGTTGGAATATTCGCTTTTTCTGCATTGGGTTGGTTGACACTTTCCTCAATAATGGATATGAAAGCAGATTGGGCTAAGCAGTACGTGGATTTCACCTGGTACCTGATTTTACCAGGTATATTGGGTGTTGTTTGGTTGGTCCTCGTTGAGTTGTTCTTAGTCGAAGGTGCACCCCACATTTGCCCTTATTGTACCAGTGTCCACATTTCGATACTAGTATCAGTGTTTTTGCTAACGCGTATTCGTGGCATGATTGATGATGGTGTTTGGGATGCTCCTGTGCAGCGAAGTAANGCAGAATTACTAGCTGAAGCTCGTTCCAAGAAATAAGTCTAAGGCTGGTATGTCCCTCCAATTTCAAAGAGACCAACATCNGTCCGCATATCGACAGGTTCCATGCGGATAACAGTCACATCCAGTCGCGAGACATTAGCGTACTGTGATCGAAGCATATCATACAACCGACCTTGTACATCAGACATTTGCGGGCCACGCAAAATGGTCAACATGCGCATCGGATTTTCCTCAGGCAACTCTACAACATACTCTACGAGCCACTCTCGATCTACTTGTATGCCCCCCTGACTCTCTTCTTTACTTTCTTCTGGAATGTACGTCATCACTATGTTATTTGCACTGTCAGTCTATCAATGCTTCGCAGCACACCGATTACACAATTTTCCGAGAGTATAAAGTACCACGATTTCATTGGAACTCGCTTCGGCGTGACAANACGGTTGCGGAAGCAAGCGAAATTCCGATAAGAATCAATACGAAAACTGGTCCATTTTCCGTTTTTCGGGGCAAATCTTCATTNGATATCCCGATTACACTCCGGACGGCCCCATTTGTTTCTATAACTACGACAAAACTTTCAGCATCACCTGTTGTATTGAGGATAAAAACATCAGTGTTCTCATCCCCTGGTAAAGTCCCAGTAGATAGATTCCACTCATTGTCCTGGAGGGAAAACTCCTCAACACGATCGATTTCAGTATCGAACACAATTGATTGGGTAGCAACATCATGGTGAGTATCAAGACCATTGTTCGCAATATGAGTTGTCATGTGGAGTGTCTCCAACCTGAATATTGTGATGGTACTATTCATTGGCAATACATCATCTATATGCAGGTAAATTTGATGACTATCAATTTGGCCACTAGTCCACCACATTTGTACAGGTATCCAATCCTCTCGCTGATTCTCTGCTGAACGAAGTGCATTTTCCAACATTGATGTCCCAAGACTACCTTGTAATTCGACTTCATTGTCAAACCAAAAGGTCGGATATACGAGTTGGTGTCCGATTTCCTTTGTTCCAATCCTATCTGTTGTTACATTACTCCCAAATGGGTCATGGTCATTAGGGTGGAAGGCAACTCGATAAAATCGTCCATTATGATTATCAACAAATTCGTTTACCAATGGATCAATTGTGGCACATGTTTGACACCAAGTTGCAGTGTAGTGTTCTANAAAAATAGCGTGGCCACCACTAGTTTCACGCGTTTGGTTCAAATTTTCTTCAGCTGCTTGAGTAGGGGGGAGGAAAATGAGGGCGATGATTATCAGGTACACAGCCACCTTCTGCATGTATTGTGTGNAAACTTCGGGTCTCATTTACATATCGTGAGTATGCCCGACAAATGGGGATGTCATGAGCAAGCGATGGTTTCAGGCTCATCAACGCGATACATGGCGCCGTCAAGCGAGGTCCAAGGGGTACAGGGCACGTTCAGCATTCAAATTAAAGCAGATACAAGAAAAATTCAACCTAATTCGAGGTGGCGATTTCGTGCTCGATGTCGGTTGTCATCCGGGTGGTTGGACACAGGTGGCCGTTGAGGAAACTGGTGGTTTAGGAATTGTTATTGGAATAGACTTGCTTTCGAGTGCACCGATTGAAGGAGCCCATCTTGTTACTGGAGATATCACTGACATGTCGTCTCAATCGGAAATTCTGAAATTACTCGAAGAGGGCATGTGTGTCGATGGTAACATATTGCAATCCAAGGATGAATCAAATAGAAGGTTATTCAATTCGATTGTTTCTGACATATCTCCACGCCTAACCGGCCAGTATGATAGAGATCAAGCAATCTCGCTGGAACTAGTTGCAATGGTATTCGATTTCACACTTCCATTACTGGCACCAGGTGGTTCATTTGTAACTAAGATTTTCCAAGGGACTGGAATTGAAGGCATTGTTAACTCAGCGAAGAAAAGGTTCTCCCGGGTTCAAAGATTTTCACCGGACGCTTCGAGAAATTCCTCCTCAGAGGTATATCTTGTCTGCAAAAATAAATTACCTAAACCACGGACTGGTCCCCGAAAAANGTCAGTTTCTGAGGAGTTGAATCAGCACTTGTCCGATGAAGGCATTATTCAAGAAAAATCGGATACTGATGCTGATGCTGGCAAGGTCAAAACAGAGTTCCGTGTTGTTAAGAAGAAGGATTGACACATTCACTTTCACACACCTCCCCTCGAAAATAATGTAGTCCACTGACTACGAGGTTGGTTGCTCGGAGTGTGGTAGGATGCCTGCTAGTATCGTTGCACAAAAAGACCCGTTTTTCAATTTCGGCTCGAAAATTTCAGCAAACTCGTATTACAGAGAAAGCCGTTCAGGNCCTCAAAAGATAGTCGATTTATCTGAAGGACACCTTTTTTCAGCAATTGAATTTACGATAGTTAGAAGGTATCCAAGGCGGACCCTCAAATCAGAATCATGGACTGGCTCAGTAGCAATGGCTCATGGAGTCGATGAAACTGGAAGTATCCGCTTGGTTTTATGGGGTAATCAAGTTGATAGGGTCAGTTCAGGTGATAGGGTAGTTGTCGAAAATGGTTGGTGTGCCCTAGTAAATAATCAGTTAATCATCTCAGCAGGGCGTACAGGTGAACTGGTTGTCCACAAACTTAGCCAAGAGTCACTGAACTAGCTGCATTTTGGTCCATAATTGGTTATACAATGAAATGGTCAACCATATTAAGGAGGAGTCGGTCGCCGGGCCACTGAGGGATGTTATATGGAAAAGCGTGCAGCAAGTTGTTCTGCCTCGGGAGTACCACTAACTAGTGCAAAGAGCACATCATTTCCTTGCCCTACTTGTGGCGAGCCAATTGGTCGTTCAGAGAAATGTCGAAACCAAGCCGTTCTCTACTTTTGTCCGAACAAGGAATGTGATTTCCAGGGTCCCTAGGTGGTTTTTCTATGGGTAAAGTTGCAGTCAAATACAAGATTATGTGCGATCCCGAAACAGAAGATGCAAATGCTGATGTCATCGCGGAAGCAATGAATGGCCTGACAAGTGAAGTGGGTGTTGTTCAGCAGGTTGAAACTAAACCACTTGCGTTCGGTCTTAAGTTTGTGGAAGCCCACTGTGTAATCCAAGAAGGAGACGGTACTGTGGATGCCTTCGAGGACGCGATTCGTGAGATATCTGGCGTCGGCGAAGTGGAAGTCTTAGAGATTGGCCGGCTATGAAATTAGTACTGTGTCAACGGTGCTTTCATGAATTCCCGCATTAGTACTGTTGCATAGGTTCCACTTGGCAATGTGAATCGTAATCTCAAATTACAACCCTCTGGATGCCACTCCTCATTCTCTCGTGGCCCCTGAATAAATCTCTCCCCTAATCTGTCGGGTTCTATCTCACTGGCCTCTTCAACGCTAAATTCGGAAAAGCTAACTGTGAGAGATCTCCTACTTCCCTTCGAGGTTAAGCGAGGAATTCCCTTTACTTCCCAACTTTTTCCCTCGAGGTCCATGTTTCGAATTACTTCCGCCTCGATTCGTCCGGGAATGGAATCAGTGTGCTGACTTTCAGCACCAGGGAGTGCTCCTGTGACAGTTAATCGTCCATTCTTGCAATTGCGGGATATTCGTGAGAGTATAGTTTCTTCGACTTCAACCAATTTCGCAATGTCAATTTTACCTGAATCCTTTACTATACCTACAATGTCTCCACATATTGGCTCCGAGAGAGTATACCCATTCTCTAAGCGTTTAGCTATTATTCGGTTGAATGCTTCCGATTGCAAACTATGTACCATCATCAACTGTAGATTATTGGGTAATGTACGAAAAGACCCCAACCAGTCATCGGGTTTTTTCTTGAGATGCAACAGCATTTCTTTCTCAAAACCAAGGTGGTTTGGAATAATTTCGAGACAACCCTCTGGATTTTTTGTCTCGCGCCATTGTTCTCTAAATGCCGCAACCTCTGGTTGTTGATGAATGCCTTCCATGCCTAGATACGTATTCACTGCCCCTTCCCAATCGTCATGAATAATATGGCGTCCTACAACTGGGGTTACAGGCCGTGTTGCACCGAATCGTTGTGGCCCAATCCAATTAGGGAATTTACCTTCACCCAATCGTATTTGCATGGAATCG
Organism: Methanobacteriota archaeon; assembly: GCA_002722595.1. Taxonomy (GTDB): domain Archaea; phylum Thermoplasmatota; class Poseidoniia; order Poseidoniales; family Thalassarchaeaceae; genus MGIIb-P. Next base: position 13,770 of record PBMO01000004.1, on the reverse strand, counting down.
AATATTGCATTAACTCTGGCAATTGCTTCTTTGGCTTCTAATGGGCGACCTTCTGAATCTGAACAACCACGGACAGTGATTGTGAATCGGTTTCCACTGTGATCTCCAAAATTCAGTTTCTGGTGACTTCTACCAAGCACCTCGATGTCAACATCAGGCATCTCAATAGATGCGACTTTCGCAAGTGGGGCATCTATTACGAGTAACTGAGTTGTAATAGCTCTCTTATCCTTTGTACCACTGAACCAAATCCGATTCTTCGAAATCCCCAATTTTCTCGCCAATTTACCGACAAAACGGTTAGTTTCCCAGTTGGTTAGGGTCGTCCTAACTACTGTAAATCTCCCCTTCTTATCGAGGGCAGGGGTACTTCCAACTTCTTCTACTCTGAAATCTTCATAGCGGGACTTCAGAATCCCACCGATTCCTTCTAAATCAGTCGCAAAATCAGTCAATCCACATGCCGCGGCGATTCCCGCCGGATCCATGAAAATCACTCAGGAGAGTGACATTCCGCCGAATTCAGAGGCAATGTCTTTGCAGATTTTCTTCAACACATTCGACGGATTTTTTCCTTTTTTACAGCGCAGGTAAAACTCCGGCTCATCCAATTCAGGATGTCCTACGAAGTAATTTGCATATTCGACATCTTTGTTATCATTCAATCTTGATCTGAACAGTTGCAGAGCAGTATGACTCTCACCTGTAATGCGAATTCGCAACTCTGTTCCTTCGTTAAGTAGCACCTTGACTGGCATGTTGACCAACCCGCCGAACCAGCCCTCCCTTTTGAGCCTTCTTTCTTATCCACCCACTACGTGGGTGCTACATTTCAATACGAATTAACAGAGCAGAAGCAGCCCTTCCACTTATCAATTGGTTTCGTTTCGCCTCAACATGGGTGGTCGTGAATCACATAAAAGTGCCTTCCTCGACCCCGATTTGTTTGAGAAATCATCGGTGCCCATTTTGTTCGTTTCTCTACTGGTTACTGTTTTTTTCGCAAGCCAATTATTTCCTTTACCTGAGTTTGATACAGACTTATCCTCATTTCAACCAGAGTCGGAATCCGAACTTGCCGAGACTCGGATGGAAGAATATTTCCCACCTGAAACTCGCCCTATGTTTGTTCATGTGACAGATGACACTGGTGACAATATTTTGAGTATAGAAAGTATTCAACTTCAGCAGCAAGCATTGGATGAAATACTATACAGATCAGAGATTTCAGGAGATTACATTGACTCAGTAATTGCAGCTCCCAAAATTGTTCAATTTGCAATAGATGAATCTGAAGCAAATGGGACGAAAATTGGTAACTATTCAGACTGGAATACTCTGCTTGATGCGATACTCGAAGAGGGTTCCGAGTGTGAGGATGCCCTTGGAGACGATCGCGCGCTTGCTGCCGGTGCTTTTATCCAAGACAGTTTGATTCATCAGGATCTTAATTACACAGCAACTTGCGATTACTTGTCCACCAAGATATCAGACCCCACCAATGCAACAGGGGATGCCGCACCCACTGCTACAAGCACCCTCTGGGTCATTATGATTGATCCAGAATTACCAGATAATGAGCGCCAAATTCAGCAGCACTTTATTCGCAACCAATTGGATGAGTTTTCTGCCAACTCTTCCCTTGATTATCATTCGACTAGCCTCGATCTGATGAGTCATGACATCAACAAAGGCACAATTGGAGAATTAGTAATGCTGGTTACAGGTGCTGTTATTGTCGTAGTGATTCTACTAGCGATTGCATTCCGCTCGGTACGTGGAGTTGCATTTCCATTGGTTGGCCTGTCTGCTGCACTAGTCTGGACTTATGGGGGGATGTCTCTAGCAAACGTTGAATATTCTATATTGGAGGTTGCCATAGCACCAGTGGTATTGGGGTTAGGTATTGACTACAGTATTCACCTTCAGCGAAGATACAATACATTCCGGGCAGAGGGACTTAATGCAAGTTCAGCTTGGGTGAAAGGATTTGAATCGTTAAAAGTAGCACTTTCTCTTGCAGTTGTTACGACGATGGCTGCCTTCGTTGCAAATGTGGCTTCACCGTTACCGCCACTGAGAGATTTTGGATTAGGTCTAGCATTTGGGGTATTTTGCGCGTTTATTTCATCAACGGTATTGGTTGGCGCACTACACGTAGTTATGGAGAAGGATTCGGAATCTTTCGCAAAGCATGTTGAGTGGATGAGATTTGGTAATTTCAGTACCTGGATGGTTGGATTTCAAAGAGTTCATCAAGCCAAGGTAATCGGTTTAGTTGCGATTCTTACTATTTCTTCAGTTGTCGTTGCCGCTGCACGCCTTGAGACTGAATTTGAGTTATCGGACTTCTTGGATGATGATATGGACGTTATGCAAGGGCGCGAAGAGTTGTATGATTCGTATGAAGCAGCAGGGTGGAAACCAGTTTACATTCTGATGGAGCCCATAGAAGGCGTCAGTTATATTCCAGACGATTCTACTCTCTTGAATTCATTAGGTTTCCTCGATAGATGGCTCGAATCTACTAGTGGTGTTGTGTCTCCCTATTCGATAGGTCAGAATAGGCATCCTGCCTATGATGGTCCCTATCCTATACTTTTTGAGGCAGTGGAGGGAGATCCAGAATTTGGAGCCAGCCACAATCTGCGTATTGTTGAATCGAAGTTAGCTCCCGCGGATGGATTCTCCCAAGGAGACATATCAAACGCACTTTGGGAGTTAGGAGAAAATCATTCTTTGGCGAACCCACTGACTGGAGAAACTTGGTCGGAGCGTGTTTCAGAATCCATCGCATTCAATGAAGGCGGTGGCTCAATACGGTTCATCAGAATGGAAGTACTTGTTGAAGTTAAAACCAGCAGCGATAGCACTGCTGTGCTCACAGCTCTTCGCGACACTGTTGATGATTTTGCGAATCAAAATAGAAACACAGTTGTACATGTGACTGGGGATATGGTGAGTCTAGAATCAGTCCTTGATGGTTTAACAGAATCGCAAATCCAATCTACAATAATCAGTCTTGCAGTTTGTTTCACAGTATTATTGGCATTGACGCGGAGAATTGGCCCCGCTCTATTGATTGTCCTCCCCGTCGGAATTGCAGCCACTTGGGTCGTAGGCGCCATGGCGATACTCAATCTCAACTGGAATGTTATGACTGTGATGGTTACAGCCTTGACCATAGGACTTGGCATAGACTATTCGATCCATGTCTGGCGTCGGTTTGAAGCAATGAAGAGCAAACACATGGATGTCTGGAGCGGTATGAAAGAAATGTACGCCTCAACAGGAGTGGCACTGTTGTTATCTGCTGGAACCACAGTTTGTGGATTCAGTATATTGCTGGTATCTAAAATGCCGGTTGTCCAGGATTTTGGCATGGTCACTGCAATAACAGTATTTTTCTCCTTGGTACTCGCACTCATACTATTACCAGTATTCCTGATAATGGATTCCCAATCAAGGAATGGAGCCAATAATTGACAACATTCAACTAACCATACTCATCAACTGTGGGGTGATGAGTTTTTGCTCTCGTGCAACGAGAAGTAGGGCCATCCACAAAGTCACGGGTCCTAGTGCACGCCTTTTGCGTTGTGCACGACGCATGATTTCTTTCCTATTCAATCCCGACATTACTGCAATCGAGTCGAGTAATTCAGTGATGAATTCGGCTGCAGGGTCGGCAGGTGCCGAAGTACTTTCGATATCACCCTGCTCTGTTATAGAAACCACTTTTACCTCCTCAATGACAGAAGGACATTTAGGAGGATTTTCTAGAATACGTGGGTTAGGCATCCAACCAAATGGGATAGTTACATCCGAATGATCAACTGATGGCGATACTAGATTATTCTCAATATTTAGCCATCCAGTTTGAACTAAATTATCCCTATATCGGTTTGATGTTTCCATGTCAAACCAGCCGAAATCATACGTCCATATGCGTGAGAGTGCATCAATATCAATTGCCACCGCTATCCCTGACCTCCATGTCTGTGCGAGTATAGTGGCGATACTCGGTTCAATTAGCGGCACCTTATCCATCCGAACATGCATTGCAAAACGCCATGGTTCTTCATCGTCACGGGCCAAAGGTCATTCACTACTACTCTTTGCGGCGTACAATCGGTGGCTTTGAAGGGGTCGGATTCTAGAGGTATTCACATGAAGGAATATATTGCACGCGATCCAAAGACTGGTAAACCACTTAGGTCGGGTCGTAAACGCCGACATGGAGTCGATTTAGCATACAAACCTGGCGATGGCCCTTGGGATGCTATTCCATTAAATGAGGTAATTCCTTTAGCAAAAGGGAAGACTGATTTAATCTCTGTAAGTTGGCGTGATAATGAACGGCTGATGCGACAATCGGATGGGATAAGAGCATTACCACGAATAAGAGGGAGTAATCAAGGACTTGCTCACGAAGCGTTGGATGGGGCTCTCAATTCACTCGACCCCCGCCATAGAGTTGCGGGGCTAGAAAGTCTACCCTATTGTGCACTACAGCAATCCTCTACACTTTTTGACCATTTACATGAGTTGCTCGAGGATGTTGACCGAAGTGTGCAAAAAGCTGCACAGAAGTGCTTGATTATATCTGCTCCAGTGTTCCCTTCTGCTACGGAAGAGACACTTCGGAGGGAATTACGTGTTGGCGATCAACTTCGAAGGAAGTCAGCATTCGAGGCCCTAAAACAGGTCGCAGATGCATGGCCTGAGGTGGCTGAATTACATATTGATGAGTTGATTCGTGAAGAGGATGGTGAGATACGTGGCTTGGCGGCATCTCTACTCTCACGACTCACTAGGCACAAGTCTGCAACACTCTGGGACCTGATTGGGTGGTGTTTGGAAGATGAATCGGTCACAGTCAGGAGGCATGCTGCACGTGCCTTAGTTCCACTTGCCGAACACGCGCCTAAAATAACCCAAATCGCTTTGGAAATAGCTCTATTTGATGTGGATGAAAAAGTTCGTTCTTCCGCCTTAAAAGCATCGAAGAAACTGGATCCTAACTCATTCCGAATGCAACGCCTCATTCTTGACGGAACACGACACTCTGATCGCAATGTGCGCATTTCTTGCATCAAAATGCTGCCTGTGATAATGGTGGATGCAGAGGTTAGAATACATGCCACGGAATTGCGTCCACAAGAGACTGACAAGGAAATTATCCAGTTACTGGAAAATCTGATGATAGATGAATCACTTGAAGGGACTGAGGCAGAAAAAAATGCCTTCCTGGCACCCGCTGAGAAGGCTCCTGTTGACGAGAATTCATTAGCAACACCACCTCCGTCTCAGACACCCGTTAGTGAACCAGAAAAACGCACAATTTCGACACGTCCTGATCCAAGTCGCAGACCCACTCAGGACGAAATATTCTATGGCGAAGAATTCGACGAAGAGGCTGATGATTTCATCTGATTCTCCCCTTTGGGGAGTCGGCACGGTTAAAGAGGGGGGGAAGGTCGCCGACCTCGAGGAAAACGCATGAGTACCGAAGAGTTCGATACGAAGCGAGAGCAATTCAGCAATTTGTGGGATGGAATCACTCCTAAAGGTGTGAATCGATCTAAAGCCCTAAAGTTCCGCCAATATATTCGAGAACATGTTCGTCAGAAGCGTGTACCTCTGACTCGTGAGAACTGCGAAAAGTATTGGATGGGAGAATTGCAGAAGGAAATGCGCGATGCTGAAACCTTCTGAGGCCGTTCAATGTCCACCAGTTCACATTCATCTGTCCGTTTTTCGGATTGGAAATTATCTGATGCCATAATGGGTGCGCTTCAGGGAAAAGGGTGGGAATTTGCAACACCTATCCAAGCAGAATCGATACCATTAGCTCTTTCGGGAAGAGATATCGTAGGACAGGCTAGGACAGGGTCGGGTAAAACAGCCGCCTTTGGAATACCAATATTGGAAAACTGCAAACCCAGTGGTAATCCACAAGCTCTAATCATGTGCCCAACAAGAGAGTTGGCAACGCAAGTTGGCGAGGAATTATCTTGGCTTCAGGGTTCTAAAGGACTGAAAATCATCACTGTTTATGGTGGAACAGATATTGAAAAACAGGCAAAACAGCTTCAGGCAGGCAACGATATCATTGTAGGTACACCTGGGAGAATTATCGATATGTCGAAAAGAGGACACATCGATTTGAAAATGATACACAGTTTTGCTCTAGATGAGGCTGATCGAATGCTTGACATGGGTTTCTTCCCAGATATATTGTGGTGTTTGGAAAGACTGGAAAATAGGGAGCAAACTCTGCTGTTCTCAGCAACATTCCCTCAAGAGGTATTGGAAGCTGCCAATGAGTTTATTTCAGATGCAGAGCATGTAATGAGTGATGAACTCGAGGTCGAAGTTCCAGAAATAGATCAATACATGATTCGTATTGGTCGAGCCAATAAGTTGTGGGCACTTGGACGAATTTTGGCGCACCTTGATTCCGATGATCAGGTGATAATCTTCACAAATACAAAGCGGATGGTGGATTTACTTGTTGGAAGATTGGACAAACATCGATTTTCAGCAACCGGTTTACATGGCGACATGGCCCAAAATAAGCGTGAAAGAATCATCACAGATTTCCGTGAGGGGATTTCAAAAATAATCGTTGCAACTGATGTCGCAGCCCGTGGGTTAGATGTGGACGGGGTAACGAAGGTGATTAACTATGATATCCCTGCTGATTCAGAATCCTATGTCCATCGGATTGGGCGCACAGGGCGAATGGGTCGGAAAGGCGAAGCGTGGTCATTTGTATCGAATGAGGATTCCAGTAACATGAATAAAATTATCTCTACATGGAGCATGGACATACATGAAACAAATGCACCAGATTTACCAGTTGGAGTGAATCGTGATCCCGTTCGTAAGCAAGAAGATTGGGGGGAAAAAGCAGATGTATTTGGTATGGTGATTTTGCGACTAAACACCACATCGAGTTCTAAGTTAAAAGTACATCAATTTATCACTGCAGAAGCAAGGCTTCCCGATTTAGCCGTTGGTCAAATTGTACTTGGAAGCAAACACACATCCGTTGAAATTCACAGAGAAAAGGCTCAGTATGCCATAGATGCCCTAAAAGGAAAGAAGTTTGAGGGCCAAGAAATCATGGTTCAGATAATCTGATTATTCAGATTCATCGGATTCGTCATTGGCAAATTGTATTACGGATATGCCGATAAAGAGTGCAGAAAATAGCCACCCTCTCGAACTTCTTCGTTCTATATCATCCCAGATTTTTTTCTTAGCAAAACAGTTTGCTCCTGTAGAATCAGTCCATGCATCTAACTGGTCATCATATGTACAGGATTCAGCAGCACCTCTGAATTGCAAGTTTTCCTCATTGTAGGATACCTCATATGTCGCCCAACTAGCAACTAATAAGCAAAATAGTATTGTCGCTAAGGAGGTTCTAGGCAAGGTTGTTCGGAGTTCAAGTTTCCGAAATCTTTCCAAGTCCTTCAGTGATGGTTTTTGTGCGTGATCGACTAGTCCGCACCTATCGAGGTATACGTACCAGCACAACCAAATCAATACAAGTATGACAAGAAAACCACTACTAAGGATAAATTCATGGAATGCAAACATTTTGTCCACACCGCTGTGTTCGGCAATTGGATATAGACAGAGGAGGCGAACAAGATTAAGCGATTGAACTAAAATGGCCATGTATCCAATTGATCGAAATCGAATTTTATTATCTACACCCGGCGTCAAAAGCATCAGCACTCCTAGGAAAACAATCTCGTGCATTCCTGAGCACTCATCGGAGACGTACAGGCGTTCCATTCCTCCTTGGAAATTATCTCCAAACAAGTTGACTCCCGTGAGTGCTTGCGACGGGCCATGGAATACTAGCTCGGCAGAACCTGGCCACAGAATGTTTGAAATTCCAACCCAGATTGTTGCTAATAGACTTTGATATGGCTCAATGGTAGCCGCAGGATCTGTAGCCCACCAATACACTATTTCAACAAAAACCAGTGCAAACGGTATTCGTAGGTAACCATAGGCCATTTCCCCTACTTCCGACCAACTCAGGTCATCAGGTCGTGTATCCCGCACAATCAACCGAGTCCGCACTGGTGCTTCAAAACCTTCTATGCCCCCCATCTAATTGAAAAATGGTAATCCTTAGGCAGTAACAATGGGAATGCACAAGGCAGACATCACACTTGATGTGCTGGGTTTTCATTGTCCGATACCTGTGCATGAAACCAAGAGGGCTCTGGAAGGTCTCCATTTCGGAAATATCCTACTTGTCATGGCCGATGATCCAGAAACAAAGGTTGATATTCCAGCACTATTGATTCGTAGTGGAGATACACTATTGTCAATTGAAGAAGAAGCAGGAGAGTATCATTTTAGAATAAGAAAGGAGACGTTTTGATGGGTCCAATAACTGAAAACTATGCAGTACCTGCAGATGCACGCTTGCCTACAACTCACGGTGAATTCAGAATAAGAGTTTTCCACGATGATGAGACCGGTTTCGACCATGTGGCATTAACTCTAGGGGATATGGATGGCCCTGATCCAGTCCTAGTGCGTATGCATTCAGAGTGCCTAACAGGTGATGCGTTTGGTTCATCTCGTTGCGATTGTGGGCCACAACTACATCTGGCTCTAGACACAATTAGATCTCATGGTTGGGGGTGCTTACTTTATTTGCGACAAGAGGGGAGAGGGATTGGCCTACACGCAAAGATTCAAGCATATAATTTGCAAGATAAGGGAGCTGACACACTTGATGCGAACTTGATGCTTGGCCACCCTGCTGATGCTCGCGACTACAAGATAGCAGCTGATATGCTAGGCGCAGTTGGAATTGGCGACGTATGTCTTTTGACTAATAATCCACTAAAGGTGGAAGCATTGCAAGCACTAGGAATCACAGTATCAGAGAGGATGCCGTTGGTGGTAGGCGTTAGTTCAGAGAACCAAGAATATCTGCGGACAAAGGCAGAAAGGATGGGCCATAAAATCACTGATAGTGACCTAAAAATCGAGTGATGGGGCCGCGACCGGGAGTTGAACCCGGGGTGGCAGAGCCACAATCTACCGTCCTAACCACTAGACCACCGCAGCCACGATGTGGTTCGGCGACTTGTGCGCGGTATTTCAACAAAACGCAGGCGTTCTGTAATAATAGGTTCAGTTAAACATGTGAGCGAGGGATTGAAGTTGTTCCTTGACCCGGGCATGTTTATGGCAGTAAGTAGAGCACCACTTCTACTGATTTCGATTCTTGTTTTTTCATGTATACCGGTATCTGTTAACGCAGATACAGTAGTTAGAGCGGATCCTGTCGAACTTCTACCCGCCGGTTCTTTCCTGAGTGAATCAGATTGGATTTTCTCTTCACAAAAGGCTTACAGTTCAGAAGCGGCCGATTTTTCTGATTCTTTTATTGACGATGGCAACCTCATTCTCGAGCATCAACGTCCAGAAAATTACCAGGAATTAGTGGCTTGGTCTCAATCATCGCCAACAGAGAACAACCTTTCGATTGGAGAACCTGATTGCTTCAGACCCACCTCTAGCCCTGTCTGTGATAATGACCTTGATGGTGATTCTGATGGAGGGTATTCTTGGTCTAAGGGGCCTGTAATTTCACTAACTGGGTTTGATTTCTCGGAGGGGTTGGGAAATCACATTGTCAATGTTTCTTTAGTGGTTGCATTTAGGGTCCCAGACCCATTGCAACAAGATAGCATAACATTCTCAATTGAATCTGGGAGCAATACCTCTATGGTCCGGACATATGCACATAGCATGTCTGAAATCAACTACATGAATCAAAATGCAAAAGAATATTCCTTGGATAATTTGGGACCATGGACATGGTCGGAACTGAGTTCACTTCAAATCAATCTGGATTATGTTTCAGTTGGTCAGTTTGACGATAGTGAATTACAGGTTGATGCTGCCGGGATAAAAGTCAAATTTCTCAAACCATGGGGCACATTTGAACTAGCTGAAGCATCGCATTCGAGCAGTGTCGATCACTATCCAGTACTGCGTCTAGATTTGACAAAGGGATCTGGGACACTAGCAATTTCGAATTGTGGTTTAGAGCATATTGGAGGAGTTGGTGAATGGACCTTCGAAGAACTGAAACTTCCATATGCTCAGAGTTGGGGTAGACTCCACGCAGGTGTCGATGGTAATGCAAGTTGGTCGTATTCATCCTCTTTTGACGGTTCTACATGGAGTGAGGAATCGCAAATCCAATCAGGTGAAATAATCGATACTCAGCATCAATTTATCCGGTTACATACTCAATTGCTCGATGGTTGCATAGAAAGTGTTCATTTGGACATAAATGATCCACATTTTGTGGTAGAAGGGGACATAATTGGTGCAGATGACGCAATGGTTCCAGATTTTGCTAAGGTTCGCTTTGCAATGAATGGTGAAGAAATTGCTTCGACCAACATAACCCCTGGAGGTTTTGCACTATCAATTCCTGTCGGACACCTGATGAGTTCAGAAGACACAACATTGGAAATAGGGATTTCAGCGCGTTTCCATTGGTCAAGTAATGGGAGTTCCGAGACAATTTCAGTTAGGGTTGACCATATTAGTATCGCTGGGGGCTATCTGATTGAGTGGGACTATGACCCTCAATGCAGCAGTATATCTGATCAGGTATTCGAAGAGGATGGCGGGGGGAGGCTCCTTGATTTCTTGTACACTTGCACTGACGATATTACTCCAATAGCCGACCTTAGTGTAACCGCAACCAGTAGCAACACTATGCTGCTAGATGCCAATTATGTCAACGGACAAATAAGGATTCAACCAGTTTCTGATGCCTTTGGAGATACCAATGTCGAGGTAGTGGTTAGTGACGAAAGGGGGAATACTTGGGTAGATCAATTCGCAGTCATTGTGACTCCTGTTAATGATCCACCAGAAATGGATGGTCTACCTGTGGCCGTTACTGTAGAATTAGGTGAAACTGCAACTCTTCCATTTTCTTATTGGGATAGAGACTCACCCACAAGTGCTGTGGACATTGACATCACACCCGAATGGGTGATTTATACCGCCGGTATGATAGAAATGACTCCACTTGGTGTAGGTGAATACATAGTACATCTTACTGTAACAGATGATGGTGGTAATTCAGTATCGAAAAATATGACCGTAATCGTTACACAGCAGGCTAATATTTGGGTACAAAGTATCGATACTTTTGACAGAACATCGGGTTCATCATCAATTACGCAAGGTCATGATGTTCAGATAATCGTTTACGTACGCAATAGTGGTAATAGTATTGCACAACCAGTTAGTGTCAGGTGCTCAATAGATGACCAAACAATTGGCACAAATGAAATTGCTATGATCTCCCCTGGTATGACCGAAAGCACAACTTGTGATGACTGGAGCAATCTAGGGGTAGATTCAGGCGAAGTTGAATTGAAGATTGAGGTTGATTACAAGGGTGTAATCGACGAGACAAATGAACTAGATAATGAATGGGTGACTAAAATAACAGTCAACCTCGATTCTGATTTAGAGTCTCCTACGGGCGAGAATTCAAGTTCTTTGATGAGTCAGTACAACTCAGTATGGTGGGTCGCAGTCATTATACTAGGATTATTTGCAATAGTAATATTCCTTTATGGCCCAAATCAGATACGTAGGGTCGAGTAACGGATTTTATCCAATTGGCAAGCTGTAAGGGCCGATAATCCGTTTTTCAGCCTCAATTATTATACTGGTTAGTCTCCTCTAAGAGAATGTTCCCGCAATGATTGGTGCTCCAATCGGGGGGTGGGGACAGGGGTGGAAAACCATGGCGAAATTGAAAATACGACTCGAGAGTGAGACTTGGGTTTTTGAAGAATTTGAGCAACCATAGAAAATCAGTTACTGGAATAATTCTTCCATGTACGTGGATACGTACCAGGTTCTAGGAATACAGATGTGGGTTTAGCAACTTCCCCTTCAGTCATTTCTTTGACTAGTTCGGAACGTGTTAACATTTCAGCAACTGCAACCAGTTCGCCCTTTAATGTAGTTAGACGTACAGTATCTCCTCGACTCATCCCTTCATCCAGTTTTACAATGCCTGGTCGTAATAGCGGTGCTCCGTGTGATATCGCACCAGCGGCTCCATCTTTGACAACGATTTCTGGCAAATCGCCAACGATTGTTTCGATTGGGGTCAGAACTTTCCTAATTGCAGCCTCATCGTTATTCGCTTCCCACATCCAATAAGCATCTTTCAATTGCTGAAGTGTTATCGTCTTCTGTTCGGTATATCTGCCGGATTTTGTGCGCCGTAATTCCTTCAATTCGATAGGATGTCCAAGTAATAGACCAATATCTCTAGCCAGAGTTCTGATATATGTTCCAGCCTCACAACTCACTTCAACTACCGCATCTCTTCCATCTATATCCACCAAGTGTGTCTCAATTCTTCGCGCTCTGACTTGAACCTTTACAGCTGATATCTCCGGAGGTACATTGTAGATTTTACCAGATAGTTGTGCAACAGCTCTTTCCAGTGCACCCTTGTCGAAGGGCTGGCTCGCGCGTAACACGCCCACGTAGGTTTTTTCATGGCTTAGAACCTTCTTAGTGAGACGCATCGAGCGACCAGATAATAGCAGAAGAACCCCAGTTGCAAATGGATCTAGAGTGCCGCCATGGCCGAGTTTTTCCACACCCAATATGTCTCTGGCCCATGCTGAAACTTGGTGACTATTTGGGCCAGCAGGTTTGTCAATTACTATTGCACCAGCATCCAGCAATTCTTCAATGGTACGTTCATCGGGGCGACAACCATGCGCCCCTGTTGTGGTAGCATCACCATCAATGACGATCAATTTTCTCCCTCCAAGTGCATCTTTACCAAAGAAAGTACTGATCCGGCATCCATATCATTTGCATCAATCACTAGTGTATATGGTTCCATCGAATCTATATCTATGTCATAGTATTGCAAATATCTCAATTTATCCGATTCCATACGTTCCTTGATTTGTGGGACTTGTCCCTGTATTGTACCACCCTCTCGGGAGACTATACGACTAGCACGAATACCCTCACTAACTTCTAGCCAAATACGATGACAATCATGGGTTTCTCGATATGCCCACCAACCTGCAAGTCTACTTTCAATAATTTCGGGGCTTTCAGGGTTTACAATAGTGTCCGCGAGTAAAGCATCCAATTCCTTGTCAACTTGTTCGTTTTCCTCGCAGTAATGCCCAAAATCTTCCAATGTCATTGAGTGATTTTTTGCCATATCTCTGAAAAGTTGGCCACCATTTAATTTAGTCCAACCATATTCTTCACAGAGGCCTTCAACCAATGTACTAGTTCCAGAACCAGGGTGTCCACTCACGGTTACCCGTGCGACCAACTCATCGCCTCCATTCTTCAAAACAGATTCTGCATCGATTCTTACCAGTTTCAGTTCTGACAACCTGATCCCCCGCACAACTCGGACAAGTAACTCCTTCAAGCAGCCGAACTCCACCCTGTATGACCTTGTTCTTTGGTTCGTAGGCCCCATCATCATCGCCATCTTTGCTGGTTCCGCGTTTTCTACGTTGGCTGCGCTGGGTTTGGCGACTGGTATTCTTTTTCTTTTTCTTATCCTTCAACAAATCAAGTAGTGGTTCAGGCAATTTATCCCCTGCTTTTACAAGAGGGTGTGTTCGATAGCGAATTAATCTAAGATGCCGGTCTACAACACGCCCAAGTGGTGCACTTACTGTGATATAA
>PBMO01000003.1 GCA_002722595.1 Methanobacteriota archaeon | reverse complement strand
TGATTCTCCAGATGAAAATGGTGAACCCAAATCTGAAGAATCAAGTGATTGAAACAGATTAATCAAGTGTCCAAACTACACCATCAGGCGTATCTTTGACTGTTACGCCCATATCCGATAGTGCATCTCTGATTTCATCAGCACTTTCCCAATCCTTTGCGGCTCGAGCAATTGCCCGTCGAGCAAGTAGTTGCTCCACATCATCTTTGATGGCTTGGCGGGCAGGGTCCAAATTAGGGTCATATACAGCCATTGCAATATCCTTTTCAGGCAACAAACCTAGTACTGAGCCAGCGAATTCTTCCAACCAATCAATTGCATAAAGGGCAAAGGCTGCAGTGTCGCGCTCATCTATATCTTCACTTTCCAGAATCTTCGGGATTAGTCTAGCACCATTGCTTACCTTAGAAAGAGCCTGCCTACTGTTGAAATCATCATCCATTGCAACTGCAGCCTCTTGTAATAATTTCTCGAGCAATCCGAGTTTATTTGCTAAGAAGTCAGTTGATGTTACATCAGCAGTGGGTAAACGTGGTGCATCTCGCAATCCAGCCTTCTTTGCCTGTTCAGTTATCACCAATGCGTGACCATAGGCATGAACAATCTTAGCATGATGTCCCTTTGCATCTTCAAGTAACTGCTCTGATAAGTCAATCGGTGAACGGTAGTGTGCATTGAGCAAAGCCTGCCTTAATACCAACGGGTCATAGATTTTGAGTGCATCTTTAACCGTCCAAAAGTTACCTAGGGATTTGCTCATTTTTTCTCCATCAACATTCACGAAACCATTGTGCATCCAATATCTGACCACTGGCTCCTTTCCAGTGCAGCATTCGGATTGGAATATCTCTGCTTCGTGATGGGGGAAACGTAAATCATGTCCGCCTCCATGGATGTCGAACTGTTCTCCAAAATGTTTCAATGACATGGCACTGCATTCAATATGCCACCCTGGTCGTCCATCTCCCCATGGTGAAGGCCAAGAAGGTTCACCTGGCTTAGCATTCTTCCATAATGCGAAATCTTTGTGATCTCTCTTCCCTGAATCCTCTACACGACCTCCAGCTCCAGCTCTAACCGCATCAATGGACTGCCCAGTCAGAACTCCATACTTTTCAGGTGCAGATTCAACACTAAACCACACACCATCCTCTGCAACGTAGGCGTTTTCCTTCTCAATCAATGATTCGGTCATACTAATTATTTCAGGGATAACCTCTGTAACTCTAGGATAATGATCGGCTCTTAGGACATTGAGTGAATCCATCACCTCATAGTAGTCATCGATATTTCGATTAGCAACTTCAAGGAAATCAATTCCTTCTTCGTTTGCTTTATTGATGATTTTGTCATCGATATCAGTAAAGTTTTGGACATAATTTACAGTCCAACCACTAGCTTCCAACCAGCGGTGGATTAGGTCAAAGGCGATGTAACATCGAGCGTGTCCTAAATGTGATGGGGAATAGGGCGTGATCCCACAGACATACATGTCGACTTCGCCAGTTCGAGCGGTTTCAAACAGACGTTTCTCACGAGTACGTGTATCATAGACGTGTAGAGCCATGCCCATTCAACCTTGACTGTATGTGATTCCGAAGCCCCCGCGGGGGTGATTCCAACTTAATGCCCCATCTGTGCACATGAGAAAGCAGGTTCCACATTCAACACAGTCTTCGTACTGAAATTTCATTTCTTCGAGACCCACATCTCGGAACATGTAACATTGTGCAGGGCAACCCCAAACACACATCATCGAATCACAGTCTCCACATTTTTTGGTATCTACAATTATGTGGGCATGCTCATGTTCATCCACATTGTATCCAATTAGTCCAAGCCCATTTTTCACATCATATGTAAACAATCCAAGTTTTGTTGTTTCAGTCATGTTTTCACCTCAGAGTTTTCTTCCAGTCAACGCCAACTTCAGCATACTGATGAGCCCCATCCCCTTCTTGTTTGCTTTGCTCTTTGCACGCATTTCCTTGCGAACTTGTCGCAAAACCTTCTCTGCCGGGACCTTTTCTTCGCCAATCTCACGGAAAACACGATTTGCCGTTTTGCCCACTAGTTCAGGAACCCAAGTAAAGTTAGCAGGATTGTTGAGGAATTTTGTTGCAGGTTCAAACCGTTTCAAGTCTCGATAAATGTAACTGGCTTTGAGTGATTTCGTATAGGTCGCATCGAGAGCCTTGGCACTGACATCGCCATTGGAAATACAAGTCGCAATTGCTTTTCCAGCCAACTTTCCAGAATGGAGAGCATTGTTCATCCCTTGGATTTGCATCCCGTTGGCGAAGACCAAGCCAGCTGCATCACCCACAACTAGCGCACCATCCCGAGTAAACCGGTGTGGCATACGGTGTAGGCCGTATTCTGGGCAAAGGTGTGCCCCATATTCTATGGCCTCTCCGCCCTCAATTAGCGCAGCAATTGCTGGCTGTTCCTTGAATGCCTGATATAGATCATAAGTATGTATTCCTGATGGCAATGAACTCAACTGGACAATAATTCCGCAGGAAACAGTTTCGCGGTTCGTGTAGAAGAACCCTCCACATCGTGGATAAAGTCCATCTGTGACGGGATATTCTTTCCATGCTTCATGTGCCATGTCTCGATACAATGAGAGTGCCAATTCCATGGCCATTCCACTTGGTGGCCTCTCATCATCACCTGGGAAGCAATTGAATCTCTCATCAATTCGTTCTTTACCCAAATGGATAACTTCTTTCACACCGAGCAATAAGTCTTCTTTAGATTGAGCATTCAGCATTGAATCAAAATGATAAGTTCTGGTTAGGATAGAGTTGCTTCCTTCTGCGATGACCACAACATTACTGGTCATGACTTCCCCATCTTGAACGATTCCTCGTATCTTGCCATTTCGAATTTTGTCAACAAGTTCTTTTGGGAAATTATCAATTTTCCATTTTTGAGCAGCACCCTTTCCACTATCTTCTGCTGGATCAGTTAAATCTCTAGCAGTATATGATTCGTGATCTAAACCATCGATGTGCAGTTGGTCGATTTTCATTCCAGGCATGACAAAGATTCCAGCTTCCTCCATCTTCTCTGCCATCCAAGCGTCGGCTTTGGCGCGAAGAACAGACCACGATGATCGTTGGCTGGGCTCATCGGTGCCCCCAGTGCCATCCCAAGAAGCAAATCTACCTTCAACGAAGAGTGCATCTTCACTACTAAGGAATCCAACTTTCTTGTGATTAATAGCCCTCTCAATTCCAGGGCAATCCATCTCCCAATTGCCTAGAAATTCCTCAAAGTCATCTAACTCCCGGCCCCATAGTATACCTCCGGTCAGATTCTTACTGCCAATAGGTTCTCCACGATCGACAACAAGTATTCTATCGCCTTCAATGCCTTCCTTTAGAAGTTGAAATGCAGTGGCTGCACCTGCGAATCCAGCACCGATGACAATCACGTCAAAGTCTGTTTCGTCATCCATAGTGTAGCCTCACTAACTATCCCTACAGGCGCCCCTCCCTTGAACTTTGGTTCACTCGCTTGATAGGCAGAACCGATATGAGGTGTATACCATACGCCCCAACATGGTCCTTGCCAGCGCCCCGGGGAAATGCATCCTTTTTGGCGAGCATGCAGTTGTTTATGGCCAACCGGCTGTAGCTGTGGCAATTGATGCCAGAATCCGGGTTAAAATTGAGAAATCAGAATCTGGTTGGCAGATTGATGGCATGAAATTTGACAAATCCCGCCATCCTCACTTGGATGCAATTCTCAAGCGTATGTGGACAGGAGATGGCGGTGCTCCTCTTTCGGTTCAAATTGAGAGTGATTTGTTTGGCGCCGCAGGTCTTGGTTCCAGCGCAGCAATTTGTGCGGCAACTGCAGCAGGTATCCTGCATATTCGAGGCACCCCGGTAGATGAATTGCCACTTAGAGGTATTGCAACGACTGCCCATTTGGCTGAAGCGGAGGCTCAAGGAGGGAGGGCAAGTCCAATCGATACCAGTACATCTACACTTGGTGGTGCTGTATTTGTTTCAGATAAGAGGGAAAGTTTGGCAGAATGGAAATACACTCGTGATTTACGAATAGATGGTGTTCAAAGAACATGGGAAATTCACAGTGTTTCTTTGCCTCAATCGCTCCAAGAAGCCAGTCTAGTGATTGGTTTTACAGGACGCCCCGGTCCCACTTCTCAAATGGTTGCAAAGGTAGCAGATCTTCTAAAGAGACAGCCTGAGAAGATGGAGGACATCGAACGTATTGGAAATGTAACTCGAGCCGGAGCAACAGCACTATCTCTTGGCAATCTGCAGGCAGTTGGAATCGCAATGAATGAATGTCACCGACTATTGCAGGGAATCGGTGTATCTGATTCAGATTTAGACAGGATGGTGGAGGCCGCATTACCAACCAGTTTGGGTGCTAAAATGACTGGTGCAGGAGGGGGAGGTTGCATGATTGCATTAACCCAAGAACCACGAAGAACTGCAGAGGCCATCGAAATGGTAGGAGGGCATACTATGACCTCTAGATTAGGTGCCCCTGGCGTTGATGTAAAAACGAGCGACTGAGGCCCTTCAAAGGAAATTCCAATTATAAATGGTCCCGACTACTGGTTTATATAGGGGTTTAAGGACGGCGCACTATGGCAACAAGTGACGAAGACCGCCTTACAGTAGTGAATGTAGTAGCATCGACCCGAGTGGCAGAAGAGTTGAATCTTCCAGATATCGCAATCCAGTTGAATTGCGAGTATGAGCCCGAACAATTCCCGGGTGTAGTTTACCGGGTAGTAGATCCTAAATTGGCAATCCTCATGTTCCGCTCTGGCCGTGCAGTTTGTACTGGTGGAAAGAACGAAGATAACATCCACACAGGTATCGAGAGAATGATTGCAGATCTCCGTGCAGCAGGCATCGAAACTTGGGAATTAAGTGACGTTCAAATTGAAGTTCAGAATATGGTTGCAACATATGCTTTGCACTATCCTGAAGACTATGATGGGAAAGACAAGTGGACAGGAGAGCCTCAAGCTGGAGAACCAAGGAAATTGAATCTCAATCACCTTACTTTCCATCTGCCATTCGATAAGGTAGAATACGAGCCAGAGCAGTTCCCTGGATTGATTTACCGCCTTGATTATCCAAAGGTTGTTTGTCTGATATTCGGTAGTGGAAAGATGGTTATCACAGGTGCGAGACACAAGGATGAGATTCTAGAAGCTGTTGAGATTATCCAAGACGAACTCGCTGACTTACTCTGAGGTGGTGATGTGACCGACGACGTCGGTCAAATCAGACTGGCGTTAGCCAAAGTGGTGTACTTTGTACACGTAGGAGTGACTTTCTTCGTTCCTTGGGGTTGGTTGCTTCCTTGGCCAGAGGCATGGTGGTTTGGATTATTCTTTATTCCAACAATGCTTGTGCACTGGATGACTGCAGATGTTTGTATACTTACGACAATCGAAATGAAACTACGAGGTCACCCCCAAGCCGGCACGAGGGAGCAAGGTGGTTTCATTCAGCGAATGGGTGCCCTTATTGGCTGGCACATGAGTGATCGAACAGCTGCCAATATGGGGTGGGGTCTATCCTACATGGGTTTGGCTCTGTGTTTCCTTCGACTATACCTAGGCGATCATCTACCTTGGTGAAAAAATGTGGCGTTTCTTCTGTGCGAAATTGGTACGTTTTTCCCATTTACTAGTGATGCTTTTTCTGATGTTTGGATGGTCACTTCCTTGGTTGACTGCATGGGTTACTCATGCGATATTAACTCCATTGACTCGTTTGCACTGGCGCCTCAATAATCGAACATGTATTTTCACCACTTGGGAGCACCTGATTTTAGGAAACGAACATATTGAGGAACATGAAGAAGGGTGGTTTGTCAAAGAAATGACTGAGGCTCTAATTGGTTGGAGGCCATCGACCCATTTGACAAGACAAGTGATGTTCTATTGGATGTGGATAACAACACTAATTTCCATATCCCGTATAGCGCTCAATTGAATAGGGGTGTTCTTTCTGGTCACCCTATGGGTGACCATAAGCGCCTTCTTCCGACCAGCCTGATTTTGATTCTAATCGGTTCGATTTTATTGCCGATTTTTCATGTAAACAATACCGAGGAGTTACAAGATTCAAGTATTGAATTACTTTCATCACGTAGTACAAATTTAGTCGACGTAGTCGATTGGAGGGTCGGAGATGAATGGATTTACGACTCAGAATTCGACGTTGCTGGTTTACTGGCAAGCGGTGGAATCACTGGTGCGAGCGTAGATATCCTCACTGGGCAATTACAGATGGAAGTGACAGATATAGACCTTGAAACAATAGATAATGTGTCTACTTTGGTCTATGAAAGAGAGTCTTCAGGCCAATTTACAGGTGGCGCCTCAATTCCTTACGAGGGGTTCAATATCGCCGGGGATTTAGAAGTAGATTTTGAATTGAATGAAATAATTAGAGCCTCAGATTTAGGAACCATATCACTCGAAATGACATTGGATGTAGATATGGAGAATATTGGTGGATTAGCAGGCTTAATTTATCCACGAATTGATTTGGCCACCCTAACAATCCTAACTGCTTATTCTCCACCCAAGGAAATCTATGACTTCCCACTTGGTGTGGGTGAGGTATGGGATACTGAAACGACCACAACAACAACTTGGAGCGGCGAAGTATTCCAAGATCTATTCCCAATTCCTGATGACACACAAGAGCAAGCAACTGAAAGATTTGAAGTGGTTAGTGTAGGCAATCCTAGTGTTGCCTATTCGGGATGCTCAAGTGCATACAATGTCACTTCTTACAATGCATCTTCAGGAGAAATTTCAGGATATCGATGGTGGTGTCCAAATGGAAATAACGATGCATGGTGGCATCAGACCATTGACCTTGGAGCAGATATCGATTTCCGTCTTAGACAATATAATCCGGTTTCGCGAGTACATGTTATTGATGTTGATTTATCCTTCCCAGCATGGCCTTTGGATGCAAGTTTAGGGGTTTGGCTGAACGCCTCAACTGCCAATGGACAACCAGTGGCCAATCAACCCATCGAATTTAGATATGAAATTGAAGAGGATATACGCACAGTTACAACTGCAGCAAATGGGAGTGCCTATGTCATGTTCGACACAGGTCATGAATTGGACGCATCTCCAACCAATTTCGAATATGCAAGCCACGGGGTTATCGCTTGGATCCCCTCCACTGAAGAAATAGGAGTATCGACCATAACTCTAGATGAGAACCTCGTAGAAGTGGATTTGGCTGCTCTTTCCAATGCAGTATCTGTTTCAAGAACACGTGGTGACGATACCATGATTCTGAATTCTCTGACGGGTTACAATGCGATCCCTGGTGATGAACTATTGTTCAGTGTGCCTGTACAGAATAAGGGCATCCTTACAGCACCAGCAACCACTCTTGAGATACAAGCTCCAGACGGTTCTACCAGCCAAGTCAACGTCCCATCCTTGTCAGCACTCGGTGTATTTGCTGTAGACGTATCTTGGACAGTTCCTACAACACAGGCAATTGGAAATGTTGCTATTCAGTTCATGGTAGACCCATCTCAAACAGTAACAGCAGATTTGAATCGAAGTAATAACCAAGGTTCCTTCTCAATGTTCGTTGGAAGATTGCCCAGTGCAGAAATTGCCAATATTATTCCAAAGATGACGTTCGACAATGTTGTTATTGACGCTTCTGAATCAGAAGATGAAGATGGAGGTTCGATAACTTGTATATTCGAAGTAGAACTCTCTAATGGAAGCACTCAAACATACCCGACGAATACCTGTATGATTGAAACAGAATGGCACAATGATGGTGAATACGTAGTTGATTTAACTGTGCTAGATGACGAAGGAGATGTTTCAAGAAATTCAATTCTTGTTGTAATCAATAACAGGGCTCCTTCAGTTAATCTAGCAGTCAGTGAAACTAGTGTAGAAGTTGGAGAAGCAGTAACTTTCAATGCTCAAGATAGTAGTGATATTGACACGATGACTCCCGAGGCTCCTATCGATATGTTATGGATGCCTCCTGACGCACCCAATGGGCAACCATACACTTGTTCCCAAGGTCTGATTACACAAGCATGTACTGTGGTCCCTGAGGTTGAAGGAATTTTTACAATGTCTTTCAGAGCAGTAGATGACGATTTTGAGGTTACAACAGAAACACTCAGTATTACAGTTACAAATATCGCACCATACAATGGGTCAATGTCATTACGTGATGTACAGACTGGAGAAATACTTCCACCAAACAACATGCAAGTATGGCATGTAGATGAAGATCAAGAACTTGAGTTACTTGGTTTTGTAGATGATTCACCCAATGATATGCCCACACTCCGTTATGAATGGCAACCAGATTTGGATGTCGACCCAACTTGGTTTGAAACCACCGATGGACCTGAATCAGTTGTACCAGTTAGTTGGGATACTAATGGACCCCATGTCATAGCAATGCAAGCATTCGATGATGATGGCGAAAGCAGTGGGACAGTTAGTGGTTGGGTATGGGTTCACAATGTGGCTCCAATTATTGAAATCTCTGAAGACCCATTGCCTCTACGGGAAGATCAACGAACTTTGTTCACAGCAGAATACAGCGACACATCTAGTGATATGGATACATTGGTCGCTTGTTGGGATTTAGATCCATTCATCAATCTTGATCAAGATGGAAGTTCAGACGATGACTGTGATGTTACTGGACCAACTATCAACCATAGGTGGTCAGAGGCAGGAAATTACCAGACCATTTTCCATGTAACTGATGATGATGGAGAACGCGCTTCACAAGTAGTTGAATTCACGGTACGCAATCAAGCACCGAATGCAGAGATTTGGGTTAGCAAAGTTGGGCCAAGTGCCGGAGAAAATGTTGGCCTTTCAGGAAATCTCTCGACAGATGATGCAACAGACAAACCGAATCTAGTGTATCGATGGGACCTAGATACCAGTGTTGATTCTGACGGCGACACCGACCCTATGAATGACATCGATGAGGTGGGAATGGAAATCTGGGTAGTATTCGATGAACCGGGTGAAAGAGGAATTCGCCTAATGGTCTCGGATGAATCTGAAACTTCCACTAAGGATTATACAATTGTAGTCATGGAAGAAGAGGGTGGTTTCTTTGGATTCATTGGCGGAGGTGGACTTGTTTCGACAGTTGTAATAATTCTGGGACTTGTACTAGCTGGTTTACTGGGCGTACTTGCTCTGACGTCAATTCGTGGAAGGGATGATGATGGAGATAGTTGGGATC
The DNA here is from genome assembly GCA_002722595.1 of Methanobacteriota archaeon. Lineage (GTDB taxonomy): Archaea > Thermoplasmatota > Poseidoniia > Poseidoniales > Thalassarchaeaceae > MGIIb-P. Next base: position 67,666 of record PBMO01000003.1, on the reverse strand, counting down.
AGTTGCCTTCAATGGAGATGGCTACAGAACCTGAATTGCCGATGGCTGCTCCTGCGTCAAATATGTTCGAAGCTCCAGCAGCGGCTCCAGTACAGACGGTTGCCCCCGGTGCACCACCTGTACCTGTAGAGGGCCTACCTCCTGGCTGGACAATGGAACAGTGGAATCACTATGGTGCACAATGGCTGGAACAGCAAGCCAGTCAACAGCCCCAGCCAACTACTGTGCAGGAAACCGCTTCATTACCAAATATCACTAATGACACTTTACCGATAAATCCAGCCGAAGATGACTTGGACCTTGACTTCTGAGCACATCACATGCGGCGGCGAATATACGATCTGTTCGGCCTGCCCAAATTACCCGGTGCAAAGCAATCAGAATTGCCTGAAGATACACCAGATGCTGAAATTATTGAAGGAGAACCTATCCACATACCTCCTCCAATACGCAAGGTTAATCGCAAGCCTGTTCGAGACTTAACATTCCACGACCTTGGTTCAAAACGTTGGCTTGAATGGTCTGCAAGAATGCACGGTTTACCCAACCGTGGCCTTCGCTATATCCGGCCAGATGAAATGCATCGGTTACCATTAGAACCAATGTCCATGCGCCTTTTGCAGGGAGACATCTGTATTATTGATTTGAGTAGTTTGGCACATATGGATAGCCAACGTAGCGCTCTGTCCCGGCAAGTTCAAGAGATGGCTAATTACAATGGTTTACCTGTTTTTTCCTTGGAGGACAATAACCGATTATTGTTGGTTCCAGGTAGAGGCTCACGCGTGGATACTGAAACTCATGATTTAGGTGGGAATTCGATTCTTGATTAGTCCTTGTGACTACGAACTTCAAATGCCCAAGCGGCTCCATCTGGTCCACTGGTCAATCTATCCCATCCAAATTGTGTCAACAACGGCCTCCATGTTTCTGCATCAGGTGGCATAGCCCATGTATCTCCAATATCTGGGCGAAGAATGTTCTTAACTCTCAGAATGACCAGAGTTGCTACTGATTCCGGCAATGGATGCAACTCAACGGATTCACACTCTAAGACTGCAGCAGATATTGGATGATGTGGTGGATAATCATTTGGAGAATCAACAGGATCTTCTAACCCCTTCCATTCACTTCTCTCAGGCGGCAGCGGCGTTGCTGTTTCATTAACCAGTGATGCTGAATCCCAAGTTCCAGGTAGAACCATTGCACTTACTTTGGAACCCTGTTGAATATTGTTCAGTGTGTCCCTTGGCCGACCATTGCGATCTTGGCTTAGTGATATTCCAAGCAAAGGCGGTGTATTCGCCAAAACCGAAACACTTGATACAGGACAAAGGTTTGCTACCCCCTCGGAATTTGTCGTGGACAATAGCAGAACAGGCCTCGGTGCAATTAGTGTAGATAGCCAGGCCGCTCTTTCAGCATGCTCGAGTGAATCGATATCAATATTCTTCCTTTGCTCATTCATCGGCTTCCCAATGAATGTTGTACGCATACGTTCGGCTTCCCCATCAACCTCGAACCAGTCATCCAATTCTCCTCTCTCTACTTCAGATAGAGCATAGGCAGTAAAATCACGGTAAGCTTCCCAACGTTTGATTTCAGAATTATCGACTCCGCGATCCTTTTTTCGATTGATGCTAGAATCTGCATAAAGAACACAACGGCGGAGAAAATCACAGATGGCATCTTTGCTCATTTTCTTGCCTCCTCGTATGCATTTCGTGTCATATGGTACCTTGCAGGGTTACCAACCCACACTTCATCAGCAGGTATGTCCTTTGTGAGGACTGCACCTGCTGCAACCACTGCATTCTGACCAACGTTGATACCTGGTAGAATCGTTGCACCTCCACCAATCACTGCACCGTCTTCAATACTCACCTTCTCCCATTTGGTTGAATCACCAGAGGGAGGGTATCTATCATTGAGTATGGTGGCATTAGGGCCAATGAAACATCTCTCCCCAATTTGAGTATTATCGGCAACATATGCGCCACCCTGTACCCTAGTACCTGTTCCAATCGTCACATCTCTGCCTATATGGGCCAAGCAACCGATGCTCACCCGCAATCCTATATTCGCTCCTTCGCCGATATAGCATGGATCCCAAGCGACAGAATCCCCGGAGAGTTCCATTCGCTGGCTTTTCATTTCATCACTCCAAACCGAGATGAAGCATGATTCGGCCAACATGACCTTTGGCTTTCACACCGTACTTCGCAAGTGAAAGAGTCCCATTAGATTCGATAACAAAAGTTGATCGAGCAATTCCCATGTACACTTTTCCGTAATTCTTCTTCTCCCTCCAAACTCCATATTTCTCTAATATTTCACCCTCGGTATCGACAAGAAGAGGGAAATTCAAATCGTTTTTTGAAGAAAATTTTTCATGGGATTTCGCGCTGTCTTTCGAAACACCCAATACCACAACGTCTTCAGAATTTAGCTGGCCCATATTGTCTCTGAAATCACATGCCTGTGTTGTGCAACCTGGCGTTGAATCTTTTGGATAGAAGTACAAGACTACGCGTTTGCCATCGCTCAAAAGTGAGTTAAGATCCCAGATTTTCCCACTTCCATCTTCTGCCGAAAAATGCGGCGCCTCATCTCCAACAATCAGTGTGACAGTTTCGTCCATGACACTAGGAGGGGTCTCCTGCATTCAAACCCCCCGTTGGTCAGGGTTCTCTATAATTGAACGAACTTGTACCGAAGAGGGCCGTTTTGGTGGTTCACTGAATCCAAAACATGCTGTTGTTTCAAAGCGTGCAGAGTCTCCAAAATTCATGCCACTCTTTTCTGCAGAAGAATAACTGATTTTAGCTAAACTTTGGATACAATACCATTCTTTCAGACCATTCTTTGTTTTGCCATGAGTCTTCGTTCCGAAAAACAATTTCGCAAACGATTGTTCTACTGTTGAAATAAACCACAATGGTCTTCGTATAGGCAAATAGAAACCCCTTTTCCATTTCATTTCAACAATCAGGTCACCAGCTTCAACAAGGATAGTTCGCTTCCCTCTTTTTACTTGGATTGGGACCACATGTACTTCTTCAAATTCATATAATGAAGACACATATTCAGCATGCTTTTCCGATGGGCTCAGAAGTACCCTTGCCCCATTTGGTTTTGCCCACATGATGTTTGTAAATGACCCCATAGGAGATTTCGTCCAGTCACCAATAACAATTCGATCTCCACTATCGAATCCAGATGAGGATATACGGCCAACGAAAACATCCATTTTAGCCCCTCATCTCCTCATGGATTCTTTTCTTTGATGCAGCCCACGAGCAGATTAAGCATTGTTCAAGGTCATGATTACGTGCAGGGCAGTATTCACGTCCAAAGAATATAATCTGCAGATGTCTTTTGTTCCATGTATCCTCTGGCCACAATGACTTCAAATCACGTTCCGTCATCTCAACATTACGCGCTTTTGACAAGCCCCACCTTGCAGCAAGCCGATGTATGTGAGTGTCTACAGGAAAAGCAGGGATCCCATACCATTGTGCCATTACAACACTTGCCGTTTTGTGACCTACACCAGCTAAACTTTCCAAGTAATCCCAATCCGGTTTTACGCCTCCCCCTTCTATCAATTGCAGTGCCATCTTTTTCAAATTCTTCGCCTTGGTTGGTGCGAGTCCAATTTCTCGAATCAGGTTCTGAATTTGTGCAACTTCCAGGTTAGCCATTTCTTCAGGCGTACTTGCTTGCTCAAAAAGGAATGGCGTTACTTGGTTGACTTTCTTGTCTGTGGTTTGGGCAGAGAGCATTACCGCAACTAGCAGTGTATATGCATCCGAATGATCCAAAGGAATTGGTGTAGTGGGATACAATTGGTCAAGAATTTGTCCAATTTTTTCTGCTTTTTCAGCACGTTTCATTATTCCAACTCCACATCGGTTTGGTTCTTATTCCCTAACCAAAAACCAACAAATATAGAGCCGAAAAAGGGGCCATAACAAACCAGGTATTGACTACTTTCCCAAGTATCTGGGCTGCCAATTATGAGCCATCCAAATAGCGCAAGTATTGCACCTGGAAACATTGCAACAAAACCAAAGAATAACGCTCTACCCAATCCCATGTCATTCACCTGCTGCCAATTTGAGTGCTTTCTGGATTTGTAATTCAAACCACCAAAGACCAGCAAGACCTGCGATGGTCATCCCGATTAGTAATCCGATTGGAGAGCGTTCTGCGCCGGTTCCAAACCATAGAATCAAGAGCAAGAATGATGCTATGAAGAGTAAGAATATTCTCAGAGCCATGGCTATAACTAGTGCGCGCATAAAATCACCAAAGTAAATTTTCTATTTCTTCCCCACTTCGACAATTCAAAACATCGTCTTTCTCGAGCCAACCCTTCCTCGCAATTTGGGTCCCATACCATACATCTTTCAGTCCTTGTGTACTATGTGCATCTGGATTAATTGCAACAGGAACCCCTTGTTCCTTTGCATATTTGCAGAACCTCCAGTCCAGATCTAAGCGGTAAGGACTGGCATTAATCTCGACAACTTTGAGTGCCCCCTCGGCATTCAGTTCACCCATTCTTCTTAGCACGGCGTGCATATCGACTTCGAACCCATCGCGGCCACCAAGTATTCTACCGGTCGGGTGTCCTAGAATAGTGAATGTAGGATCTTCAATTGCGCGGATTAAAATTTCAGTATTTTCATTTTCATCACGCTTCATCCACGTTGAAATTTGGTGGACACTTCCTACTACGTGGTCAAGTACACTCCGTACCTCGCTTGTGAAATCTAAACTTCCATCTGGTAGGATATCACATTCATTACCATGGAATAATCTGAAATCAATACCTGCATCAGCCCACTCTTCATTCAGTGCTTTCACATCCTGCGATTGTGCAAAAAGTTGTTCTGGACTTAACCCATTTGCTACCTGAAGAATTTGGCTGTGGTCTGAAATACCAAGATACTCCCATCCCATTTCTTGTGCTGCTTCGGCCATCTGCCGTAAACTGGCCGTTCCATCTGAAGAAGTGGTGTGGTTGTGGAATGCTCCTTTGAGCATTGATGGAATAATTAGTTCTGGCAATTTTCCGTTATCGGCTTGTTCCATTTCTCCAGAATCTTCGCGCAATTCCGGTGGTACCCATTGCAAACCAAGATGTGAATAAATGTCATTTTCATCCTGGGCCGGTAAAGAAAATTTAGCTGCTTCTAGTCCTTTCAAATCTCCCACTTTATCAACAGGAAATAGACCAAACTCATTGAGGCGTAAGCCTCGATCAAGTGCCCGTTGCCGCATTCTCACATTGTGTTCTTTTGAACCAGTAAAATAGGCCAATGTAAATGCGAATACATGTGGTGGTACCAAACGGATTTGTGCATCAATGGTTGTGCTTGATGCCATTTTCTCATATGCTTCGCCTCCGAGGGCTTCCAAAACTCCACCATCCATGCCCTGGTCAATGATTTCCTCTGAGAAAAATTCAGTATCCAATATTATGCTTATTTTGGAAGAGCCAGCACCTTTCACATCTGCTATCCCCTGTAGGCCCAGAATCTGCTCGGAAACAGCTTTCACATCTTCGGGTTCTACAGCTGCAACAATATCCAAATCTCCGATTGTTTCCTTCCTACGGCGAGCAGAACCTGCCAATTGAGCCCTTTGTACACCCTCCATTTCGGAAACTCTTGTTTCAAGGGCTTGGCCGTATAGGATTCCAACATCCAATCGCCTTCGCCCAGCGAATCTACTTAGCAATTCTATGCCGTCGAGAACTTTGCGCTCAGACTTCTCACCCATCCTATCCAAATCCTGCAACTCGCCATTTTCCGCTGCAACCTTCAATTGTTGAACTGATTCGATACCGAGTTCGTCATAGAATTGTTTGATTCTTTTTGGACCAAGCCCGGGGATTGCGAGCATCTCAATTAGTCCTGGCGGGACACTCGTATACAGTTCACCCATGTCGCCCCATGTTCCCATTTCCATTGCTTCAGTAATCAGGCTGGCCATGCCTTTTCCGATGCCCTTGATATCAGTTAATCGCCCTTCACTAGTTACGGCCCAGAGGTCTTCCTCTAGACTGCCAAGAGTCCTTGCAGCATTCTGATATGATCTGAATCGAAATGGGTTGGCACCTTTCAGCTCAAGTAAGACCGCAATTTGTTCGATTACTGAAACAACATTTGACTTTGAGTAATATGGTGGTCCACTACGTCGTGGCCTCGGTAGACTCCAGCCTGCGACCTTCACCATACTGACCTTGAGTAATCGGACGTTCTTGACTCTTGGCACAGGCTGAAGAGCCCCCGCCTACTCGGCAATACATGCCAATCGCAGAAACGTTGAGTCAGATTCTTTGTGGTTCAATGCTCATGGTGTGGATTCTAATAGCCAGTTTCTCTCGAACTGACGAATCTGAAAATAGAGCCCAGTGGGCGATGACAATTCTAGCGATTTGTGCAACTGCGTCCCTGATTTATCTAGATTTGAGTGGTGGTAGTATCTGGGGTTCCACGTATCTTCCAAAACCTCTAGCAGTTTTGTGTATAGCTTTCGCATTATTGGCTAGATTGAATATCAAAGGCCGAAATATATCACAAGGTATGAATCCTCATCAAGTAAGAAAAAAAAGTCAAGATGGTGATTAGTTTCACCTCTTTCGAATGACGAAATTTGGGCTATCTGGAATAGTATCGTCCACATGATGTTCATGCTGCTTAACTTTTCTTAGTTCATCAAATCGCGCTTCAGACAATTGGTCACTTTTGGATTTGAGCAACATATTCTGTGCCCAGATACGCCTTGCCCTAGTTATTCGAACCACCCCAACTATTGCAATAGTTGCCAATAGAATCAGCCCACCAGCATGCGTCCTTTCGATGGTAAATCCAGTTTTTTCTGTTAACCAATTCGCCATCAAGTCAAGGGATTTACCGATGAAAGACACATCAGGTGGAGAATTTGAATTGCCTTCTGTATTTACACTCGTCCATTGTTCTCCAGTGACCTCAATAGGCAGATCAACCATGTGACTCGCCGAGGCATTAGAACGTGCAAAAACTCGAAGATGTGCAGTTGCAATTCCTTCTGATAGGCCAATCATTGTCACACTTAATTCAAGTGATTGCGATGGAGGGATATCAAAATATTCTGCATCAAATTCATTCGATAGATGAATATCGTCCTGGACATCAATCATCACTCGAAGGCCAACTGGTCCCTCATTCCCAACCGTGCATGTGAAAGTAATTGGTTCATCTAAATCTAATGTTGCGACAGGAGGGTCACAACCACTTGAAAAGACGGGTTCGTGAATATCGGGATTGTTTGGAAAAGCATCCGCACCATCCCATACGGAGTATTCAGATGTTGGATCAGCAAAGCCGTCTCCATCACTATCTTCCGCATTCACCACTGGTGAAAGCAGGAGTAACAAGATTACAGCATACGCTGTACTTCGCAAGAACTTCACTCCTCAGATTTGAGTTTATCATCAATGAATGACCGCATATATTCTGGTAATTCACCATTGACAAAGACCACATCATTCACATCATCTAACTTCATCAATGCGTAGTATATTTGCATCGCAGTCATTGGTGTACTGCTACAGCCAGTACATCCTCCCTCCAATCCAATCATGATTATTCCATCAGTTGTATCGATTACATTCACGACCCCGTCATGTGCGTCAAGAACGGCTTGTACAGGCCCAACATTCTCAAGAATTAGTTGGCGATCAACCTCACCCATGGCAATAGCGGTATATGCGAAGGGATTTGAACCCACGCCTATTTCCATGCCACATGGTCCGAATTGTTCTATTCGATTTGCTGGTCGAAAGAGCCGAATTTGGCCATGGTGGAAATATTGAGGTGCTTAGGCCATTTTTGAACAATTCTGACGTAGTCGAATGCCTTCTTTTAACACCACAAATGGAGGCTGAAGATTCTCGTGCAGAAGGCTGCTTTCCTCTAAAAGAAAGTGATGTCCCGCGATGGGATGATGAATATCCGTTTTGGACCGAGCATACTGAGATATTTGATGCAGGTAAAATCCATCTGCGGAGAATTAAGATGCCATCGAAAGATACGTTTCAAGAATTACGACCAGATGCTATAGTTTGCTCAGGGAGTCGAAGAAATGTATCCATGTGGGAACCTTGGATGGATGGATGCGCTGAGCTACTTAGGTGGGCTGTAGTTGAAAATATCCCGACCCTAGGAATTTGTTTCGGCCACCAACTACTTGCTAAAGCACTAGGGGGCGATGTCACTCGAGCTGAGAATTACACAGACATAGTCTCCGATTTACTCCACCATTCTACTGATCCAGTTGTGGGCGTTTGTCAAGTCGGGTTATTTACCCATCAAGATCATGTCACAGAGTTGCCTAGTGGAGCCATGCATATTTCTAGTGCTGGTCATTGCGGGTATGCTGCTTTCAGACTAGAAGGAAAGCAGGTTTGGGGAGTTCAATTTCATCCCGAAGCCTCACGAGCCAGGATAGAGCGCTCATTCCGGCTAGGACATATCAATGAGGAGGAATTACTCGCGTTTCAACGAGATCACGATGGTGACGCTCTACTAGCCGCATTTGCCAATCAAGTGCCCCCCGGCAAAAATTGACCTTGGCGGCGGCCAATCATAGCCTTTCTAATGGCCCTATAGGGCCATATTCGCTTCCCTTGAGATTATATGGGAGGCGTCGGTCGGGCGGCCAACCAGAGGTGTGTCCATGGACGGAGAACAGATTGGAATGATTGGAATGGGGGCAGGTCTTTTCGGACTTATTATTGCCTTCACTCTATACAAAAAAGTAGACTCGATTGAAATAAAGGATGAAACGGTGGCTAAAATCACTCAGCGAATTCAAGATGGTGCAATGGCATTCCTGTACGCTGAGTACAGAATGCTAAGCATGTTTATCATCGCTGTGGCAGCGGTTTTGTTCGTTGGTGGCGAGGATAATGGTCTTGGTTTGCACACAATGATTGCATTCATCATTGGTGCGCTATGTAGTGTTGCTGCTGGATATTCTGGCATGCGTTCGGCAACTAGTGCAAATGGTAGAACTGCTCAGGCCGCCGCAGATGGCCTCGCTCTACCATCCGAGGGTTCTCAACCCAAAGGGGAGCACCAAAAGAGAGGCCAAGCAATGGCACTCGAAACTTCCTACAACGGGGGCGCTGTCATGGGTCTTGCAGTTGGAGGATTGGGTCTTGCAGGTATATCATTGATGTACTATTTCACTGAAACAGATTTCTTGACAGTGTCAAATATCGCTGGATTTGGAATGGGCGCATCTTCAATTGCACTATTTGCACGTGTGGGTGGAGGGATATACACCAAGGCTGCGGATGTCGGCGCTGATCTTGTCGGCAAGGTCGAAGCGGGGATTCCTGAGGACGACCCACGCAACCCAGGAGTTATTGCGGACAATGTAGGAGACAATGTTGGTGATGTTGCTGGAATGGGTGCGGATATATTCGAATCATTTGTTGGAAGCATAATTGCAGCTATGGTTATTGCAGCAGCAAATACTGATACCTTGGGTGATGATTACCTAATGATACCAATTGTATTGGCAATCGTTGGTTACCTTGCTTCAATAATTGGTGTATTCTCGATTTCAGCAATGAAGAATATGGATGCTGGAGCCGCATTACGTAATACAACATTCATTGGGGCTGGATTATTTATTGCAGGTGGGTATTTTGCTCTCCAAGAACTCGGCCTTGATACAACAGTGATTCAAGCCGTCGCAATAGGTTCAATCGTTGGTATCCTAATTGGTCTTGTAACCGAATATTACACAGGTATTGAAGACGTATTCGGAATCAAAGTCAAAGCAATTCCATATATTGGCGAAGCTAGTAAAACTGGTAGCGCAACAAATGCAATTGCAGGACTTGCAGTAGGGATGCAGTCTGTTTTACTCCCAGTATTGCTAATGGCCGCGGGTATCTTTGGTGCCAATCAAGTGATGGGTGGTGGAGACGCAGGCCTCTATGGAATTGCAATGGCTGCAATGGGTATGCTAGGTACAGTTGGAGTCACTATGACAGTTGATGCATATGGACCCGTTGCAGATAACGCTGGTGGAATTGCAGAAATGTCGGGTCTTGGAAAGGAAGTCCGGGATATCACAGATGGTCTAGATTCGATTGGGAACACAACTGCTGCAATCGGAAAGGGTTTCGCAATTGGTAGTGCGGCATTGACTGCTCTTGCACTATTTGCGGCTTTCAAGACCAGTGCAGGCCTAGAGGCAGCAGATCTGAGTCTAACAGAACCAATGGTTGTCATTGGTCTATTCATTGGTGCTGCACTACCATTCGTAGTTGCTGCAATGACGATGAAATCAGTCGGGCGTGCAGCGGAAGATATGATTACCGAAATCCGTCGCCAATTCCGAGAAATAGATGGTCTTTTAGAAGGGCGCGAAGGTGTCGAACCAGACAGTGCAACCTGTGTAGATATTTCAACCAAAGCAGCACTACGAGAAATGATAATGCCTGGAGTAGTCGCAGTATGCGCACCAGTTGCTATTGGCATACTTCTAGGTAGTGCAGCATTAGGTGGTACGCTTGCCGGCGCAACTGCAACAGGCGTACTCATGGCTTTGTTTATGGCAAATGCCGGTGGTGCTTGGGATAATGCAAAGAAAGCAATTGAGCAGGGTGAGATTGAAGGTGCTGAAAAGGGCGATTCAGCCCATGGTGCCGCAGTAGTGGGAGATACAATTGGTGATCCTTTCAAGGATACAAGTGGTCCATCACTGAATATTCTGATCAAGTTGATGAGCATTGTGAGCGTAGTTATTGCTGGTATGCTCAGTGTCAATGGTAAACTCGGTTCACTTTGAGAACTTTCAAGTTTGAATCACTACGAGGGGCCCATATGCGTGCACCTCTGATGGCTTTGCTGATGCTCAGCATCTGTTTTGCCGGTTGCCTTAACAGCGGTGATTCTACTCAGCAAGGCCAAGATGTTCCAGATCTCTCGGAACCTGCCGAATGGGAGATTGGACAATGGTGGCTTTACACATTCTCAACTCCTGAATGGGAAGATGACTCTGCTAGACTTGTTGTGGCTGAGGATGATGCAGAGGAGAACACAGCATACATGTTGGGGATTTCTAGCGAAAGAGAGGCTCGTAGACACGCAGTTCTCAATCATAATCCATTCTTGGGTAGGATAACTCATGACAACCTTTCAGCCTATGAAAATGGGCAACCACAATCAGTTTTGAATTTCCCACTTGTTTCTGGGAAATCCTGGTCCTTCACACTATTCGGCATTGACTGGTCAACTGAAATTATTGGCGTGAGTAATGGGAAAGCCACATTTTCTGCCACATCTACAAATGGGCATACGATGTCATACACCTACGATGGTTGGTCTGGTTTCATAGGTTCATTGACATGGTATGATTCAACAGGGAATCAATTACTACGAATGGTCCTCTCAGGAACAGGCTCCGAGCATTCAGGACAAGTATGGTTCATACGGGCTGGAGATATATTCTCAGAAGTATGGAATCACGAATCCGGCGCACCCGATGTAGAAATAACAGATTCTTTCTTTGTTAGTGACCATCCTAGTCAGGGACCTTATGATGAAATGATTTACTGGTTGGATGCAGAGATGGGCGGAGGTCCAAGTAGTGGTTCGCTAACTCTGCGTGATCATCAATCTACATCAGTTCTAGGACGTCAATGGGGCCAGAATGCAAAAGAGAATGGGAATATGGGGACTATCCCATATCCTAGTGGAGATTATACTCTAACAGTAACTCAAACAGGCAATTCATATATCCGTCTAATTGTAGCAGGTGGCCTGACACAGTCGTGGGATTTGTGAGGTTTTGATATGGGCACACTGGTCCTGCTCCATGGCCTAACTGGAACTCCTGATATGATTCATCCATTAGCAGAAACCCTATGCCCTCCGGGTTGGGATATATTGCTACCCCAAGGCCCTTTTTCACATCCGGAAAGAGGTTTTGGTTGGTGGATACGCAATGCTCCCCCCGACACACCCTTAGATTCAGATGCCTGTAGTCAAGTGGATTTGAGTCTGGCATCATTGGAGAATCAAATCCCAGAGGGCCCTTTGATTGTTGGTGGTTTTAGTCAAGGAAGTGCCTTGGCTCAAGAATTGTTGTTAACACCAAATCGGGATAATATCCTTGGAATCATTGTTATCGCCGGGAAAACAGCTAGGCCAATGGATTTACGCATAGCCCTTCAAGGAATCGAACCAAAACGAATGATATCGATGCATGGTGAATCCGATCACATCGTCCCTATGTGGCAGGCTGATGAAACAGTCAGTATTTTCCAAGATGCCGGATGGAATGTTACAACTCTTCGCCATCAAAAGGGTCACATGGTGAATCTTTCTCAACAACAAGCATTGATTGATTGGATACGAATAACTGCCGGAATCGCAAACAACGATTGATGAAGGGCAACGTGTTACGACGTCCATGGCCGAGCGAGCAATGGCAATGCTGAACCGTGCGGATGCAGATTTCTTCATCGTCAGCACAAATGTCTGCCCCTACTGTTTCAAGGCCAAGCGCTTTCTTGACGGACACAAATTGTCTTGGACCGAGGTCAATGTACAGCACGACGCAGAATTGAGGATGGAATTTGTAGCGATGACCGGCCACCGCACAGTCCCAGTTGTATTCGATATACGTGGCGAAAAACCCATTTTTGTCGGTGGTTCTGATCATCTTGAGGAATATCTGTAATCAAGATTTTTCAGTTGTCCCTGTACCAAGAACCCGGCGTGTTTCATCGGGGTCGATGAACATTACACAGAGGATGATGATTGATTCAAGGACTGCACCGAGTAGAATCATTGATGAATAATCGAATCGTTTTGCAAAGGGTTCAGTTAGGCTGTAACCAATTACGGCTGAAAGATTCATCATCGCCATATAGGCGGTAAACTGTGTCCCACCCACTTCGGGCCAAGTGATTTTCATCATTAGTGAGAAGATATTGATGTAAGCCATGCCCTGACAGAATGTGTGGATTGACCAAATTGAAACCAAGAAGATTCGATTTTCCCATAGTGATTCGGTGGATGCCCAAAAAATGCTAATCATCGCCATTGCTAAAGTGGAGTAAATGATGATGGCTTTTCCTCCGAAGATCTTGCCCAATTGCCCACCTACAATGTAACCTGACATCAAAATAAGCACCAACAAACCACCCTTTGTGGCGTTGAAACCTTCCTCGCTCCAACCTAACTCTTGTACAAATAGAATCGGCAAAATGGGAATCAAAAAGAACGACAGTGATTTCGACAAACTCAATACAATTCCAAGTTGAGCTGAGCGTAGTGAAAATGCGGTGCGAATGTTTGAGAGAATTTGGAAGAAGTTGCGCTCTTCTTCCTTCTCTTCAGACCATATTTCACGCTTTGATTTACTCCAAGGAAATCGAATATCTCCGGGTCGCTCCGTCATCAATAAAGGCGCCATCATAATCAGCAAGAGTATTGGAATTTGGAGTAAAATCGCGCCTTTTATGCCAACGAAACCAATGATTGTACCAAGGCCTGCTCCGCCAATCATACCACCAACCAGTTTCGAACTAAACATGTAACTGTTGACTTTTTCAAATTCATCAGAACGAAGGATATCAACAGCCAAGGCATCGGTGCTGACATCTTGCAGAGAAGTGAAAATATTGTACACTAGAAACACACCAACTACTGCAGTGAAGTTTGAACTGGGATCAGGGATGAATAGGATTAGAGATAGAGTGAGTATCATTCCCGCTTCGGCAAACAAAATCCAAGGACGACGTCTCCCCATGGGTCGATATTGGAATCTATCAATTACTGGCCCCCACAAGAACTTGAATGTCCAAGGTAAGGTCCCCACCAGAAGAAGGTCTGCAATCATGCCTGCTGAGACTCCTTCGACAGCGAGGAATGTGACAAAGGTCACTGTGATGAATCCCCACGGAATTCCTTGAGCGATGTACAATACACACAATGTGATTACTCTAGAGCGATAACTCTCAACCAATGAGTTTCCAGACGTCAAAGTCACAGTTTCAGGTTTATGATCAATCGCCTCCTCTTCGATGATAAATCCAAGTTGGAATTGGTCTCTGCGTACTGTGATAAATCCTACTAAGCAGAGCAGGCCAATGAGCCAAGGAAGGAAGAAAAACATCGATATTTGACCCATTCCTTCTACCGCTTTTTCGCCACCCTCTCCATCAGTTTCTGAGGCCGTCGAGTTCCAGTCCCACCAAGCCATCGTTGCAACCACGTCAAGTCCAGTTTGAAGCCCAGCTTCGACATTGGCTCTTCCACCAGCCAATGTGTTGACTGTGGTCACAGAATCTGTCTGAGAATGCTTCGGAGTTTGTTCGCATGTATCTCCTTCCTCATGGATATACTGATGTTGACCACGGAGCCAAGTCGCGGTATGGTTGTGCATGATGAAGTTGTAATGATCCGAATTACCCTTCGTATCATCAATAACCCTTACCCATTCTTCTGGATGGGATAGGTTGGCATTGATTTCTTTGAGATGGCCTTGGAACCATTCTGCATTTGTGATCATCTCATCAGTGACATCAAGTCCTTCATTTTCGTAATAGGACCAATCATCGACGGGCGAGGTAAACATGTACAGCGTCCAGAATTCCTCATCACATCCTGAGAGTTGACTGGCCAAGGGTGTGGGGACTGGCCAATTTAGTGCAAACATATCGAGATTGAGATACGTGACATTGACATCGTCTGGAATGTTTTCAACAAAGTGAAGACTACCTTTACCACCTCCTTCGGGGCTATTGGCACCCTGCCATTCTTCGTAATCCCACCAACCTAATTTCCAGGTATGCAATGGTGTACCATCCCATTCCGCAAACGTTCTTGCCAATTCTAGAAGGGCACCTGAACCCGTTCCATCATCGTAAGCACCAGTATTCGTGCAACCAGGATAAGTCAATCCAACAGGTATCGTGGTGTAACATATAGCATCGTGATGTGCTCCAACAACTCGCCAGTCATCCTCTAATGTCCCATTGATGGTGACGACGATGTTTTCGCAATTGTTGCAGACTTCTGAAGTGAATGGTTGCCGTTCAACTTCGTAACCCATGGACTCAAGTTCACTCGCAATCCAATTTCGAGCATTGATGTTTGCAGTCGAGTCGATTTGCCGATAACCAAAATCCGCCATTGAGACCATATTATCGTATGCATTGCTTCCTTCTGGCCAAGCCGGTGGTGTTTCTTGCTGCAACTCAACAGGCACGATTTCTCCTGGCAATAACGCGGTCAGCAGTAGGGTGAGTATGAGTAGCACGGAGTGCTTCCTACTGCGAGACATCGCTTTTCCGACTCAGGTAGTCATCTTGAGGCTTCGCCTCAAGCGCGTGCGCTCACGCGAGGGTAACCTGAAGGTCCTGTGAGGGTTCGCAACGTCATGGCAGAATGGGCAGTTCCCGAACACCGTACTCAACCGATATGCAGAGGAGCAGAACTGAAAGCACAGATGGAATCTTCCATAGAGTCCCCCATTGCAGCGTGGTGGTTAACACAAGCATCATGGATGGTACGTTTCCAGAACGGACCCCTTATCCTTATTGATCCATGGTGGAGAGATTTGTTTGCAGGTGATCGATGGGGGAAGTTACTTGGTGAGTTCCCACTGAAACCCGAAGAGCATCCAGAACCTGATTTGGTACTCTGTACCCACTGGCATGATGATCATATCTGCCCGGAATCGATTCCTCGACTAGCCACACATTTCCCTAACCTGCGTTTCGTCGTGCCTAATCGTTCCGTCGATTTGCTTACAGGATGGGGAATTGAACAGAGCCGTATTATTTCCATGCTTGGTTCGGATTCCAAGATGATTGGAGATATCCAAATCCATGCGATTCCAGCCGCACATGAAGAACTCGACGTCAATGAGGATGGGGCTTGGTACCTTGGTTATGTGGTAAAGTTTGGAGACTCTACCGTGCTACACATGGGCGATAGTCGACCGTATCCCGGCTGGCATGAGGCATTGCAAAATGCTTCGAAGCACTACGACCTAGTCTTCGCATGCATAAATGGCAATGACAACCTACGCCACGATGAGGCTGTAGATTTGGCTTTGGCTTTGAATCCGAAATTGATAGTCCCTATGCACTATGGGATGGATCCAGGCAACACAGTCAACCCACAAATTTTTGTTGATGAAATAGTTCAAAGAGCTCCAGAACAAGCCTTTGTCGTTCCAGAGGTTGGAGGCCGAATCCTCATCGATTGAAAATAGATTGTGCATACTGGTAACCTTTAGGGTTACCTACATCTATGTATTCTGTTTCTACATGAGAATACAATAATTTTTGCTCCGAAGCCAACTTGCGTAATGTCGAAATTTCGTTATCATCATTGAATTCCCAGAATGCTTCAGTCCAAATAGCACGGCCAGTAATTCGTAATTCTCCGATTGGAAAATCCTTCTCAGGGTGCTTGTCTGAAATCTCGAGAATTTTACGACCTTCCATCTTGGTAATCCTTCCTGTATCTTTGAGTTGTAAACCCCAGGGTTTTTCCACTCGAACTACTGCAAGTAGCGTTTCACCAGAATAGTCTGCGAGCAGTCTAGCGGAAGGATTTGTATCTGGGAACATGACATCAGGAAGAGCAATCATACAAGGCCCCCTACCTGTAATGTTTCGTGCACAATTAACGGCATCAACTAACCCATTTGGTTCGTCCTGATGAACAATTTCTACTCCTCTTTCTGAGAGTACTTCATCGATGGCTGGCTTGTTGGGCGAAGAAACAACTACAATTTGTTCAAATCCAGCGATTTCCAGTTCTTCAATGGTGTGCTCAAGCATCGTTTTTCCTTTGATCTCTATCAGTTCTTTGCACCCCAGTACTGCGTTTTCAGACATTCTTGTTCCAAGTCCTGCTGCTGGGATAACAGCCCAATTGACTTGATTTGGCCCCGCCATGTGTGTGGCGAGGTGTTAGAGGAAATAAGATACCCGTGAACTTCGTCGAGAGGTTATGCGCAGAGGCGCCGAGGCCGTTTATTGCTCAATTCCAGCTAGGATTGGACTTCTTGGGAACCCCTCTGATGGATACAATGGCCAATGCATCTCCGCCCTAGCAAATAATTGGCGCGCACGATGTGTGCTTACTCCTCATGAGAATCGTTGGGATTTTTCACTACAACTTGATTGTGGAGGTGATGAACGGGAATACAAATCCATGTCGGATTTGTCAGCAAATCCACCTGATTTGAGTGAGGACGGCCTCTATCGTTTGGTGCTGGCCTCAATCATCCATTTCCAAGATGAATGTGTATCTAGTGGACTTGCTATGGAGTCGAGTGGATTCAAACTTAAACTCGATACAAATATCCCTCGTCAGGTTGGATTAGCCGGGTCATCTGCGATTGTAACATCTGTGATTCGTTGCCTTCTCACACATCACGGTTTGGGAACTGCATTACAACCTCATGCCGTTGCTGATATGGTGCTAAAGGTAGAAACTGATAGGTTGGGTATTCATGCAGGTCTCCAAGATCGATTGCCACAAGCCTACAACAAAATGTTGCACATGGATTTCCGTGAAGAACTGATGATTGGACGCGGTTGGGGGGCTTATTCCCATTTGGAAGAGTCATTACTCCCTACAATGTGGATGGCACACGGGGGTACTGGAATCGAATCAGGTAAGGTACACGCAGACCTTCCTCAAAGGTGGGCGGAGCAGGAACCGGTCATGGTACGTGTTGTAAACGAATTAGCTTGGTGCGCTCATCGAGGTAAAGAAGCCCTCGTTGCAGGAGATATGGCAGCTTTATCCAGAGAAATAGATCGTAATTTTGATCTCCGCACTGAGTTATTTGGGGAAGAAGCCCTCGGTAAAAACTTGGAAATGGTCAAATTGGCTAGGAGCCTTGGCTCCTGTGCGAAGCAACCAGGGTCTGGAGGTGCTATTATTGGCATTATTCCAGACGACGAGTTCATGGAGCGAGCAACTCCAGCATTTGCTGAGCACGATTGGGAATTAGTTGCTCTGGAGCTGTAGGGATGTCCGAAAAGCGGATGATTATCTCATACGTCCACGATTCACCTTTACATGAGAGTCTGGAAACCGATTATCGTTCGCCTGAGCGTTTGTTGAGATTGGGATTCACTGACGTGGTCATTGCAGACCAAATGAGTGGATGTTTGTATGGAATGAATGAATCTCTGATTTCGCGAATAAATGCTGCCGGTGATGCAGGTTTAGGAGTATGGCTAATGGACGACCTATTCACACTACCTGTGGATTCTGAAGCAGGTTGCCCTGGGAAAGAGAGTAGTTGGGAGGCTACTGCAAAGGCAATCAGAGATGTTATCGAAAAAGTTCCAAGTATTCGCGGCATGGTTTTCCGTTATGGTGAAACTTTTAGCAGTCCAGATTCTAATTACAAACGCATTGATTTATTGAAGTGTCAGTGTATTGATTGTTCATCAATCGATGAAATTACGCGAAGGAGGAAAGTGATAGAATTCCTTGAAACAGTTGTTTGTCGTGAGATGGGTAAACGCTGTATTCTAAGGCTTTGGGATTTAGGCGAGGATGGGATCCATGCAAATCGTAATTTACAAGCTAAGGTTCTAAAAAAATGGGCAGGAGATCCTCGATTTTTCGTATCAGTTAAGCACACAATGACTGATTATTGGCGCCATCAACCTTGGAATCCGACCATACAGAACGAAGGACCTCCTAGGCTGATTGAATTTCAATGCGAACGTGAGTATGAATTTATCGGTATATTGCCGAATTGGCAGGGTATTGAATGGAGCCAGGGCCCAGTAGAATGTGGTGAAAGAGGGAGAACAGGTCTCGCAAATAAACAGCCATTAGATTGGGTTGGAAGTTGGGTTCTTCCACTAGGGGGTGGTTGGTCAAAACGTCATGCCAAGAGTGAATTATGGGCAGATATGAATTTGCATGCAGCTATTGCCTTAACTAAAGATCCACATTGTGATGTTTCCGATGTCCTCAGTGATTGGCTATCAGACAACGGCATACCAAAAGAAGCGCAGGGACTTTTCGAGAAAAGTCCTGAATTAATCCTACGTCTTAGATATCTTGATGTTTGGCGATTACTCAATAATCAATATTGGATGCCTGCTGAGAATTGGTTTCGAGACGACAACTTTGTACCTGGAGCATGTGCACATATCGCAAACACAGTGGCGGAGAATGGTATGGAAGATTTGCTAAAATCAGAACGCGCATTGGCTTCTGCTATGGCTCGTAGCCATTTAGCAGAGGCTGAATCCCTTCCTGTTTGTGAACACACAGAATTCATCATCGGTTCGTATCAATGGGCAGTTGATTTTGCAGAGTGGACGGAGGAAATTTGGTCGATTTTACTATCAAATGCACCTCTAAATCGATCAACATGCAAGGAGATTCTGCTTCAGAGATTATCCGATAATCCTATCCCACCCCTTTCTGTGATGGATTAAGTCTCATCACTGTTTCCGCCAACCATGGAGGGCCGACTTTTCGCAAGGTTATGGGAAGAGATTGATTTCGAC
This sequence comes from Methanobacteriota archaeon, assembly GCA_002722595.1. Lineage (GTDB taxonomy): Archaea > Thermoplasmatota > Poseidoniia > Poseidoniales > Thalassarchaeaceae > MGIIb-P. The sequence continues at coordinate 48,081 of PBMO01000003.1, read as the reverse complement.
GACCATCCACTTGAAGGGGGTCATGAACCACAACCTGAAGGCGAGTTACGAGTCAAAGCAACGCCTCAACAAATACACTTAGAAGATGATAGAATTTCATTTATTATCGGTGCAGGAAATGATGCCGATTCGATTCATAGATGGACTAAACAGAGTGTAAAGATGAATGAGGGCCCTGAGAGATTGGGGGTCCATCGATGGTCACTTTCTCCTGCCTGCATGGATTCCGATTTGGCTGAATGGATTTCCAATAGAATCGGGCAACCTTCTGAAAATTATGGGGAATCAGTGGTGGAAAATCGGGCATTATTGTCTGAAATTCGCAGGCGGGTTGAGTCCTTACTTCCGGAGTGGACGTGGCATCTTGAGGTTGACAACAAGGCCGATAGGTGGGGTTGGTACGTTCGTGCTCCAGCTGAATGGTGCTCTTTGTTCACCCTATTTCTGGGAGTTGGTTGGAATCAACATTTCTCACCGCGTGGCTTCCTTCTTTTCGAGCGAGCCCCACCTGGAGAATTAGATCGGCCAGATGAAAAAGAGGCAAATCGTTTGGATGGTTTGAGAACAGTGGCACTTTGCAATTCTTCAAGAGGTGCACTTTCACACCTAGCAGAAGATATGGAATGGGCGAATAATCCCAAACCATTCTCACTCAATTTACCCGGTAAAGTTGAGTTATGGCCACCCTCTATGGGGCGATGGCCACTTCTTTTTGCGCGTTCAGAATCCATGGATGGGATTCCCGATTGGCACGCGGATATCATTGAGAGATTAATCCCCGCAATTTCGACACTTTCAACAAAAATCGATGGGATTAGTTGGCATTGACAACTAATCCTATCTCGTCATAGTCCCAGTCCAAAATTGACCAGCCAGCATCTTCGCATATTGCTTTAACAGAATCTTGCCGATTTGGTGCACACAACATCGCAACACAACCGCCACCACCGGCTCCAAGTGCTTTCCAACCCATTATATCACGGCTTTGGAGCATCGGTTCAACTACGCTCCTAAAGGGGTCGTGTAAAGCAGGATCAAGGGCATCAACACCTTCACAAACTTCACTGAATGCTTCGACAACTAAATCCCTACGATCTTGGTCCAAACCCTGTGCCATTTTCCTTGCAGCCATACGTATTTTCATCAAACCATCAATTACTCCAGGGTCTTTTTCGACATATTTTTTCCATATATTTTTGTGTAGATCTCCACTTACGTGAGGGATTCCAGTATTGGCAACTATGAGATGTTTGTGCAGCCAGAATTTTGCACTTCTAGGTGGGTCAAATGGTAGTTCTTCTACAGCATCACCGATGAACATGAGGTGATTAAAGCCACCACATTTTGCTGCCCATTGATCTTGTCTTCCACCTGTGTTTCCTAGCAGTGCCTCAAATTGATACGCCTTCTCTTCAGCATCTTCCGAATTGGAAATTGCTGCCATTAATGCGACATTTATTGCCCCCGTTGTTCCAAGCCCCGACCCAACAGGTGCATCGCATCGGTAACTCACCGTTAGAATTCCATCACTATCAACTTCTAGGTTAGCATGTGCATATATGTTAATTGCAACATTTACGACTTCACCACCTACATCATGTGTATAGGGTGGGACATCCGTCCAACCTCCTGCCAAATCAATTCTCACAGGTGCATGTGCATCTATGCGTTTCACCAGTATAACCTCCATTCAGTTGAATCGCCATGTTCCAATCGACTTTGGGCCTAACTTTGCAGGCCATCCCGATTTCGAAATACGAGGTTTAGTGGTTTCATTTTCTAATAAATCACAACCTCGCACATTGAACAAGGGTAGATCTGTTTCAATTCTTCCTTCCCATGTTTCATCAGTCGGGTTGTAAAGGCGAACAACACTCCCATTACCATCAGCAGCGGGTTTCATGCAGGAAATTATTGGCATTGGACCAGTTCCAACCAACCGTATTGATTGCATACGTTTACCCTTTGAACCGGGAGTACAAACTTCATCAAATTCTCCATCTAGTTGTGGGCGTGGAAGTGCAGAAAGAATGCTCACTTGGCATGCATATGTCTCGGCAATTTGGTGTACATTTGCATCAGCCCAACTGTCTTCATACGCCATAATTCCCCATCTAGTCCAAGATGCACCTTTGCACTGTGCACCTGGTGCTGCAAAAACAGGTCCAGCCCTATTTCTCCGACTCGCGAATCCATCTCGGCTAAGATATCCAGTTGATCGCAGCAATGTGATTGCTAATGTGGTCCCATCTTCACCAGTTATGGCTTCGTATTCATTAGAACCAGGGCAGAATATTGCAACTCCACCACCCTTGTCTTGCGCCATTACCATGTCGCTGAAATGCTGAGTAGGTACATGTGGCTGTTCCCAATCCGCATGGTGTGGCCAATTAGCAGGTCTTTCTATCACATCAAATGCTCCACCTGCAAAAACACTCTTGCAATTTACACCAGTTGGTACGTGTAAACGCAAACGGTGGTCTTCGCAGGTATTGTTGACCCATGTTTCCACTTCAACCATTGAGTGCCCACTCCGCATTGTGATGTAGTGGTCAATGGTATTCCATTCCATTTCTTCACTTCGTTTCTGAGTGATGTCATCGAATCTTGCGGGTAGTGCCCAAGCAATGTGAAGTCTAACAGTAGCAGTCCAATCATCATGATTTTCGATAGTGAGGTAAACTTGCCGATTACCTTCTTCAGCATCTGCAAATCTAGAATCCAATGCTGATACTCTCTCGCTCATTTTATCTCCACGTCCCGCTGCTTGTGGTACAGGATGCCCTCCAGCTGACCAATCGTAGGAATCTCCTGCATCCTCGGAATCCTCCAATCGACCTGCGCCAACAATATGCCGTCCAGTTGAATGATCTAGTACGTCGAATCTCCCATCTGCTCTGAATAGCACGCGTACAAGGCCATTATCCATCCAATCTGTTCTGCCAAATTCACCTCCTAAATTGACAGGTTCAGCAGGCATGTTGTATGAACCTCGACCTGGAAGAATATGTGCAACGGATAGGCCCGGAGGTAAGCGATGGACATGGATTCTACCGATTACACGCGGTAGTTCTACATTTGCAACACGATCATGATGTACATGCAAGTCCCATGATTTTGGAGTTATTTGTAGGCCAGACGTGTGTACCTTGAAGTCTCCAGCTGGTGATGCTAATTCGATTTTCACAGGAAGTCCATGATCCAACCAACACCTGAACTTAGGTACTGCGAGATCAATAGTCAGTGTACCTGACCAAGCCTTAGCCAATGGGTTGTGCAGCAATACGGGAACGGCATCTCTGTCCTCATGACTCAAATCCATCTGTTCACGCAACTCAAGTCTGAGGTCATCTTCGAGCATTGCACAGATTTGTTGCGCGTGTTTAAATCGAACATCCATGTCATCATGGGTCTCATCAACACTACATCCACAGATATCATCATGGGGATGGTTTCGGAGTACCTCTCGCCAAGCCAAGTCAAGCCGCCCACCTCTGAATCGTCCTCCTTGTGCACATGAAATCGCGCTCAATTGCTCAATTCGGTCACTTAGCAATCGCATTGTTTGGTCATTGCTTCTCTTGAGATACAACCGTGCACTAAATACTCCTGAAAGGATATTTCGATCCCATCCAGAATGCAGTTCACCTTGATACTTGAAGACCTTCTTTTTCCCTAACCAACTTTTCAGTGCCTCGATATAGGCAGGGAATGATGAATGCTCAAATCGAATTTTCCCGTTAAACTTCTGACTTGCTTTTCCAATTAACATTGGGAGTGTTGGTTGGGGGTGGGTGTGATCGCTTCCTTGGCCAAACAAGAGTACATCGGGCTTCCAACCCATTGCTTCATGCTTATCCATTAATCGCTGCATTCTTTCCATCGCAGTATCAACGTTAACATCTGTAGAATCCTTACGGTCAAGTGGCCGCTCTTCAAAGCCCCAAGCCATCAACGAGGGGTAATCAGGAACTTGTTGTACTGCTAGGACCTTCGTTTTCCCATCACTGGCATACCAGTTGAAAATACCGCCAGCTTCTTGAATCCAAGGACCTGCTCCTCGAGTAAAAATGAACGAATCCAAACCAGCTCCTTTCAGAATTGCCGGTAATTGGGATACATGCCCAAATGGGTCCGGGACATATCCAACCTCAGATCTCCCTCCCCAGCGCTGTGCAGTTCTATGCCCCATCAGTAGGTTACGTACTAGAGCTTCTCCACCCACAATATATTCATCAGGAAGGACATACCATGGGCCAATATTCAATCGCCCTTTCTGCACTAATTTAGTAATGCGTGCAGCATTTTCCGGCTTAACTTCAAGATAATCCTCTAACACTACAGTTTGCCCATCGAGTTCAAACGTTGGGTAAGCCTTTGGATTATTTTCAAGCAAATCCAATAGGTCATCAACCAACTCAACTAGTTTGTAGCGATATTTTTGAAATGGGAGATACCAAGCCCGATCCCAATGAGTGTGTGGGACAATGTGTCCTGTCAATGGCGCATCTTTGAGACGTCCAGTTGCTGCTTTCTTCAATTTAGGATATCGACTTCCTTCAGCGGGTTCACTTGGGAGTGGCTCAATATCAGGAAGTGGTTCTTCCTCTTCCTCTTCAATTTCTTCCCATTTTCCACTTTCTTCTTCAACAGCAGCAGCAGTTTCCTCAGCTATTGTCTTGGCTTCAGCCATTTCTTGTGCAGCCAATTCTTCAGCATCGACAATAACCTCGGGCTCACCTCCAGTCATTTTGGCTAATGCTGAATCAAATGTGGTCGGGGCTCCTGAGGTGAGCTCTAATTCTACATCCGAGGGTGGTGACTTGTTTACAGGCGGACCTCTTGATGGTGGTCCTCTCCGTACAGGCGGTCCTCTGTTGGGCGGACCACGCTTTACAGGCTTATCTGGAGTATTCTCGATTTCAGGTTCTTCTATTCCTTCAGATTCTGGTTCAGGTGTTTCCAGTGGTTCAGGTTCAGGTTCAGAAACAGGTGGTTGGAATTTTTCACTTGGAGGTGCTTTTCTCGGCGGCCCGGATGGTGGCCGAGATGGTGGCCGAGATGGCGGCCCGGATGGTGGCCCAGATGGCGGCCCGGATGGTGGCCCAGATGGCGGCCCGGATGGGGGGCTGCGGGCAGGTGGCCCACTATTGGGCGGTCCTCTTGGTGGTGGGCCACGGGATGGTGGTCCTCTTGGCTGATTCTCCACACCCTCATCTTCTTCATCGGTGGTGTCAGGTGGTGCCATGTCACCTCAAGGTCAACTAATGCCTATCAAATTGATTCTGTGGCAAGTAGAGAATCAAGTTGTATTGATGCCCCCTCAAGATTGAGTTCATGATGTATTTTGGCTCCAGGGTATCTGAGTGCTGCTGCAACACCAATTAGTAGTGTATCAAAGGGCAAACCCTCTTTTTTGCAAAGATTAATTGGTCCGAGTAAACGCTCATAGGGGCCTAATTTCCTGATAGGATCCCTTGCATTGCGTTCGATTGGGTCTCTAATACTCCTGTCTTGATATTTTTTCAATGCCTCATTGCACCAATGTTCTTGTTCGTGTTTTTCGAATTTATATGCAGATACCAGTGCTGCTGAAGATTCCATTCCGGCCTTTAGAGCAAGATTAGAGATATATTCATCATTAGCTGCTTCTGATAGCCATTCATACCCCTTCAGATATCCAATATAGCATATCATTGCATTTACACAATTGTACGTGAAAAGTTTACGCGTCAACTCCTTCTCAAAATTCGGTAGTGGATTGAACCCCAAAACATCTAGTTTCGTAAGTAGAGCATCACCATCCATTGGCAAAGTCCAGTGGTTTTGGATTTGCACAGTCGTCGGTTTTTGAGACAAATCAGGTTCTATACATGAACGCAATACCTGTGCTTGAGATATTCCAAGATTTTGTTCAATCAATTTTTCTTGATATTCGGTTGCATTTTCTAGGAGAGCCAAACGTACTGCCTCTGCAGGTCTTGGATGATTTTCGGCAAGAATCAAATCGATGCAACCTTGTTCGAGCCTATCACACAAAATTTCACGGATATCGTGTGCCCATTTTTCTAGATGGTTCGCCCCCATTGAAGTCATAATTAGTGACGTATCCCTCAACACACTTTCAGTAATATTTTCATTGAGGAAAATCCCATCTGCAGTAATCAAATCCTCTTCTCCAGTGTACAGATTGAATATTGTCCATTGCCCAGATTTTTTCAATTCTTGGATCGTAGGTAAATGTGTATCAGAGATGATGATCTTCCAACCCGATCTTACCAGCAATTGTGCAAGAAAACCTCTTCCTACCTTTCCGGCACCAAATATGACTGCCTGTTTTTGTTTCCTTGCCAACTTTGCTACACCCAATGCACTAACTTCTGCCCCTGCACAGACTTTTGCGTGTCTTGAATCAACGATTGACTGGACATTAGTAAGACCACCCCCCATCCACATTTCAAGTTCAGGAAATTTTTCACGAATCAGGTCAACAGATTCAGAGTTTTGGTCCAGTGGTTGATTTTGTTTTCTTCCAGGAGTGGCATTGTAACTTATTGATGGCAAGCGGCCTAGTGGTGGTAACCAACTCATGCCATCGATATATCTCCCCCCAACTTGGCCAACATGTTCAGAGGTATTTGCTAGATTGAATAATACACCTTCATGGGCGCCGATACCAAGGACTCCTGCAGTTAAATCATCGCAACCACATATGACTTCAGCACCTTCATCAATTCCTGATAATTCAGATCCTTTCTTTGTCACTTTACCGATCACATTCTCTGGGAGATGCATGTATTCTTCACTAGAAAAACCTCGCATCGATCGAGAATCTCTTGCAATATTGCCGGTAAGTTCCCAGTTGTACATGTCCTTAAGTTGAACAGCAATGCCATCATTTAATGGACCATTTTCAACTATCCATTGTGCAATTCTGGACGGAACCCAAGCCCTAGTTTGCGGGAGTATATGTTCACCTTCATTTTCTCGAATACAACTCTCGGGTATTTCATCAAACCAATATATCGGTTTACCTTGTATTCCTCTTTCGTTAATCACAACTACCGATGGGCCATGAGTTGTAATACCTACACGTTCGATTTGGCATTTTTTCTCAGCCAACCAATTTCGAAGATTTCCCCATAGGCTTTCATCTGATGGCCATGAATGCAATTCCCAACTGGAATCTTCTGAAAGTAATAGTGCCTTTGTGGCAGTAGTCCCTACATCAATACCCAGGGTGACTTTACCACTCATGGACGGCGGGGGTACGAACAGGTTCATTTCAGATTCTCTGGGCCAATTGGCCAAGTTATTGGTGACCAATTGAGTACCGAAAGCCCAGGTTCAAGGTCAAGAAACCTACCTGGTGAGTCTGATTGAGCAGACGTTAGCAAGTATCCATCTATTGGATTTTGTAAAGCTGCTTCAAAGAATCTGCGAACATCTTCTGCCAAAAATGCGGTGGCCTGTAGTCGACCTCCTCTGCGCCAATGTTCTGTTTCATCTGGTATAACAGTTCCAATTCTAACAGCAATAGTTTCTATGCCATGAGTTCTCGAATGCATTTCTGCCATTATCTCTGCATATATTTTCGAAGCACCATACGTTGAAGTTGGTGCAATTCCATCCTCAATCTGGATTAATTTTCCATGCATTGGCCCTCCTTTCTCAAACAAAGGTTCAAGCCCTACTTGCGAAAGTCCACTTGAAGCAACAATAATCCTCCTAATTTGTATGTCTCTTGCACACCTGAATATCGTTGTAGTCAACTCGATATTGTTTCGAATCATCGACGAATCCGAATTAGAGGGATTTGCATCCGCTGCAAGATGAATTAAACAATCAGCTCCCTCTAGGATTGCGCACAATTCAGAGTCGGAAATTTTTGACAAATCGATTTCACAGTCCACCCTCTTACGCGCCATTTCATCCTCTACATTTCTGCCTGCTGCTAACCATTCCTGTAGTGGGCGATCAATCCCTATCACTTGATGACCCATTGCAGATAGATGGTCATAGACAATGCCTCCTATGAGGCCAGCAGAGCCAGTTATGACAACTCGCATGTTACTAGGGATAGGGTTCATGGTCAAGAGCCTGTTCCACATTCAACCGTCACACTCTTGACTGAGTTGCTGTCGTAGGCTGCGTGATGACCGACGTTCTTGAGGCCGAATTGGCATCTCAGGGTAGCCTGAGGTCTGGTTGGATCGATGTCGGTGAAAACAGCCGTTTCCGATACATCTGGTGCCTGTTTTTTTACATGGGTTTCATTCTTCCTTTTGGGTTCATGTCCTATTGGACTCACACAATAGCAATTGGCGAATACAATATGGACAAGTATTTGGTTGCCACAATGTGGATGGTTGCACAAATCCCGTTTTTCCTTCGTCCTGTTTGGGCACAACCAGTGGAGAGAATGCAATCTTTTTCATTTGGCAGAAGGAGATCTTGGATGTTATTCGGTTCAATAGGGCATGCAATATTGTTTGTTCCATTGGCATTCATCGATTTAGAAGCTCAACCTTGGTTATTCATTGGTGTAATTGTTGTTTGCATGATTCCTCGATTGTTTGCAGAACAGGCAGTTGCCGGTATGATGGCTGAAAGTATACCCGATCTTGGCCGCTTCAATTCTATGATCAATTTTGCGTGGAGGGGAGGAGGAACAATCCTGATTATGCTGATGGGTTGGTTCGTTGCTGCAGAAACCAAGAGTCCCTTCTACAAAGATGGTGAACTTGATTTTGGCATGATACAAATTATCGCGGTATGTATTGCCTTAATTGCTGCAATTAGCGGTATTGCGATGACATTTCTGATGAAAGAAGGTCAAAGTCTTAGGGGCCCAAATTCTGGTAAGAAAATGCGTGTGGCAAAGGATTTGAAATCAGCCATAGATGATGTAAATCTCCAATTTCCGGAAAACACATCCATCAGTCAAAAGATTCTTGCAGCGATGCGTTCGCAAACATCTTGGCTTGTTCTCCTTTGCTGTTTCTTATTACCATTAGGAGACGGATTTGAAACTTGGTTCATCAATTATCAGAAGGAAATTCTTGGTTTCTCAGCAGCAGATATTACACTTTGGTCCAATGTATTCATCATATCGAAGTATCTTGGTGTCCTTGGTCCTTGGTTATCTGATATCTATGGGCGTTCAAGGATGCTTCGTTTGTATGCGATTGGTTCGATAGTATGCTATCTTGGCCTAGCGGTATTGATGGCAATAGGTGCACCAGCCCTTCCTATTCTGATTCTTTGGATGCCAACGCTGTTCCTAACTGACTGGATGATGTACACATTCATCACCGTATGGGCAGAGGTCAGTGATCCGCGTTTGGGTCCCACGCACATGTCGCTATACCAAACAACCCATGCTGTTTCTGCAACTTTCATCATGGTAGGTTTAGGCGGGATTCTACTTTTCGTTACGGATGATTCCTATGCATTGTTGTTCGCAGCTGCAGCAATTGGTCCACTAATCGGTTTGCGCTATTTTTCAAAGTTCAAACTCGAAGCAGGCGAGGAAGTCGAAGATCGAATTGATTTGGCTGATAAAATTCGAGAATTGCAGAACAAGTTGTCTAGACTTCCATGGGGTGTTGACCCTGTAGACAATTCATCGCGTCGGCGATTGGCAATCAGCACAGGTGTCGTAGGCATTTTGCTTTCAGCAGCGCTATTTGCGGGTCCAATGGTTTTGTTGAAATGGGAGACAGAAGAGACTCAAGAGAGTTGGGACCTTCTCGGCTGGAATGAGACCTCGATTACCTTTGAAACAGCCAACACCATCACCACCGGTGGCAATGTTCTCGCCACAATTGATATTCCGACTACGGAAGGGGGAGTTTTCCTTGGATTCTTTAGTGTTGAATTAGAAAATCATGATTGCCTTGGAATTGGAGAGCCTGTTTGGACTACCACATTCTCAATGCCTGACCGGGGTAATTTTTCAGATGGAACCAATGAATCGGGTTTCATCGCAGAAGATTGGGAAGGGAGTATGGATATCTCCTTTGATTCAAAAGCAGCAAATCTAACTGGATTCGAATCAGAGGAAGCGCTTCTAGTTCAGTTAGATCAAATCACAAGAGAAATTTGGTGGGGTCATGGCCGGGGAACATGGACATTGAAAGTTGAGATGACTGATACTAATTGTAATGCAGGATTTCAACTTGTACATCAAGCATCATTCAGAATTAATGTAACAGCATATCATCTGATTATCCCGTCTACAAATCCAGATGATGGCATGGTTTCGGTTCTTTCAACCACAGATACATCTTCATACAATTTCGGGGGGGCAATTGGTGTCTTGCTAGGTTTCCCAATACTGGTTGCAACCCCGGTTTTGGCATGGATTGGTGGGCGGGATCCTGATTCGATTCTTGTTTGATTACCACTCTGCGTAGCTTCCATCAGGATGAGACCAAACAGTTGGCGGATGTGGATTCCACATTGCCATATACTCACCAATTTCTTCCTCCAATACTGAAATTCCCAGTCCTGGTTTCGGGGGAACATCGACATGTCCATTCTCGATTTCAAACGACTGCTCAAGAAGATCAAATGCCCAATTTTGCCCGCCCCCAGGTATACCGCCTCCTGACCCGGCTCCTCCTAATGACTGGAACTCTTGAATCAAGTGAGATGGACAAGATGCGGCAAGTTGTAATGAAGCGGCTAATTGAACAGGGCCATACGGACAATGAGGTGCCAAGGCGATTTGGGCTGCGCTTGCCATCGCTCCGATATTCAGCGCCGCTTGTATTCCTCCCACCATGCTCAGATCTGGTTGAATAATGTCTACAACTGGATTAGGAAAAAGGTGTTGCGAAAAAGCGTACGGACTACGCAGTCTTTCACCTGTTGCAATGGCTACTGGTTGGGCAGTACGTAGAGCCCTTAGGTCAGCAATATGTACAGCACCACCATCAGGTAAACATGGTTCTTCTATGAAGAACAAATCAAACTTCGACAATGCGTGCACTGCTTGTCTCGAGGCAGCAGGAGTAAGTCGACCATGCAGGTCGACAGCGATATCGATTTCAGGGCCTACGGAGTCGCGAATCTTGTCAACAATAGCAACCATCCCACGGAGACTTTCTCTGGATACAACACTGGGAGTGGGTCCTGCTGGACTTACCTTGACTGCTGTCATCGATTGAGATATTGCTTCAGATGCTGATGCCGCAAATTCCTCAGGGTCACGGCCCCAAAGGTTTCTGTACACTCTTACTTTGTCTCGCACTTTTCCTCCAAGAAGTTCGTATATTGGTGCACCAAACTCTTTGCCTTTGAGATCCCAGAGAGCAATCTCAAGTGCAGATAAGGCTGAATCTAGTATTGGTCCATCTCTCCAGAATCGTGATTTTCGATGTGTTTCAATAAGTCTAGAAATATCATGTATATCCTCGCCCTGTACTCTTTCACCGAGTGCATTAAGGGCATTTTCTAGTTCTTCATGTAAATCGCCAATTGCTTCACCCCAGCCAACACTTCCATCAGCCGTTTCAACGCGGAAGAGGAGCCACCTTGGAGGGCACCTCACACAAACAGCCGAACGAATACTAGTCACGCAACCCCTCCTCTTCGTTGGAGTTCCTTGAATATGTCCCGTGCTACTTGTGCTTCTTTTACATCCCAACCATTGTCGTCATCTCTGCTCAAGTCCGAACCACAAAGATGCGTTCCCATCCCTACGCAAAATGCACCCTTGTCGAGCCATTCAGTGATAGTGTTCTGGTCAATACCACCAACTGGAATCCATGGAGTTTTAACTCCAATTAACATTTGTGATTCCCAACTAGAGGCTGGATACAATTTGATTAATTTCGCTCCACGGTTTATTGCATCATTCATTTCATCAGGTGTAGATACTCCCGGTATTGCAAGAAGTCCTTTTTCATGGCATTTCTCAATCATAAGTGGTGGCGATACAGGAGAAAGAGCAAATTTAGCACCTGCTTCGATACAATCATCAATCATTTCGACATCAAGTAATGTTCCAACACCTACCAGAACTTCCTCTGGATTCAATTGAGTACTCAGTTTATGCACGATGTCTAAGGCAGATGGGCTGTCAAGAGTCACTTCGATTACTTTGCAACCTAAATCAACCAGCTCAAATGCACGCTCCTCCAACCGTTTTGGGTTATTCCCTCTTAGTATCGCAATAACACCTGCTTCACGAAATCTTTTGATCAGTTTCTGCATATAGTGTCCCTCAAATGCATAATTTTCTCTGTTTCTGATTCGAATCCCACACTCTTCTTGATTCATATTCATCTAGTTCTTCTCTAGTTACAATCGATACATCTCCAAACGTATTTTGGCTCAATGCAGCAAGTAAATCCCCCCTCATTGCCCCAATTAGTGGTGAGACTGGCCCGTGTCCATGCTCACTCAATGCATCAATAAAACCGGCTAACCAAGCATCACCCCCACCCAAATACTCCACCGGTAAGTGGTTCACAGCATCATTTTCTGTCGTATCTATTCCAAAGGCATGTGCTACAACTGACCAACGCATCTGTCGCCCTTGTGACTCAGGGCGTTTGAATGTACAGCAAAGATGTGGAATCAGGAATTTCCTTGGTAAATCGGCAAGGGCCTGAATATTTTCTGCGTATGTTGTAGGCCGCCCAAATCCCTCCCTTTCGGCAATAATTGACAATGATTCGGAGGACAATACAACGATGTGGAACATGCGTATGCGAGGCCGAATTATACTCCACAGCTCATCAATAGTTCCAAGAGCAGGACGATGATTCAAATCTAATGCAATTAGTGTCCCATCTAGCTCGGCAAAGGTGAGTGCAGAAGCCCAAGAAGACCTAGGTCCATGACCCAATAGAGGAGTTATACCACTCACAACCAACCATCTGGCTCCTGTGAGTAGTTTCCTCCAGTCAAAATCTTTAGGATCAAGATTTGCAAATACAGAATTCTTTCGGTCGTAATCTACAATTTCTTTACTTTGGTCGACCAAGTACGTACCAACTACCCCTTCTGAACGCACAATCTCTAGGTGTACATTGGATTTCCTAGCAACGTTATCGATGTCTGATTCGATAATCGGTAATGCGCTCACCCAAGATGTGGTGACACCTAATTGGCCCAATGCACAAGCTACGTTGTATTCCGAACCACCGGGCGTCACTCTTTCCTGACATGTTCGAAACATTGCTTCACCAAAGCAAACGACACGTCCCCTTGGTGCGACCATGTCAATCCGAAGAGTTGTACAATGTCAATACTTCTTTAGGGGCTTCTAATTTATAGACGGTCAATTTCAACACAGTCACATGCAGCCCCAACAAGGACAAATGGCACAAGGTTTTTCGGAACCACAAGCAATGCAAGCAACAATGATGGGCGGTCAGCATGTACTGACAGTACCAGTTCAGTCCCCAGCACCTACTTGGATGGGGGTAATTATGATTCTCTGGGGTATTGGAATGGGACTTCTTGGCCTCTCAGGATTATTCGCTGAAGATGGTATGGGCGAGGGTCTTTACTTAGTTAATCAGTTGGTTGGAATATTAACAACACTAGCCATTGGTGGTGCCGGATTTATGGTTTTCCGGCGCAAAAAAATAGGCGTATGGGTCGGACTTGGCGCGTGTGCCCTCAATCTCGCTATGGGTGTAATTGTGGCTCTTGCAATAGGCGATGAAGTAGGCGGTGCCCTTGGTGAATTCCTTGGTGGCCTGTATCTAATTGGTCCAGTTATTTGTAACTCATTCTGCGCACTAATGATTGCCATACCTCTGATGGCTACAGGAAGCAATCTTGAGTGAAAACCGCGATTTTCGTGGCAACAAGTGGTTGCGGTTACATTAAGAAGCATCGCTTCTAGCCAGCAACATGCACGCAAGTGGTAAAATATTCATGGGAATTGGCTTAGTTTTAGTATTGATTGGCGGCGGTATGTTCGCTTGGGGAGCAAATTCAATTGATGATGCTGGGGATTCTTTGGAAGAAAACAAATGGGCATTGGAAGGAGTAACAACAGGTACAGTTGAAATCGTAGATGATGACGGTGAAGGTGAGATTGGTTTTACAATCTTCATCGAAGGTACATATGAGGATGCCAATGAAGATGGAGTATGGGATTTCTGTGAAGGATTCAATCAAGGTGAAGATCAACAAGATTTTACAACCACTCATACAGGTGATGAAAGCAACAGCTTCTACTACGCGTGCTCTACTGATTGGAATTGGGAAGATACTCGTGAAGAGGGAGACAAAATGCTCGTTAAGATTGGAGACAGTGCAGGCGGCTACACAAACGGCACTGCAACTGTCAATTGTGCATCCGCATGTTGGGTTCAGTACGATGACAAGGCGTTTGACGATGTACTCGACGATGTTGGTAAGGCTGCAGGAGGATTCCTTGCTGCCCTTGGTTCCACTTGCTTCTTTGCAGGAGGAGGTTGCCTTCTCATAGTTGGTTTGATTCTTGGCTTGACAATTAATGACAAGTCACAAACTGTAGTTGTACAGGGCGGCGCTCCTGCTACTATGGTTGGAACCCCTGGTGCAGCAATGCCTGTTATGGGCGCGCCAGTTGCAGCTGCACCTATGGCAGCTGCACCGATGGCAGCTGCACCTGTTGTGGCCGCACCCGTTGCACAACCAGATCCAGCACAAGAGTACTACAACGGTCTAATTGCACAGGGCTATGATGCAGCAAGTGCTTCACAGTACACTGCGCAGCATTACCCTGGCTTCCAAGGTTGATTTGGATTACTCTAAGTTCCAACGAAGGAGGCCAATGGCGCCACCTAGGCCCATGAGTTGCTCACCCGCATCGTGGTCTGCGCTGGCTTGTATGACCTCTCCACCTGCGGCTCTAACCAATGCTGCTGCTTCAGACCAGAATGCGTCACTACGAAGCAACCCTGCCTCGATAACAAGAGATTCGATTGCACCTTGCTGGAGGGCCTCTTCAAGATTCCTTTTCCCATATGCAATTGCTCCATTGGTCGAGATTCTAACCAATGCTTCCTCAATCAGTCGAACTTGGTTTGCCATAGCAAATTCACCGAGTAGCATGTCTGCTCCTCCTTCACGCATAACTTCGTTGGCAGCGGCTCTACCACCTATGCTGGTTGCAATATTCAATACCTTATGTTCGGAGCCGGTCTTTTTTAGCAATGATTCAAATTGTTCTCGTGCCATCCCTGGGCCACAAATGATAATTGGCATTTCATGACTAACTGCCTTCGAAACTTGTCCTGCCACTTGATTGAGAAATGCCTTACGAACCTCTGATGATTTCGCCTCTCTTTTCCCTCCACCTCTGAGCGTGAATGTATCTCCAACTTGTCTCATTCCATGTTGTGCAATTTCGAAGAGCAATATTTCATCACTCTCGACTACAGCGATTGCAACACGGCCTTTCCCACTATCGTTAATCGATTCATCCAGCAATTGTTGATCTGAATCAGCGATACCTCCTTCCCATGAGATTTCTATTTCATCTCTTGGGCGAACTGAATGCGTGTGATGGCTTCCTTTGTCGATAGGTGCTTCCCAAATGATACCATGAATTCTGAGGTTATCTGTGAATGGCTGGAATTCATTACTTTCAGCATCTAATACAATCCACATTGGTTTCCGATCTGCAGACTTTGCTCTTCCTGATTCTTGGGTGCCAGTACTCTGATCTCGACGATAACCCATCATTCCAACTCGACATTTTGAGGTCACAATTTGTGCCAATGTCCAGAGGTCATCTTCGTGCTGGACTCTTAGTCGCACTCCATTTTCGATGGACTTAATTTTCTGCAATTAGCCATCTCCTGGGAATAGTTCAGCTAGGGCGTCATCTACACTTTGTCCATCATTTTGGTATTGATGCCAAGAAATAATTCCATCGGGTTGTATGATTACATACATGGGTGTCCCTTGCGAATGGAATGCATACATCTGCGTTTGATCCCTGTCATCAACATAAGTCCAATTATGCGCTGGCCCGGGTCGGTCTGCACAATCACGAGTTGCATAATAGCAGCCTTGGTATGGAGTGCGATCTTGGAATGCTCCAATCTCACTCAGACTAGCGTTGAAATTGTTGTTTGAGCTAAAATTAACAGCGAATGAGAATAGTATGATTGAATCTTTGTATTGATTATGAAGAACTTCAATATCATCTGCGGCATTCCAACAATGGCTGCAATCTGTACTTAGAAATTGAATGACGATCCACGGGTCGTTTGTGTTATTATTCCAATTAGGAACCAGGTAATCGGATAATCTCCAATCCTGCCAAGATCCTCCTGGAGGTCTTGCCAAGGTCTGAACATCGTGGACACGCTGACCTTCCCAAGTCCCTGTTTCAGGGCCAGCATCGACAGTAATTTGTCGGTTTTGAACAGATTCTGACGTCACGTTTTCAAGGAAATCAGCAACGATTTGCACAACCATATTCTCTTTCCAAGGGTGACTCATAGCACCATGCCCCCCTCCCTCGATTGTGACCATCCATCTTGGGGTAGACAATGATTGGCTCATTGACAAACTCTGATTGTGTGGTACATTCTCGTCATCAGTACCATGCATAATGAGCATTGGTACTGTTGAACCAGTGGTTAAGTGGACTGGAGATGCACTCATTGTTTGGTTGGTACACTCACTCCCATTCATAGGGTCACAACCAATTAAATCACTGATTGAAGAATAATCTGACCCCGTTGCGTTGGAAATTTCTACCATTTCGACAAGATCTGTTGGCCCAAACCAGTCAATTGCAGCAGATATACTGTGATTGGAATTTACAGCCAACATTGCGGCTAGATGTCCACCAGCACCAGAACCCCAGACAACAGTTGTGTTTGTGTCTAAGTTGTAAGTATCTGAGTTATTATTTATCCAATATAATGCGGTTTCTAAATCCTCAAGTTGTGCAGGCCAAATACCTTCATTGGATAATCTGTATTCTACACTGATTACAGCCCAACCTTCCTTCTTGACAAGTTGTCTTGCCGCATGGTCTTCACTCAATTCGCGTGTTCCACTTTTCCATTCACCTTCATGAATATACATTATCACTGGATGTGGGCCATCGGTATTGGGGAGATGCACAGCCAATCTAAGTGCAACACCATTTGGTCGTGCATAAATCAAGTCATACATCGGCGGGTTTGATTCATTAGCAGTCTGATTTTCAATAGGTTCTACAATTTCACAAGATATTTCTTCATCAGTTGTACACCCTTCAAAGTCCGAATATTCACGGTCTTCACCTCCTAAACATCCAGAAAGCATTGCACCAAGCATCAGAAGAGAAAGTACCATTGCGATTCTCATATTTTCACCTAACCAAACATGCCTAGTAGATTTCCATCTTCATCCATATCCATGTTTTCTGCAGCGGGTACTCTTGGTAATCCTGGCATCGTCATCATAGTACCACACACTGCCACTACAAATCCAGCCCCTGCGTTTAATCTGAGTTCTCGAATTGGTAGTGTGAATCCACTTGGTGAACCCAATTCACTGGCTTCATGAGAGAATGAATATTGTGTCTTTGCCATACAAACAGCGAGGTTGCCATAGCCCCAATTTTCCAAAGTTTTTAGATCCTTCAAGGCTTTTGGAGAAAAGTCAACACTATCGGCTCCATACACATTAGTTGCAACTCTCAGTATTTTTTCTTGAATTGGGGCGTTGGGTGCGAATAGTGGTTGAAACGGTCTTCCATCTGCAATGTGAGATTGGCAAGCCGACACAACTGCTCGAGCAAGTTCTGCACCACCTTCACCACCACCTGAATGAACCCTTGTGACGACCGCATAACCAGCACCTGCCTCCTTTGCCTCTTCAATCAGTGCGTTGATTTCATTCTCGGTATCGGTTGGAAACACATTGACACTTGCAATGACTGGGACTCCAAATCTCAACATGTTACGTATGTGCCTTGCTAAATTGGTACTTGCTCCAGCACGAACAGCCTCTACATTTTCAGTAGCAATTTCTTCAGGTTGCGGGCGTTTCCCTCCACCTGTTGAAAAACCACCTCCGTGCATTTTCATGCTACGAACAGTCACATTCATCACCACACAATCAGGTGCAACACCGCTTGATGCTGCCTTGATATGCATCATTTTCTCAGCACCCATGTCGGCACCAAAGCCAGCCTCTGTTACGACATAGGCATTCAGTCCTAAGGCGATTCGATCAGCGATTATGGATGAATTTCCATGTGCAATATTTGCAAATGGGCCTGCATGAATGAATGCAGGATCTTGTTCGATAGTTTGGACGAGATTTGGTAAGAATGCTTCTCGAAGGAGAAGAGCCATAGGTCCAGCAGCTCCAATGTCGGCAGCCTTGACAGGGGAACCAGAACGGCTTTCAGCCACAACAATTTCTCCTAATCTATGTCGCAAATCAGCATAATCTGAAGCCAATGCTAAGATTGCCATGACTTCCGATGCAGCAGTTATATCGAATCTTTCTTCTCTGGCTACACCATTTTTCGGCCCCCCCAGTCCCACTGCAACATTCCTTAGGGAACGATCATTCATGTCGATAACACGAGGCCAAAGGATTCGATTGGTGTCTATGTCTGAAACATTTCCAAAGAATATGTGATTGTCAAGCATTGCTGAACAAAGGTTGTGTGCACTTGTCACAGCATGTAAATCTCCTGTGAAATGGAGGTTGATGGCTTCCATTGGGAGCACTTGGCTGTGCCCTCCTCCTGCTGCCCCCCCTTTGATACCAAATACTGGTCCCATGCTTGGTTCACGAATGGTACAAGTAGCCTGTTGGCCAATTCGGTTGAGTGCTTGAGTTAGACCTATTGTAGTAACAGTCTTCCCTTCACCAAATGGAGTTGGATTTACACTAGTTACCAATATCAGTGAACCACGGGGTTTGTCAAATCGCTCTTTCAAGGCATCCCATGTGATTTTCGCCATACCCTTTCCCATTGGTATCAGCTCTTCGACACCGATGCCAAGTTTCCAAGCAATTTCCTCGATTGGTGCTGGGGATGCAGCTCGGGCAATCTCAAGATCTGTGGCCATAACGCTGCTGCAACGCTTCCGGTATTCAAGCATTCATGGAATTAGAACCTCGAAGATGCGTATCCGTTTGCTTTGTGAAGGAGCGGGCACACGGACCCTCGAGGCAAGATGCGAATCCGATATGCGGTTGCGGGCTCACCGGTTGAGCATTCCCTTTCCCCAGCATTGTTTGCATTAACCGTGGCACATTTAGAAAAAGCAGGATTGGAAATGAAGGTTGAGGAGTTAGATCTTATAGACACAAAAGATGTAATGTCTCCAATGGCCTGGGCTTGGGTGCAGAAAGGCATCCCTAGTGACAAAAAAGAGCATCCTCTCTATGGCGACTTCTCAAGTGAATCCATATCCAAACTGATTGGCTTTGCACGCTCAGCAATTTTGCAAGTAGAGGCTGCCGATATAGATCATGTCCCACATCTTGAGACACTGTTCAACCAAGAAGGTGAGCATCTACGTAAGCGTCGAGGCGAAATCGAAACATGGATATCAATAACTAGCCCCCTCAAACATTTACTGAATACAAGGTCAGGTATACACGCTTTAGATGGGTGCCTAGAAAATGGTGCTGTTAATCAGTTGCGTTGGGATGGAATAAATTGGTATGCTGTAGGGACTGATGGTTTTGGCCTTGTTTCAATAGCACAACACTTTGGCTTTGATTTCGATTTAGATGGTATCGATTCACCACTACTTTGCATGGTCGGTGGCGGTGGTTCAGCACGCTCATGTGCAGCATCATGGGCAGAATCAGGAGGTAAAATCTGGCCAATCAAAGGCCGCAGAGATCTTGGTACAAGAGGTTCTTGGAAAAACGCAATTATTGCCGATGAAGAAGTCGTTGGACATCTTGGCATGAGACTTTTTGTCGATTTCGACACAGAAGCTGGAAAACCATCCAAATCCATGCATACAATTGCCGATATTCAGATATCTGCCTCCTACAGTTCAGAAAAGGTGGCGCGGGTTGTCGAACATGAAGGTGCTCGTATCCAATTAGATGGGCGATGGCTTCTTGCTGCCCAGCATCTACAGGCTTGGTCGCGAATATATTCTCCTGAATTCGCACATTTATTGCCTGGCCTAGGTTTGACTATGACCCGTTTAATTGCACTTGAAAAACTAATCAATTCCAGTTAAACTCAATTGCGTCGGTTTGAAGTGTGATGTTAAATCTCAGAGGTTTGATGGCCGGAAATAGAGTGGCTACACTATTGGCGCTTCTCATATTATTCTCACTAATATCTGTCGCGGAAGCTAGTGGTGAATCATTCTCGCCCTCAGTTGAAGTTGATACTTTTCCTGTTGGCACGTCATATTTGTCTTGGGAGGATGGTGAAAATGAAACTCACAATTCTTTAGCATATTATCCTGCATTATCGAATGGCTTCTCAACTCCTGTTGACAATGCCTCGGGCCCATACCCTCTTGTAATGTGGTTTGGTGATGAAGGAGAAGAGGTTGATCAATACGATTGGGTTGGGAATAATTTAGCATCAGCGGGTTATCTTGTTGTGGTTCTGCCTCCCGATTGGACTGCCGAACAAACGTCTGTACAATGTGTTGAGGCAATTAACCTATATTTTGGACTACAAGGTTACTTTGGCAATGTGACTATGGATTCAAAAAATTGGGGCTTCGGTGGTCATGGAGTTGGTGCAAAACAAGCAGCAACTTGTCAATTACTAATGTCAGGGGATTGGTTGCAATATCTTGCAAACACATCACTTCCCAACGCAATAGTGGGATTAGCCCTTTCAGATGTAAATACGGATGTATCCAGTTCTAGTTTTGGCCCATCTCCAGGGCCCGGAATGGGGCTTTATCTAACAGGAAGTTTCGACGAGATGGCACCATCTGAGTCGAACGTTGAGGTCTGGTTGGAAAACCATGAATTTCCATGGCACTATATGTCAGTAATAGGTGCCAATCATATCCAATATCAAGATGAGAATGACTTCTTTGAGGGCTTTAATGATGGTGATGCAACAATGACTAGAGATGTTCAGCAGGGACACGCCATAGACCATATTCTACCATATTTCGATTTGATGCTGAAAGGAGATCATACTCAGTGGCTAAATGCTACTAATCGAGAAACAAATTGGGAAAGTCCATCAGATTCGGATTCATATATTGATGAAGACTTGACCGCTGCTCGTTTTTTGCCAATGGACTACAATTCTTCTGACACAAATGAATGGGATGGGATGAATGGAAGGGTTGTTTCTGTCTCAACCCAATTGTTACATCGTGATGGTAGTGCACCAATTGGCACCACAGTATCATGTACAATCACGGAAGGCGGGGATTGGTGGGATCCTGCAGATTTTGAAACCTATGGGGTCAATTCCACAGGTGTATTCACATCATCAACTGTACCAGGGGAACTATCTAAAACAGATTGTGATGTGCCTACAGAGGGAGTTCCTCCTGGTAATAGAACCGTACGTGTGAATGTGAATTGGTTTGGGATGCCATCATTCATAGACGTTGATTTCTATCGGATAAATCAGGAACCTGTTCTGGCAAACCCCCTTCCAAATTTGAGTGTCCCACAACACGGATTTGCTGAGATTCCATTTTCTGAAATAGTCACCGACCCCGATGGCACCTCAATGTTCATTGAGATGGATGCCCATTTGCCAAGTACTAATCAAATGCATTGTTTCCTCAAAGAAACCTCATTGAGGTGTGAACATACAGGGTCGCCCGAATGGGCAGGTACTGAAATTCTGAATTTAACAGCATTCGATCGATACGATACCAATTTCTCAATACAATTTAATCTCAATGCGAGTGTTTTCGCAGTTGATGACTCAGTGAATCAATTGAATCCACTTCCCGAACTTCAGTTGGTAGAGGATGGAACTTCGGATACGATAGACATTAGACCATATTTCATGGATCCAGAAGGTAATTCAGTTCACATCATTAATGCAACCTGCGATTCTGGATTGACAGTTTCTTGGGATGAATCTAATCTCACAGTCACACCCACAACAAATTGGAATGGTGTGGCGACGGTTGACTTATGGGTCGGAGACTTAACCAGTCAACCAATCCAATCTTTGATTCGAGTCAATATTGCATCTGTGGCTGACCCTCCATTTCTAAATTTGACCACTGTGGAATTAATTGAGGATACCCCAATAGAAATTCCCCTATCTGAAATCGGGTGGGATGAAGATGGTGATGACTTATCGTTTTCAATAACCGGAGGGCATCCACACATACAGGTGGATGTTTTGACCAGTGTATTGAGAATAGTTCCTTCATCCGACTGGTCGGGAATTTCTAGTGAGTGGAACCTCACAGCAACCAGTATCGATGGGCAATCGACTGTAAATCTTGAATTGATAGTATCAGAAGTAAACGATCCATCTCAACTTACATGGGGCTCCATTAGTGGAGATGAAGAAGTTTCATTCACGGTAGTGATTTATGATCCAGATGATGCTTCTCCTTGGACAATAGAAACTCGATGGGACGGGAAACTATGGGATGATGCTGAAACGGTTTGTATTGAAGCGAATACGAATATGTGGGAATGCGCTGTCAAGGTTAGCACAAGTGAACTTCTAGCTGGAGCCCATCGCCTTGAAGTGCGAGTATTGGAGAATCAGAATTGGTCCTCTGTGAAAGTGTATTATCATACAGTCCCTCTTTCTGATGCCGATTTAGGCGAACAAAATTTACCGCAAATCCCAGTCAATACACAAAATGGCCCCTTCTCAATTTGGGTTGTTCTTGCAATAGTAGTTGCTTCAGTAATCGCCATAATTGGATTATACATGATTGCAACAATATCTAATTCAGATATGGAAAAAATACTTGCCAATGAAAAGGAGTCGAATTCTGATGAATATGATCTAGATGCCTTGGAGGCAGATTTCGCCGAATTAGACTAGAGTGGAATGTTTCCGTGTTTTCTTGGGGGCTGCCAGACTCTTTTTGAGAGTAGGCTTTTCAGTGCACGTATGAGCCTTAACCGTGTTTCATTTGGTTCAATAACATCATCCAACCACCCATTTCTTGCTGCCACATAAGGGTCTCCAAATTTATTTCGGTAATCCTCAACAAGTTCTGCGTGTTTTTCTTGATAGTTTTCGGCATCTTTCAATTCGCGCCTGTGGATGATATTGACGGCGCCCTCTGCTCCCATGACTGCAAGTTCTCCCGTAGGCCAAGCCACGTTGTAGTCAGATTCCAGATGCTTACATGCCATAGCCAAATAGGCACCTCCATACGCTTTGCGTGTGACGACAGTAAGCATAGGTACAGTTGCCTCAGCATATGCATACAGCATTTTTGCACCATGCCGTATAATACCACCCCATTCTTGCACAGTACCTGGTAAAAAACCAGGTACATCGACGAAAGAGAGGAGGGGTATGTTGAATGCGTCACATGTACGGATGAAACGTGCGGCTTTGATACTAGCATCAATATCTAAGCATCCGGCGAGGACTTTTGGTTGGTTAGCAATTATGCCGATTGGGTGGCCTGCTAATCGCGCCATACCAACAACGATATTGTCTGCATAATTGGGGAATAATTCAACAAAATGTGAGTCGTCAACCGTACCTTGGATGACTTTAACAATGTCATATGGACGATTGCTATCACTTGGTACAATCTCTTTGAGTATAGGGCAATCTCTGTCATGTGGATCTCCTGAATCTAGATGGGGAGGACTCGCACCACAATAATCTGGAAAGAAGGAAAGCAATTCAATTGCAATGTCCATGGCATCATTCTCATCATCTGCAGTGAGGCAACAAATTCCTGATCGGGATGCATGCATTTGTGCACCGCCTAAATCTTCATTACTCATCTCACCCGAGACTGTTTCGGCAGTTTCTAACGGACTTGAAAGAAAAAGTTGCCCATGTTCTTCACCTAAGATTACAAAATCAGCAATCGCAGCTGCAAGAGCAGATACTCCTACAACTGGCCCGAGGACCAAACTGACCATTGGTATTCGCCCTGAGCAGGATACCAAGCGGTCTAGCATTTCCCCAGTTGCTGCGAGTGAGTGGACACCATCGTGAGCCCGTTGGCCGCCTCCATCCCAGATACAGATTAGTGGGACACGTGCTCTTTCTGCCATTTCAATCACTTTGGTAATTTTCTTAGCATGCATTTCTCCCATTGAACCACCAAAAACGGTGAAGTCCTGACTGAAGCAGAACACTCTTCGCCCGTCTACACTTCCGTGGCCAGCAACTACTCCATCGCCAAATTGTGGGTGCACGTGCATGTTTCCTTGGTGATTTCGGTGGTTGATTAATGCGTCAGTTTCGACAAAACTATCGGGATCTAACAATGCATCCAGTCGTTCTCTAGCAGTGCCTCTACCGGTTTCACGGAGGTTCTCAAGGCGTTTCATCCCGCCGCCTGATAATGCCTGACTTCTGCGCCATGACAACTCTTCGCCTTTACCGCCCATATCGCTCTCCATAGGAGAGCGGTCTTTGAATAAGAGTGTTCAATAATTATCGAAACTTTTCAATTGGAAAATTATTTTCTCAATTGGATATTTTCGATTGATTTTCGCCACACAAATTGGCAGCCCAACCCTGTCTAACATCTATGTTGTTTGAGAGTAAGAAGTGCAATTTTACCAAGGCTGAATCAGGGCCTGTAGTGGAATGATTTCCTATTATGCCTAACTCTTGCTGAATGCGCCCTTTACTATACACGTCCATGTGGACAGGGCCATTGATACACTGGGTTGCCATAACTGCAATGCCCCCCTCCTTGCAATATTCTGAAACCGCCTTTTTCACCTCATCATTTTCGGGGCTATCACCATTTGAATTTTCGATAGGTAGGTGACCTAGGCCAGTTCCATGGAATAATATTGCATCGAAATTTTGTGCTAGATTGATTTGGTCGGCAAACAAGTGAGGCCCTGCAATTAATTGCATAATTTTGGTATTTTCATCGAAGAGACAAGGTAATCTACCAATTTCCCGCGTGGGAACCTGGAAGTCGCCTAGAATTTCGCATCCTCCACTTCGATCTACTGCAATTGACGCCATTGGTTGGGCATTAATCGCTTGGAAAGTATCTCGCCGACTTGAATGAAATTTTCTTGCGTTACAACCAGGTATAACTGAGCATACGCCGTCATTACTACCTGCGTGCATTACTATCACACTCGCATCCCCGTTTTCCCCTGTCACTTCTGGTCCAAATGCTGCCCAATATACTGCTGCGATCAAATTTTCAGTTCCATCTGTTGACCCTCTGTCGCTGCTGCGTTGGGACCCTGTGAATACAATACGTCCAGGTGGCCTTTGGCCTGATCCAGCCCATGAATAAGCCGCTGCAGCTGCAGAATAATGCATGGTATCAGTTCCATGTGTAATGACCACCCCGGTAGCACCAGATTCGAAGGCATCCTTAGTAGCAGATATCATCAAGTTCCAATGCCTTGCACGAATATCATCTGACCACATATTCCCTATCTTAGTGGTTCGAATTCTTGCATGTTGGGCTAATTCAGGCACAGCATTGAGTAGTTCTTTTGGTTCAAAGCTAGCCGCAACTGCCCCAGTTGTGTAGTCAACTTTCGAGGCTATTGTACCACCTGTATGTATTATCCAGATTAATGGGAGCCCACTATCCTCTTCCAGAATAGTCTCCTTTTTTTCTACTGAGTTGCTTTTCCCCTCAATAATTTCTAGTTGACTAACATTGTTATTGGAGAAGGTTACATTGTAACCATTGTCCAATTTAATGGTGACATGCTCACTCTTGGATGCCATCAATAAGATTCCCTCGTGGGTTACTTCCCCCTCTGGGGTAGATGCCGTTATTCGTACTCTATCGCCCATATTGGGTTGACCCATGGCCGAGTCAAATTGACGACATACCTTCAATCGTACGGTCGGCTCGAATGGATATGCTCATATTCGGGAGGTTTGTCGAAGACTCCGTTGCCGGGGTGGCGTAGTTGGTGGCGCGTCGGACTCATAGGACTACCATTAAGGTGAGAAATGAGCGAGATAACCCTAGAAATGTCTGAGACATCCGAAGGTCGCGGGTTCGAGCCCCGCTCCCGGCACTAACAATTGTTCATGAAACATTACAGTTTCATCAGCATGCTGTTCCGAACCCATCATAGACGTTGTCGGTTTCGCTCATGCTGAGCACGATGGTTGACTTGTCCACAGCAATGGCTGCAGCAGCGGCTAGCGATAAGCGAAGAAGTGGTCGGGATGGCGAAAAGAAGCGCGGTGGTGGCAAAGTAGGCGTCGAACCATTCGACCCTGTTGATCACGTGGTTAAGGAAAAAGCAGATACGTTTTCTATGTGGCTTGTCATTCTCTATGCCATTGCAATCGGACTTACAATGAGATACCTGATTATGCCAGCTTTAGGGGCGCCAGCCAGTGTGTTGTGGTCTTTACCCCTACTTTTGATATTCACATTACCACCACTACATAGGATGATTATTCCTAAGATTTATTCAGATAGGTACACATTTGGCAATTGGTTTCGAGCCAGTTTCTTGTACACATTCACTTGGCTCGCAGTTTGTTTCATAGTTGTAAACCCGCCACTTGGCGACATATCTCCTCCAGAAATCGCGAGTAAAACTCTCTTGGTGGATATGGATAATCCTGAATGGCATTATCCAATTGATGATTTTTCTGATTCCGATTCACTGTCGGATCGAAATCTTGCATTAGTTTTCGGCGTTCGTGACAACGACGATGCAGAGGCAGTCATGGTCGAGGTAAAACTCATGGCAGCTAGTAACCGTACAGAGGTGTGGAGTGGTTCTGCAGAGTCATTGAGTGAAAATTGGCAGACACATTCGGGAAATCTGGAAAATGTATCAGGGGTTGCCCCTCATTCTGAAGATGTGCCTATTCTCATCCAATTACCAAATGACTTTGACTATTCTGTTGGAGTAACCTACACTGTTGAAATCACTCTTAGTCAAGATGGAAATCCATGGGATTTAACAGAAAAGAAAACAATCTATTTCACAATTAAACCTTAGTTCACTTTCGTGAATATTCGGGGTACTGAATCACTTTCGCTTTGTTTCATATTACTCTCCCATGAAAACGAAGGTAGTCTGGATGCCCCGCCTGTGTATCTTGACGAGGTATGAAAAATGCTGAACGAAGATACAATTGAACAGTTGACACAAATGATGGAAAAATTGGCACACAGGGTGATTAGAGGAAATATGGGTGTAGCTGCAGATATGCTTTGCTGGACCCCCCTTGCTCCAGTAATCCGAGCATCGCGTCGCACTCGGATTGAAGATCAAATGCACGCGAATCGGCTTAGGGAAAAAGCGAGTATTCTCTGTGAAGAAGCAATACGCGATCATGCAGACTTACTGACACCGGCTTGGTCTTAGTCACGAAACATTGAGCATATTGTTGCAGTCATCGAATCTAGTTGGAGGGACTCCCCACCTCCCTCAACAAGTCTAAAATCGATAGTCGCCATCATTTCAGTAATGTCAAGTTTCTGTGTTTCACTGAAGAAATCTGCATCGTATAGCGCCCTATGTAGTTGGTTCACCAAATCAGTCCCCGCTAACCCAAACTGATCCAATATTGTCCGCAAACGCCTTCTTGCAGGATGGAATCCATCCTCTTTACAAGCAAGCAAGTATCCATGCAAGTCTTCTGGAGGCGCAGTCGCAGTCGTTTCATAAATCAGAGACCGCGTTACATGATTACTCAGACTTGCACTAACTTGTAGTGCAGTTATGGCTCTACGCAAGTCGCCTAAACTGACATGTATTATTGCTTCACAAGCATCCTGATCTAATTCAATACCTTCTGACTTTGCAACGGTTTCAATTTGCATGCGGACTTGATCATCTGCTAGTGGGCGGAATCTAAAAACAGCACATCTCGATTGAATAGGCTCAATAATTTTCGATGAATAATTGCAAGATAGAATGAAGCGACAGGTTTCTGCATATTGCTCCATAATCCGTCTTAATGCTCCCTGTGCATCGGCAGTCAAGGCATCGGCCTCATCAAGAAAAATCACCTTGAAATCAACACCGAGCGGACTAGTTCTCGCGAATTGTTTCACTTTAGTCCTAATATTTTCCAGTTTTCTCTCATCACTCGCATTCATCTCGAGTAAATTATCCTTAGAACGTTCACCAAATATGTCGAAACATAATGCGAGTGCTGCAGTAGTTTTCCCTGTCCCCGGTGGTCCAGCAAACAGCAGGTGTGGGAATGTTCCTAAATCAGCATAAGCAGCCAACCGCTCGACTGTTGCAGCTTGCCCGCGAATATCGCGTACAGTGCTTGGGCGATGCTTCTCAACCCACATTTTCGACATCGGAACCAATTGCTGTTTGTAGCGGTTGTCAATGAACCTATCCACTGACAATGCAGCGAAAAAAGTGGCCTGCATAGACCATACGTAGTATGGTCATGCACCGTAAGTGATTAACAGTAGTTTGTTCTGTGCGAAGCCGAGGGCCATGATGTACGGAGTAAAAAACAGGAGTTCAACAATTGCAGCCATTTTGATGGTTTGCTTGATGTTGTTCAGCACATGGGGGCAATTATTGAGTAATGAAACCCCACTTGAAGAGGAACCGAAACCGCGATTTCTAACCGCAAGTACGTCACTTTCTCAGGACACACAGACTAATTCTAGCCAGCCATCAACAAATTATGGCAGTGCTCAGAATTTGTTAGTTGGAGATGATCCACTTGTGACTAGTGCGAGGATTCTTGCCACAATACCGTTAACCCTCAATGGAGGTGGCTCTTTGCCAACTACTGCAGTTGTTAGTGCAGCAACTTTGGATTTGACATGTCGTGGTTTTTCTACACAGATGCTTGAAGGAAATGATACCGCCCTCTATCCAGCCCGCCTACTTACACCTTTCAATGAAGCCAATGCGACACATAATTTGAGCGATACCGGCTCTCCTTGGAATGTAAGTGGTGTAGAAGGCGTCCATACTGACAGAGGCCTATGGCAGCCAGGTTATCAGGATAATATCACTGCTAGCAGAGGTGTATTTTCTTTGAATATAACATCTCTAGTTCAGGAATCGTTACGAAATGGCGATTCTAATCTGAGTATCGTAATCTCAGGTATCGGTTCCCTTGTTTGGTGTGCCTCTAGTGAGCATCCTACATCTGGGGAACGGCCATCTATTTCGTTTGAGTACACTTTGGGGACTGCCCCACTCCAGGGCAGCATCGCTGTTGCTGGCCCTACAAATGGTACAATAATCGCTGACCCTACTGAATTGGTAATTGCTCCTGATCGGAGTCCAAAAATCTCATGGTCAAATCTGACATCGGGTGACCTAGAAATTCAATTCTCTGCTAGCGATGATTTCCGTTCACTACACAATAATGACTTGACTTGGAACAGTTTGGATGATTCGAGTTTATTTTCAACAAATGAATTTCAGTGTTCTTCGAATTGCGATTCGACAATTGATGGAGGCATGTGGGTGTGGTTCAGGATGCGTTCTTTGAACAATTCAATCGCAGGTCCTTGGGAAGTGGGTTACTTTGGTTTACCTGCTGAAACTGGGTCTCTAAACTTCAATAGTCAGGCTGAGATTGAACTAAGGACAGGTACACTTGGTCTCTACAAAATTATACATGATACTTGGGTATTATCTGGAAACAGCACCTACATTGGTGACGATGACTTACGCATGCGAGTTGGGCATTCGAATTTGACAAATGAGAGCGACATGCACTCACTTATACGAGTTGACATGGAAAATGTCCCAATCCACGATAACGTAACTATTCACGAGGCTTCCCTAAATATCCGGCGTACCGGTCGGACAGGTGCACCTATGATTTCAGCCTGGGTTATGGAATCTGGCACAGGTCATGTATTCAGTGAGTTGAATTATGCTAATCGCAGTAATGGTAGCTCTTGGAATTCCGGAGGCTTGGACAACCTTGCAGAAAACGGATTACTGGGTGTTGTTGAAGGAGATCAAACAGGGACATCCACTTTCACATTCGATGCCACTCCATTCGTCCAACAATACTTGCGGAGTGGACAAAATGGCAGTTTGGATTTCATCATCAGAGGAATGGGTGATGCAGGAGAAGAAGTCGAAATCGCATCCAGTGATGAGCCTGAGAGTTATCGTCCGCATCTAGACTTGATTTATTCATGGGGTGATTCTACTGCTACACCTAGTCCCACAAATATCACTCCCGCAGATGGCAGCGCTGCATGGGATTTAGACGGTTGGGAATTGGATGGTACCACTACTCCAACATTGTCTTGGGATCCATCCATTTCAACTCAAAGTAACGGAAATCCTGGTGATGTTATCATTGAACTGTGGCCAAGTGGTCAAGGCGCATCCCTTCCACTAAGTGCAGATAGCCGGACAAACAATGGATTTGATCTCACAAATGGTGAGTTTGTGATTCCATCTGGGTGGAATTTGGACTGGGCTGAAGAGTACTATTGGCGGTTGCTAATGGTTGAGGATGATGAACAGAGTCCATGGATAGGGCAAACTATGCTGATTAGCCAAATCAATTCAACAGATTTGGGGGATGATGAGTATGAGTTACGTTACCGTCATGGTAATGGGACACACCTGAACTCCAATCTCGAATATCCGAAATGTGCGGATTTAACTCTTGAGGGTGGCCCCGCATCTGGTATGAATCTGGATGGTCAAGATTTGACAGCATCTGATTCGCAGGTCATACTTTTTGGATGTGATTTGCGTAGTCATCAACTTCCCGAGGGCGTCGCAATCGTTTCTGCAACGATGAGGCTACGCACTATGCAAAACTCAGGCATATCGACTTTTGATATTCCAATGACTGCATACGAAAGTAGCGAGCATGATTGGGTCGAAAGTACTGCTACTTGGAATACCACAGACGGTGTAACTCCTTGGAATTCAGTAGGTGCTAGCGGTTCAGAAAGAGTGCAGACGTTGGACACAATTGACATCAGTTCAGACAATACGTGGTATGAATGGAATGTTACGGCTGCAGCCCAGAGTGCTATGCGCACCGATTCGCGTCTCGATTTCATATTGGTGTCTGAGAGTTGGAATGCGGTCACTTTCTATGATCGAGGGAGTGGTTCAATGCCTGAACTAGTTCTGATATATACCAACGGTTCAAATGCGGCACCTGACGTTCCAATCGATATGTCTCCAGCAAATGGAGACTGGATTCTCAGTGGTGATTACACTTTCACAGTAGACAAAACCCCTACTCTATCATGGAATGAAACAGGTTCTACCGTAGCTAATGCTTGGGAGGTTCAGGTTGATGAATCTCCGAGTTTCTCGTCCAGTGCCCTTTCAACCTACTCTTCTTGGGTTGATACAAGTGAATTTAGTGATGCTAATTTCACATTCTCAAATAATCTAACTGGCGGTGAAACCTTCTATTGGCGGGTAAGAGGTATTTCAGAAACTGGCCAAGTTGGATTGTGGTCTACGTCCTCTGAATTTGTGATTCCTGATCTAGATGTGACCTCAGAAAACATCCACAACACAACGGCCTATGTAGTAGAAATGGGCCATGGAGATGTGTTGTCTGATGGGAGTCTGCCACTGTTTACAGATACCTGGATTTCATGGGATTCTGCCCACTTAAATGACTCGCATGAATCCGATGATACACTTTTCATTTCGGGTACATCCAGTGCATTGGTCGAGATTCCAATAAGTGGTCTTGGGGCACTGCCAATGCCATCCAATGCGCGTTTAGTTGAAGCATCCATTTCGTTTTATGTTCTATCTAACAACTCGAGTACGCCCACGGTAGCCTCTTTTGATGCGCTTCAGGATTGGAATGAATCTGCAACAGGATTGACCTACGACGGGATAAACAATTGGTCCTCAATTGGAGCTCAAGGTTCGACGGACAGAGGTGATTGGACACATATCCAATTTGATCAAGCAGCTAGTGATTGGATTTCTTTTGACTTCACTCGCCTTGCTCAGAATGCCCTCGCTAATGGTAATAGTTCGGTAGATTTGCTTCTAAGTGCCGAACTAAATTCCTCAGATAGAATAGTACTAGCAAGTACTGAGACACAGTTTGAAGCAAATGAACCAGTGCTTTCTTTGGCATGGATGAATGGAACTAGAACAACCCCCTCTACTCCTGCAACACTTGTTTATCCGGTAAACAATGAAATTGTGTGGGAATATCCTGCAATGACATCTGACGATGTCATTGAATTTGATTGGTCACACCCTGATATAACCAATATCGATGGATGGATTATTTGTGCCATTGCAAATGGCGTTATTTGGGATGGAGTAGAATGCACAAATAGTGAGGTGTCATGGTCCCAGACGGATTTGCAGAATCTGACATTCGAAGGAGGTCAAGCAGACCAAGATACTACTTGGAGTTGGTTTGTTGCTCCAATGAATGGCTTAATGGTGGGCCCATCTTCTGTGAATGAGATTTTCAGAATACCCAATGACATATCAGTCCCAGTCAATTCAACTGACAACACAGTGTATCTTCGAAATGGTAATGCACATACTGCGAGTGGTGCATATGATACTACCGAAGGAGCCTACATTGATTCTTGTAACGCAAATACTGCTTTTGGTAATTCAGCAAGTTATCTTTCTGTAGGGTCTTCGGCTGCTGGCCCTGCATGCACAAATGCCGGCCATGAAGCACGTTCACTTGTTCGATTTGATGTTTCAAATGTACCTATAATGGATGGAGGACAGTGGCAAGTAATTGATGCCCAAGTGTGGATGTATAGACTCAGTGGTTCATCGAGTTACGATACAGATATCTCCGTCTCAGGTGTGTTGTGTGGATGGGATGAAGCCAGTGTCACTTGGAATAGTTGTGCAACTAACAATTCATGGCAAGTATCTGGTGTTAATGGTGTCAATGATGTACAAACACCGTTTGCAACAACTAATGTTAGTGGGAATGGATGGTATACTTGGAATGTCACTCAATTGATGCAACAAGCCCACATCTATGGCAACGATACACTTTCACTCCTGTTTGCATCTGAGGATCCAAATTTGTATGCGCGCCATTCATTCATACAGGAACATGCATCAAGCAACTATGCTGCATTCAGACCCTATGTTGAAATCACATATCGTAATGGTTCTCAAACCATGCCGGTGGCACCTATATGGGACAGTAATTTGACGGCAAATGGCCCATTTACTGCATGGGATGAGAACTCATTGCGACCAATGCCTACTGACCCGCTATGGTCGACATGGACACATCCGAGTCCCGGTTCGATTGATTCGTGGCAGATTCAGCATTCCTTGAATGATCGCTTCACAGCAGATACTTGGATTTATGAATCAAGCAATTCATCAACCTGGGGCAACTCAACATTTGATTTAGCCAATCTTACTTTGTGGACACCCGCAAGTGTTGGACAGGGTGACCATTGGAACAATTTGAGGGTCAGGGCTGTTCAAGACGGTATCTACAGCAATTGGTCTCAACCATTCAGCTCCCGTGTTCCAGAAGAACAAGGGTCTGATGATGGTGCTGGCAATTATTCAGTAACAATGCAACGTGGAATCGTCTTTGAAGATTCAGGCCTTCTTCCGACAATGCCAGATACTTGGATTGGTTCTAACGTAATAGGGCAATATCAAAATCACGGCACAGACACAACTCTTGCAGTTGGGGTAGATCCATACTCATCTGCACATGAAGCAGTCTCCTTGCTTTCAATTGATTTAACAGAGTACCCCTATCCAAGCACTATGCTGCCAACATCGGTCACTTTGCGTTTGTATGTAGCAAGTATTACTGGGACTGGTGCACACAGTATTTCTGTCCATGATTGCAATTCATTTAGTGAGAGTGCTGTAACTTGGAACAACTTCAATCCAAGTACGCAGTGCAATTCTACAGCCATATCATCGATGACATCTTCGAGTACAAACGCAGGAGTTTGGTATGAGTGGGACGTCACAAGTTTAGCTCGCTCTTCTTGGGCCGCAAATGGTGCCATCAATATGGCATTGAAAACAGGTTGGTCTGGCACTATTTACTTCAATTCTGCTGAAGGTTCATCAGATTATGCGCCAGAACTAGAAGTTGATTATGTTGATAATCCCAATAATGCTTCATCACCAGCCCAAGTAACGCTTGTATCACCCGAACAATTTGAGGTTGTTTACGATGTTGGGCAGTATGTTCTTGGAACTGAAACAAGACCCATTTTAACTTGGAATGGACTAAGCGATGCAACTGGATATGTTCTCACATTGAGTAATGGTAGTGGTTCACAGGTTTTCCAAGACTGGAACACTGGCAGCGGTTTCATACCGTGTTCTACTGGAATAACAGCATTCAACTGCAGTTGGCAACCCAATTTTGATCTTGCAGTAGGGGAAATTTACACTTGGTCTGTCCAAGCACTGAATGGTTCTGTTCCAGGCGCGAGATCTGTACCTTGGACATTTGGTATAGGTAATCCAGACATAGCACCTCTTGGAAACCACGTTCACACAGTAGAGATTCAAGAGGGTTCTGATGTTTACGACCTCGGACATGTGCCGATTTGGGACACTTTCATTGATAGTTCAAATCCAAATTCTGCATATGGCTCCTATGAGGAATTGCAGTTAGGTACATCTGCAAGTGGTCAGTCAATTGCATTTTTCCAAATTGATTTGGGACAGATGCCATTAGACCAATTGTCAGTAAATCCACATTCAGCAGAATTGTCGTTTTACAGTGGCGGAATTACAGAATATTCGATGGCAAATCACCTTGATTTGACTGCTTATGCTGTTTTGAACAATAATTATGCTGAAAGTGGTGCAACTTGGAATTCTGCATCAACAAGTGCCAACTGGTCAACACCCGGCCTCCTTGCTGGCACAGACTATAGTACAAGTCCATTGGATACAGTACGTGTCCCTTCGACATTTACGGGAGGTTGGTTGCATTTCGATGTTAGCGGTGCCCTATCTTCTATGAATGGAACGATTACAATCGTAATCATCGGTTCGCCAAATACTGGGCACATGGAAATTGGAGTTCATTCAAGTGAGGAAGAAACACAAATTGATCGTCCAGTATTAGATTTTAATTACACATCAGTTGATTCGATTAGTTTGGCAGGACCTTCGACAACAGATGCTGACACAGGGGTGCAGTTCAGCGCTTCCCTGCTAGATGCTAATGGCAATAATTTGCCGGGGTCTGTCATTTGGTCTTGCAGTGATGGAACCATTGATTCTAATGGTTACTTTGTCCCCGATCAATCTGGTATAACTACGGTATCTGCAGCATATGGGCAAGTCATAGAGTCTGTAAACATCACAGTTACAGCAGGTAATCCTGTACAATTGGTAGTAGTGCCATTATCCATTACACTGACTGCAGATGACATATTTGATTTAACTGTGCTAGAAGTTATTGATGTGAATGGAAATGTAGTCCCTGGTGAGATGATTACTATTGACATCACCAACGGCACTTTCCTCCAAGGTGCAACTTGGGATGGTTTGGTCCAAGCATACTCAACATCAACACCTGTTAATCAGGTCAGTTGGGAGCCATGGACCGCAGGAACCCAATGGATGAACATTTCATGGGTTGCCCCTGATGGAACAATATCGGCAGTGAACATTGAAATCACAGTTGAAACAGGTGCTCCAAATTACTTTGTCATAACTGGCTCGAATACTATCGAAGCTGGAAACAACACAATGCTTGATGTTGATGTATATGATCAACGCGGTAATCTGAAGGATCGAAGTACCTCAGGTGTCCTCACTTGGGGTGCTTCAGATGGTGTCATCGATAACTCCTCTGGAGAATATACTGGCGATAATGTCGGCGTCTGGAATATCTGGGTTGATAGTGACCTTGGGATACATGCTGAACATGTTATGACTGTAACATATGGAGATATTGCCGACCTAGAGGTCACAGCAGTTGGCCCAGGGAATACTATCATTGTTACAAGTTCCCCTACGTTGGAAAGTATCACCATGACTGCGGATGAATCGGTCAATCTAAGTGTCGTACGAATTGATGTACAAGGCAACCGCGAACCGGTGACTCTTTCGATAACATCGTGGACTTGGTTGAATGGTAATTTAGTTGCAGGCTCACCGGCAATTTGGGAGGCATCCAATCAAGGTTCATCATGGGTAAAAGCAACCTTGGAGGGTGTTGAAGTCATTGTCCCAATGGCAATTAACCATGGCATTGCGGTATCAATTGAAGCACGCACGCCAGTGCAGACCCTTGTCAGTGGCCAAGATACCGCAACAATCTCAGCCTATGCATCTGATGCAGATGGAAATGAGTGGAGCGTGTCAGCCATATGGTCAATGGATCAATCTAGTGCATCTGCTTGGTTAACCGATCAGGGAACTACTGCTATTTTTGACCCAGTAACTGTAGGAGATTGGCAGGTTAATGTCAGGTATGAATTCAACGTTCCAGGTGTGGGGACACAAGCAGTATTGAGTGATACTACTTTCACAGTTCTACCTGGTGCCCTAAGCACAATTACTCTCGCATCTGACACAACAATTACTGCTGATGAGGATTATTCATTGGCACCAGACGCTAGGGATACGAACAGCAATGACTTACCTGAAGATAATTTACAGTGGCTGCAATGGGATTCTACTTCTGAAATTGCACCTCAAAGTTGTTCTGCCTTGATTTCTGGTTGGACGGATATCTCCATTGCAATGAGAGATTCAAACTATGTATGGGATGCTACAAATGTTGGAGAATACACGATTTGTGCCGTTGGGCCGAGTAATATCCAGTCTCGAACAGTAATCACTGTTGAAGTAGGTCAAGTTGCAAATATTTGGCACAAGGCATACACGAGTGGTGATGAATCAGGTAGCAGTATCGATATGGCATCAACACAAGTGATTGCAGGTGAAACTCCAATGGTTGAGATTTGGGTTGCTGACTCTGATGGGAATCAGTACCAAACCTCTCAAGTTACTTGGGCAAGTGATAGCGTGAGTGGTTTTGTTGTATCAGATTACATCATTGATGCAAATCCAAATGCAAATCTAGAAATTGGTAATTATCGATTCATTGGTTCAAATAATCAGACATACATTTTGTCCTACAGCTCGGGTTCATGTGGAACTTGTACTGGAAATTGGGAGGTCACAGTTGACTACGCCTCTTTGTTCCGCCTCTCTAGTGTGGGGAGTGCTCCAGGTTCAGTTCCAGGTGTCACATTGAATGTTGAACAGCAAAGTATAGTTTCGCTAGAGGTTGAAGGATTCGATCAATATGGTAATTCAGTCCCGATTTCTTTGTCAGATATCTATATCCAAGAAGATTCAAACGATCTTAATCGACCGGAAATATTGAATGATACTTCTGCAGAAGTCTACATGCTCAATGAAGGGATGAACACAATCACAATCTGTGATGGACCAGTCTGTGATGAGGTGGAAATATCTGTCGACAGTACAATGGGTGGTTTCTTCGAGGCTCAAGCACCGTGGTCGTGGATTGGCCTTGCTGCCGTGATAACACTCCTACTCGTTGTGGTATTGATCGTAGTGATATTAATTCGCAGAGGCAATATCGATGATGATGAGTTCGATGAAGAATCATTGTTTGAAGAAGACGAATATGATACACCTGCTCCAATTGAGATGGATTATACTGAATCACAATCAGAGGCTGATTACAATACTGAAGAAGACCCAAATTATCGCGTCGACGAAGATGGTACTGAATGGTGGCAGGACGATGATGGAACTTGGTGGTATAGGGATCCGGAAATGGAAGACTGGGAAGAGTGGACAGAATAGATTTGTCCGTATATTTTCACCGTCCGCCGAAGGCGGACGGTCTTGCGCGTCCTTCAAGTCCAATGGGTTTTGTCGCAGTTTCATGCGAGGGCTTTGCTCTTCTAAATCGGTGTCATCCGCTCTCGTTTGTTTACTCCTTTTCCCTATTCTCAGCCAATTCGTCCCCACACCCATTCTTGAAGAAAAAAGCAGAATCAATCAGGTGAATGATTCGCTCACAGATAATGGTGATGGAACATGGACGGTGTTCTACCCAGTCGATGAGGACACAACGCTGGACAGCGGTAACATGACCGCTCAATTATCTAATTCCCAACAAATTCAGGTGGGTTGGACATCTGGGCGTCAAGAAACCAGAATTGGGTTGTTTGGAATCAACCTCGATGATGCGGGCTTCCCAACGAATACCACAATAGTGAATGCCTCATTGACCCTACACCCAGTTTTACCACACACATCTCCGGTCGACGTTCAAGTATGGAATGTGCATCGAAGTGATTGGGTTGCCAGTCAAGCATCGTGGGTATATCGTAATTCTAACGATTATTGGGCTGCACCCGGCGCATTGGGGAATCTAGATAGTGGCTCTTGGCAATCTCGAGACCTTGTCTTTAGGAATACCACAGCCACCCATTTTGATGTTACAAAATCGGTTGAATTAGCAAACTATAAGCAAACTCAGAATCCAGTGTCAGACGTTCGAGTTGGGT
Source organism: Methanobacteriota archaeon (assembly GCA_002722595.1). Taxonomy (GTDB): domain Archaea; phylum Thermoplasmatota; class Poseidoniia; order Poseidoniales; family Thalassarchaeaceae; genus MGIIb-P. The sequence goes on along the minus strand of PBMO01000003.1, from coordinate 9,529 downwards.
TATTATTGACACCCGGTCATCAAAGCGCACCGGGCATAGTTAATTTCCATTCGTCCGAATCAGCAAACATTTCAGCTAGGCCGATATTGAGAATCACATTTGAGTGGTCACAACCAATTAGCCTTGCACAGACTCCATCTTGGATTGATGTTGAACCAAGATTGGGTATTATTGATGCGGATAGTTCGTTAGATCTGGATGCGATGATTCGTAGTGAGAGAGGAGAAGTGATTTCAGCATCATCTACGTGGACTACAACTTCAGGAACTATTGATGGAACTGGTCGACTAAGTCCTACTACCTCTGGTTTGGTGAGCATAGGAGTTAGCGGTGCAGGGATTGAAGATTCTCATCAACTGCTCGTAATTCCCGGTTCTCCACTTGGTATGGTAATGGCTCAGGAAAATTACAGTATTACTGCAGATGACACAGTCCCTATTGTGGCATATGGCATTGATCAACATGGGAATTATGTCCCCGGCCTCACGTTCATTTGGTCAGTATCATCTGGAAATATAGATTCGAATGGCCTTTTTACACCAACAGAAATTGGGCAACACACAGTAGTCGCTCAATGGGGGAGCCACGTCGCAGCATCGAACATTACGGTCGGAGTCGGAGGAGCATTCCAAATCATAATCCCTGAGGATTTAACTGCCAGAGCAGGTATAGGGAAACAGATTATACCTGTAGTTGAAGATAGATTTGGTAATTCTTTACCTCTTGGTTCGGCAGCAGGGATTGATTGGTCTGTTGAAAGTGGTTCTATTGATTCAGCAGGTTATTTTGTCGGACAAGAGGTGGGAATTTGGCAGTTAAACGCTACAAGTGGTGTTGGCGCAAATGGTAGTGGTTGGATTTCAGTGAATCCCGGTTTGGTGAATAGCCTTGAGATTATTGGCCCAAACCGTATTGTTTACGCAGATGAAGCAGTACCGCTCGATTTACGCTGGCACGATAGGGTCGGGAACAACGTTTCAGTGCTTCTTCCCTTAGAAAATTGGACATCTGAAAGTGGTAATTTTAGGGTTAACAACGGCATGGTAGAATGGCTGCCTAGTCAAGAAGGAACTTGGCGATTGGCTGCCCAAGCCGAAGGAGTCGAAACTTGGATTGATGTAGTGGTAGAAAATGGAGAGATTGTCCGTGTTTGGATTGATGCAGAACACGATATCATGACTGCAGATGATGTATCTGATCTAACTCTCCAGGCAGAAGATATTCGCGGGAATAGGTGGCCGATTTCAGCTGAATGGTCTGTAGTTGAAACGATTGCAGAATCTTGCCTTGTGTCCGACATACAAGGGACACGATTTGTCGGAGGGGTCGCAGGAATATGGACTATTCAAGCAAAACATATCGGACAGAATCAAACATTTGAATCCGAAACTAGTATTGATGTTCGACCCGGTCGTTTAGCACGAATTTTGTTAGATGGTGATGGAGAAACAATCTCTGCCGATGACTCATATGATTTGAATCCAAGAATGAGTGATGCTGATGGCAATTTAATCGCTGGCATCCAGTTGAACTGGACCATTGATGGTTACGATGTGACTCCGCAATTGCGACTCTCAGATGGGATTTGGCTTCCTAGCGAGATTGGCGATTATCTTATTGAGGCTGATGCGGCAGGCCGCAACGCCCGTTCTAGAATATATGTAGAGCAAGGTTTACCGCATACAATACATGTTGAGATTTCACTTCCTCCAGATCAAACCGTTGCTAGTGGTCAAGAATTCCAGATTTCTACATTTGCAGAAGATCTTGATGGGAATCGAGCTCCTTGGGATGTGGAATGGGAAATTCCAGATGATTCACTCGAGGTTGAGTTAACGATGGAAGTTGGAGTATATGATGCAAAAGGCCTCAGCCAGGGTGATTGGAATATTGAGGTATTCAATGGAACAGCATATGGAAATTTCACGATTAAGGTAGTTACTGGGGAACCTAGGGGCCTCCGTATCGGTCAGCATTCAGGAGGTGGCCTGCAAGGTGAGGTCATGACATTAGAAGTGAATCTTGTTGATTATGGTGGGAACACCGTTCCAGTGCAAACCTCAATGTTTGTTTTTGATACTACTGCAGGTCAGATAAGGCATGATATAGGGTCATATTGGATATTAGAATTAGAAAATCCAGGCCCTAATCAAGTAATCAATGTTCGTTATGAAAGTTGGGAATCTGAAACTTATGTTGATGTTGAGCCTACTGGGATTGATAAGTTAACCAGTACTCAAGGCGGGCAGATACTGATTGGAGGATTTGCAGTAGCACTTTTGATGATACCACTCCTTCTCTACATCACACGTCGTAATTCCGAATCAGAACCACATTGGGACGATGAATTTGAGTTCATAGAATCTGAGATTGAAGCGCAATCTGAATCAGTTATCCGTGAGACTACGCTAGCTCAAAATGAAACCCTAATGTCGAGGAGGTCACGGCGAAAACTTCTCTATCAGAAGGAGCAAATGCGAACACAGAATAGAGATTCTACAGCAGCATTAGAAGAAGCGGAAAATGTGAATCCATCATCCACATCTAGTACGACTCAAACTTCAAGCGTCTTACAAGCTATGGATGGAACGGTGCAAGGTCAAAGTGGGTGGTACTCTACTGCACAGGGCGAGGCTCAATATTGGACAGTGGATTCAGCCGGGAGTTGGGAAAGGGTGAGTTAGGATGAAACGTGCATTACTCCTTACGTTGATACTAATTGCCCAATTATGCATAGTAGTTGGCGGTCAAACATCGGGCCGTTCTTGTTCGGCAGAACCGCCATCTGGAGTTGATGTTGACTATATCTCAATCAGTCCGAATGGGCCACTTTCAATGCCTGCTGATGAGGCAATAAACCTCACTGCTGTAGCATATGATTCCTCAAATAATCAGTTGAATGTACCAATCGCGTGGACATCTACCGCAGGATCGATTCAGAATTTTGGCGGGGGGCAGGCTCGTTGGTATCCTGAATCAATGGGCCTACAATCTGTAACTGCCTGCTCAGGTGATGTCGAGCAGATATTGAATGTTCAAGTTCAACCAGGGGACCCGATTGAATTCAGACTAGGCATTTCTAGTTCGAATATCAGTGCCGATGAAACACTCTCAATTTACCCCGAGTTGATAGACCAATATGGGAATTCTTGGAATCCAAATATTCCATATTCTAATTGGGTGCTTCCGGATGGCATGGATATATTCCTCCCTAATGATGGTACAGCAGCCATTTTGACGCCAGGGCCCGTTGGCGCCATGACAGTGTCCGTTGATTGGGATGGGTGGTCAGAATCAGTATCATTCAATGTAAGTCAGGGTTCTGCTTCAACTCTATTCATCGAGCATGATTCTCCATTCGTATCATCGGATAACCTGGTTGATTTGTGTGCGCGTTACATGGATCAAAGGGGCAATACATGGTTGACAAGTGCGTATTGGTCTATATTGGGCGTCTCTGATTCCACATCACTTTCTTCTGATCAGGGTCAATGCATCACTTTTGATCCTGGTTTGAGCGGTGATTGGACAATCCAGATAGCTGATGGTTCTGGAATGGTTGATCAAATCACATTGTCTGTAGAACCTGGTAGGTTGGCATATATCAGTCTAGATATTCTACCTACTTCGATGCATATTGGTGACACCTATGTTCTCAATGCAGAAGGTTTTGATGCGGCTGGTAATCCAGTAACTGTCGATGCTTGGAACTGGTCTGTAACCGACGGCCCAAGTACAAATCCGATTATTCAAGAAGCAGATGCAAATCTGTTTTCTCCTGACAAAGTTGGGCAGCACACTTTGCAGGTTATGGCTGCTGGCCGCGTTCAAGCAATAGATGTGGAAGTATTGTTTGGAGTTCCGGTATCCCTTGATATCGAAGTGATTTCAGGCCCCAGTAATCCAACCATATTAACAGGCTCATCACTTGATATCCGTCTCTATGGTGTCGATCAAAATGGAAATCGAAATTTAGTTGACGTCCCCTTAGATGATTGGTTTGTCTTGAACAATTATGGTGTAATTGAGAATGCAAGCGTTGGTGGAACTGGGCACTATACCTACATTTCTTCAGGAATTGGTGATGTTAGTATTACGACATTTCTCGGTCAGGCTGAAGGGACACTGATTGTAAGTGTCCTTCAAGGTCCTCTCAGTTATTTGGAATTGGATTTACCAGCAGAGGGGGACCAAGGCACATCTGTTGATTTTTCCATACAGGGGTTTGATGTGTCCGGTAACCCTGTGAACATCCATCAGTGTTCTGCTACAATTACTACGGATGCAGGTGATGCCAATTGTGACGAGAATGGCTGGATACTTGAACTAAAGAAACCAGGACAATTAGTCGTTCATGCCCATGTCCAATCCACCCAAGGTACATCAGCAGAAGGAAGTTCATACATAACCATCCATTCTACATGGCTTGGTTGGGGTAACAATACACAAGTTTTGATTGGTGCAAGTTTGTTATTGATAATTTCAATATCGATAATTCTCATACTTGTATTCAGAAACCTTGGCACTAGAATTGAGGATGAAATGGATTTACTAAGGGATGAGTTAGATGAAAATTCAGAATCTGGGGTGGATGATGCTGATGTAAGTGTTCCAAGTGCAGAGACAACAGCAACAATCATCCATTTTCCATTAGACTACAGGGAGGAAACAGTGCGTTACGTAATGGCACAACATGGTATATCTGATGCAATGGGTTATCTGCAACATGCACGTCTTTTCGATCAAAATGGAAATGGCTATCTTAGCCAAATCGAACTTAATCAAGCAGCACTTTCATTTGTTTCAGGAGGATATTCTCCTCCTGTACAGCAGAGTGTTGCAAATGACTATTCAACTTCTAATCTTAATCAGCCAACCCAATCAAATGCATTCACTGATGAACAGTTATTCTCTGTAGGCTGGACTCGAGAGCAAATAGATGCAGCTCGTTCTAGTGGCCAGATTACTCATCCANTAGATNTCGAGAAACNNAAAGCAACAGAATTTGAAAGGGGTTATGGTCCAATTGCAGTTGATGGGAATCATTTCCGGCCACTCCCAAATACTGATTTGGGAGCAGATGGTTGGTATTTTGATGCTGAGAATAGACCAGTCCATTGGCGTTTTACACCAGAGACTGGATGGGTTCAGGAATAGCGTTCATCTTTGTTAGGAAAGTCTAGACTTCTTACATCGGAAATATATTGCTCAACAGCATTTGTCATATCTGCATACAGATTCATGTACCTGCGCAAGAACCTCGGATTGAATTCATGTGTTAGCCCAATCAAATCATGGATGACTAAAACTTGACCATCAACATCGGATCCTGCACCTATCCCAATTGTCGGTATGTTGACTGCTGCGGTGACCTTTGCTGCCAAATCAGCAGGTATTTTTTCAAGTACAATTGCAAAGCATCCGGCTTTTTCCAATAATTTTGCATCTTCAACTAGTTTTTCTGCTTCCTCTTCTTCTCTGGCTCGTACTGTGTATGTCCCAAATTTGTATATCGATTGTGGAGTCAAGCCAAGGTGGCCCATTACTGGAATTCCTGCAGTCAATATTCGCTCTATCGATTCGACAACTTCGGAACCTCCTTCCAGTTTAACAGCATGTGAACCACTTTCTTTCATTATGCGTATTGCTGAATTGAGTGCCTGCTTTGAATCACCNTGATAGCTTCCAAATGGCATATCACACACAATCAGAGCACGGTTTACACCATTTACNACACACTGCGCGTGGTAAATCATCTGATCAAGTGTGATTGGGACAGTTGTATCATTTCCAACCATCACGTTTGAAGCAGAGTCACCCACCAAGATTACATCAATTCCAGCAGCATCTAAAATACGTGCCATGGAATAATCATAAGCAGTTAGCATTGTGATTTTTTCTTCAGAACGTTTCATTTCTTGTAGNGTGTTTGTGGTGATTTTCATTGCCTTGCTTGCTATGGACATTAAACCGCCTCCATTATCGCGAGACGCGCACCACGCTTCAAGGGAACGGCACTTCAAACAGGCTATTCTTGCTCTCGATCAATAGAATCAATCCCTGCTAAAAATTCATCGACATTTATTACTCCATTGGCATTAGCATCTATTTCATGGAATAAATTTCTCACGTGAAATCTGCTGAGATGTGGTGCGATAATGCCCATTGCATGTGCAAATTCACCTTCAGTAAGGTGTTCAGGACTCGCCCATCCCGCCATTGTGTGGAATACCAACCACCTCTTTTCTCTCTCGGCTTGATCTGCATTGGTGAATTCAGTCCGGACAGTTCGCCAAGGAGTTAGCATTGGATGAGCACGTGATTTTCCATATGNGTAGTAGGTCAATAAGCCCATCAAACAACATCCGAGNCCACCCAACACAGCCATCATCCCCATGACATAAAGAAGGAATATCCCACTAATTATTCCAAAGATTTGGATGTATGGATAAAGTGGTGATTTCCATTGTGGCTGGTACCAAGAGTGTGATGGAGATGCACGACGCAGAACAATTACACAGGCATTAATTACAATGAAGATCATGATTTTGAAGCCTGATGCAAGTTTGGCGATATCATGAACGGGCAGGAATGTTATCGATAATGCCATGGCGACTCCAGTTCCNAAAATCGCCAAATGCGGGGTTTGATATTTTGTATGCACATTTTCCAATGCCCTGGGCAACAAATTGTCGCGTGCCATAGCAAATGGAAATCGTGAAGTCGCCATGATACCGGCTAATGCCATTGCAGTGACTACGGTTACGGCGAATACTGCAGAGATGACACCGATTGTATGGCCCCCAACCGCGTGAGCGAAGACATACACAGGATCTTCTCTTGCCTCTCCGTTCAACATGTATGATTCAGGCGAAACTGCGGCGACCATTACAATAGTGATGAANACATACAAGATGCAAGAAATGAGCAAGGATAACAAGATACCATAGGGTATATTTCGGCTTGGATTCTTGATTTCACCTCCTACGGCTGCAATCTTGGTGACGCCTGCATAAGCAACGAATACGAACGCTGTAGAGTGGGCAACATTTTTCCAGACTTCATCCCAAGTCCCACCAAATGCCTCGGTGGTGAATGCAGCACTCCAATCCAGTTCCATGGTGAGTATTGCCCAAATACTCAAAGTAAGCATGAAAAAAACCATCAAAACAACAATTGGTGTTTGCACTTTCTTGATTCTTGAAACTCCGAGAATGTTTATTCCCACAATCATTGCAAGTAGAATTAGGGCAGAGATCTCGGTGTTGATGGTGGTATCCAGCAATTCCTCAAGAACCCAAAGGTAGGCCTTGAATCCAATCAATGCAAACGCAGATTTCAACATCGAAGCACCCCAAAGGCCGATTCCTGTGACCGTTCCGACCATCGGTCCAAACGTCCGTTCGATGTATACGTAAGACCCTCCAGAGGAAGGCATGGCGGTAGATAATTCACCTTTCGAAACCGCAGCTGGTAGAATGGCAATGGCCGCTAGTAAGTAGGCCAACCAAATACCNGCAACCGGAGCAGTACCGCCACCCATGTCCANCATTACTAACGCAGGTAATACGAAAAATCCAGAGCCGAGCATCGCGGATAGGGAAATGATGACTACAGATGCTAGACCGAGTTTTCGCTCTAATGTTTCACTCAAAAGCTCAATTGGCCTGTACACGAAGTCGATTAGGCTAGAGGGCTTATTTTGTTCCACGAATGTGCGAANTCAAATTAGCATAAGATACTACGTATCTTATTGCTGTCTTACGGGGCCTTTGCTATGACTTTCATCTCCACCGCTATAGGTGTAGGAAGTGCCTGTATTGCGAGTGTGGTTCTTGTTGCTTGAATAGAATCAAAGTATTTTGCATATATTTTGTTATAGCCTTTGAAATCACGTTTCATATCAACTAGGAATGTAGTCACGTCAATGACGTCACTCAATTTGGCTCCACAGGCTTCAAGAATTATTCGAATATTCTCAATGCATGCTTCAGTTTGCATCTCTATATTGTAATCTAATGGTTCCCCAGTTTCATCTTCAATTGGCCCGCCGGGNATCGAGTTATCTTTTGGATTTCTTGGACCTACACCCGATATGAACAACGTATCTCCCATTCGACGTGCGTGAGGATATGCACCCACTGCCTTTGGAGCACCTTTGGCTACGATTACTCCTTCCGGCCTTTCGGCCTCATCTAAAGGGCCATCCACGCCCCCTGGTGCATCAAGATCTCCAGAGCCTGAATCGAGAACATTCCGATCCCCACGATAGAATTCTACATCATCTTCATCAAATTCCTTGTCGCCGATCGAACCAGAAGTTGGCGTTAATTGTACTACTGCACCTCCACTCCCGTGTAATGCTGCGTAGGCAAGCACTTCACCATCGTAATTGTTGTGCTGACCCATTGTTGCGGCCATCCACCAAGCCGGTTTGTAGGCAACAACCTTCTGCACTCGAATTTGGCCGTGGATATCACGGCTTAATTGACTCAAATCTTCGAGACGACCATCATCAAAGAATTCAAGAATTTTACGATTCCATTCATCATCCTTTGAAGAGTGAATTCTGTCATCCATAGGGTCAACATGTTCTGTGAACATACGGTTGGATAAACTGGATACTGTAACTACTACTGCTTTCTTTCCTTGTTTTCTCAATGCATCACGTGCGGCTTTACCAAGTACAATTGTTTCAGAACGATTCGAATACATATTACTCGATACAATGCAAGCTGGGATTCTATTATCTGGATTTAGTAGGCTGAGTGCAACGACTGAACCAGTATCTATTGGGAATCCATGATAGGCTACAGTACGAGCGTGCAAGCCTCTCGCTTCTGCAGCGTCGCAGTATGCTTGCCCAAATTCCACATCCATCTCAAACTTGTATGGCATGGAACCGAGAAAGTGAAAATCATCATCGACATGTACCCACTCGGGTTCTGGTTGAACTTGGATTTGATGTCCTACAATACTAGGCCATGTTGTTGAGTAAACAATTATCAGATCGGCTTCACTTTCTTCGATTCTTTTCCTGCATGTGTCATATGCTCTTCGAAGCTCGCCCCAACCAGCATTTTCGTTTGGGGCCAGAAGTGGATGAGGATGTGGTGGGACATACAGCCCAAAGAGTACAGGATTATCATCACTCAGAGTACCACCTCGCGGGTTTCTGCGTTGGGATCCCAGCAAGCCACAACATTACCTGTGCCAATTACTGATTGGTATCCATAAATCTCAGCAGGGAAATCTGGCATCCCCATCGCACCCATCATCCAGGTCAATCCACCACCTTCAGTTTCGGCAATTGTTTGCTCAGTGAACTCGGGCATAAGATCGATGAATTCCTGCATTTTTCCTTGCCGCATGAGGTCGATGACCTTCATGTCCCAAACATACTGACTATGGTTGTAGATATGTTCTCGACTCATGTCTTCAGGGAGTGGGGCTTCGGTAGTAAAGTGCCGGTGTGAAAGACTGTGGCTGGCAATCAGAACGACCTTCTTACCACTTTCTTCAATCGCTT
>PBMO01000002.1 GCA_002722595.1 Methanobacteriota archaeon | reverse complement strand
GGGGGCTACGCCCCCCGCGACTAGGAGACACAGTCACCGATGACACACATTGTCAACGATTTTCAGATAAATATCGCAACTGCGAATGGAACTGGTTCACAATCAGCGAACCTGATTCTCCTTCACACCATGTTCAACATGGGAGTCCCAGTAAGTGGAAAGAATCTCTTTCCAAGTAATATCTCAGGACTGCCTACATGGTACATACTTCGGGTAAGCGATAATGGATATCAGGCCCCAGGGGACCGAACAAACATCCAAATTGTGATGAATAAGGCAACTTGGGAAGAAGATGTGAAAAATTGTCTTCCAAATACTCTAATCATTTTCAATGAAGATGTGAAGATGCCCGTCGAGCGAGATGATTGCACAGTTATCGGTTTACCAATGACAAAAATGGCACGTGGACTTAATCCGAAATTAGCAAAGATGATTGCAAATATGGTTTATGTTGGCGTGCTTGCAGAAATCCTCGGACTTGAGGACGCAGCCTTAGATGAGGCTCTGGCTGCCCAGTTTAGGGGCAAGGTCAAAGCAATTGAATTGAATTTAGAGGCTGTAGATCTTGGACGAGGTTTTGTTAAAGAAAATGTGGATGTTGACGCTATACCATTCCGTATAGAAGCAAGAGAACGAAATGAAGATGAGTTTTTGATTGAAGGAAACGAAGCTGTGGCAATTGGTTGCCATTATGGTGGAGTTGGTCTTTTATCATGGTATCCAATTACGCCTAGCAGTAGCCTAGCAGAGGGGGTTATAGCATACATTCCTGAACTTCGTGTAGACGAAGAAGGAGACCATTACTGTGCAGTGGTACAGGCTGAGGACGAACTCGCAGCAGTGGGTATGGTTGTAGGTGGAGGATGGGCCGGAATTAGAGCAATGACTGCGACAAGTGGGCCAGGAATTTCTCTGATGTCTGAGTTCATTGGCCTCGCATACTTTGCGGAGATACCCGGAGTCATATGGGACGTTAATAGAGTGGGCCCTTCAACAGGATTGCCCACTAGAACGCAACAGGGGGATTTGACTATGCTTTACGAAGCAAGTCACGGAGATACTACTCATCCAGTATTGATTCCAGGCAATATGGAAGAATGCTTTGAGTTTGGATGGAGAGCATTTGATGTTGCAGAACGATTGCAAACTCTTGTCTTTGGTTTTAGTGACCTTGATTTGGGCATGAACCGTTGGTCCTGTAGCGGATTTGATTATCCAGATACTCCAATGGATCGTGGCAAGGTCATTCGAACACAAGAAGAAATGGATGCAATAGAAAACTACGGAAGATATCGTGACGTTGATGGCGATGGAATCCCTTATCGTACACTTCCAGGATCAGGATTAGACCCCATATTGTATCGAGGAACAGGTCATGACGAAGATGGAATTTATTCAGAAAAACCCGATGTTTATCGAAAATTAGTGATGAGATTGAAACGCAAAGTCGATAATGCGCGAACATGGTTACCCCAACCGATACTACGTGAAGAAGAAGAAAAGCAACTTGGAATCATATACTATGGTTCTATGGATAACTCAATTCAAGAAATTGATGACATTCTAGAATCTGAAATAGGCCAAAAGGTTAGCCAATGCCGGGTTCGCTCACTACCACTTTCGCCTGTAGTCGAACAGTTCATTCGAGACCATGAAACTACTATTGTTCTCGAAATAAATCGTGATGCCCAATTGTATGGGATTCTACGTAGAGAATTGCCCAACGATTTGATTCCAAAGGTTCACAGTGCGGCCTTTTCTGATGGCATGCCGCCAAGAGCACGAAAATATGCTGAGCTGATTAAGGAAGTCCTAGAGGAGGTGCAGAAGTAATGAAACTCAATGTAATTGATTTACCCAAAGACGATTACAAAGGTGGTAGTTCCACATTGTGTCCTGGTTGTGGGCACGATCAGATTAGCAATGTAATAATCAATGCTGCATGGGAAAATGGATTGCGGCCTGAAAAATTAGCAAAGATGAGTGGCATTGGATGCAGTAGCAAAACCCCTGCCTATTTCTTGGGGCAGTCACATGGATTCAATACAGTGCATGGACGAATGCCTACAGTAACCACAGGGGCTGCGATGGGGAATCGTGATTTGACCTTCTTAGCAGTATCTGGCGATGGTGATTCAGCAAGTATAGGAATTGGTCACTTCATCCATGCAGTACGCAGAAATTTAGACATGGTATATGTTCTAGAAAACAATGGTGTTTACGGGCTAACAAAGGGACAATACAGCGCAACTGCGGCAAAGGGAAGCAAGAAAAAGAAAGGCCCCGCAAATAAACAGCAACCGATTGACCTGTGCAAGTTGGCCATCAATTTGGGTTGCACTTTTGTAGCAAGGTCGTTTAGTGGCTCACGTAAACAACTCACAGCACTCATGAGGGCTGCAATGAGTCACAAAGGGTTTGCATTTATCGATGTGATATCTCCCTGTGTAACTTTCAATAATAATGATGAAAGTTTTCAATCCTATACATATGTCAAAGACAACGATATGGAATTACATGCATATGACTACATCCCACATAGAATGCCAATTGAAGAAGTCGATATTCCAGAGGGGCAATACAACGACATTACGCTATTCGATGGTAGCGTATTACGCCTAGAAACCATTGGTTCCGACCATGACCCCAATGATGCTATGGCAGCACTAACTGCACTACATAATGCTGAAGTTGAGAATAAACACGTCACTGGACTGCTATACTTTGATCCAAATAAAGCAACTGCTGTTGAAGATCAAGTGTTAGTCAGCACACCACTTTCTGAAGTGCCCGATGATTTGATGCGGCCTAGTACTGCTTCCTTAGACACCCTGAACAATAGATTCCGTGGCAAGGCTTGAGTCAGAGATACCTGTGCGCAACATCGTGCGGACCTTGGCTATTGCACTCATTTTCCTGTTTCTTGCACCAATTGTGCAGGCACAAGATTTAGGTGAAACTATACAAGAATGTCCAGGTACATTGACAGGTAGCACACAGCCACAACAAATCCACTTACAGACTACTGAAGATGCTACAACAATGAATGTCATTTGGGCAACTGAAAGTAGAACCACGGGCGAAGTTCAATGGAATGGGCAGACCGCTCCTAGTTCTGATTATTGCTATAATCACGATATGGCATTCCATATGGCAACAATGACAGATTTGGTTCCTGGTGAAGAGGTGACTTATAGAGTAGGAAATGATGGTTCTTGGTCAACTGATTACTCTTTCACACCCATTGATCCAAATTCGAATCACTTTGAATGGATTTCAATTGCTGACCATGGTGATTCTAGTGAGGGGATGGATGTATCGGAAGCCATCATCTCGGATAATGAAGCACAGCTGGTCACTATGTCAGGTGATATATCCTATGCGGATGGGGAACAATCTGCTTGGGATGATTGGTTCAATTTCCAACAAGACAGCATGACGACTGTGCCTTGGGTTACTGCAGTTGGGAATCACGAAAATGAACCAGGTTATGGGTTTACACCGTATGAACACCGATTTGATTCGGACGGAGAAATCGAATCTGAAGGGTTTTGGTATAGCCGGCAAATGCCCGGAGTGCATATGGTATTCATGTCAACGGAACATGATTATGAGGTGGGGAGCACACAATACTTGTGGCTTGAGCAGGAGTTTGCATCAGTCGACAGGGAAGTTACACCGTTCATCATAGTTTACGGACACAGTCCGATGTACTCTAGCAATAGTTACCATGGTTCTGAAGTTGAATTGCGTTCTGCTCTCGAACAATTGTATGTTGATAATGGCGTGGATTTGGTAATCGCAGGTCACGACCATTTCTACGAAAGAACTTGGCCAGTTTCCGCAGAAACTGTGATGGATACAGGATACGATAATCGGTTTGCTCGTGGCGAAGCGCCGATTCATTTAGTCATTGGAATGGCTGGACGTTCGGCCTACGAAGATTTGGATGAACCGCAGCCAGATTGGAGCGCATATAGAGAAAACAGCACCTATGGTTGGACTCGATGGGTATACGATGGAGATGCTAGGGAAATTTCGATGACATTCTACAGACTCGATGGTTCGATTGGCGATCAATTTATCCTACAAGATGCACCGCTGAATAATGAAGAAGACGGTAAATTCCTCGGCGTCCCAGGATTTGGGTCTATGCTGACAACGGTGGCTATATTTGGGGCTGCGTTACGGCGGTTGCGTTGAAATACGGGCAGCCAATCGCAGGGTTGCTTAGGCCCTTGGTGTAGCGGTCCATCATGTGGGGTTCTGGATCCCACGACCCTGGTTCGAATCCGGGAGGGCCTACTTCTGTAATTCAGAAATATTGCCTACAGAACATATTCTGATGGGTTGTATCAAGAGAGAATATCGTGCAATCGATCTTTGTCAATTGCCTTACGGATACATCTAGCTACTCGCTGTCCTGTCGAAAGGCCTGGTTCATTGATATCTGAATAAGGTGAGCCGCCAATTGCTACATTAGAACCGGCAACGATTCGTGCGCTGACCTCGAACACTCTGAACTCGAGTTTGTCCGTAACGATTGTCTCTAGGCAAAATGGCCCAATCATACCACGGGCTCCATCTTCGAGTTCTAGAGATGCCGCTACTGCTCCTTCTCCAAGTTCAAAGGCCCTCGGCAGAAGGGATTCCCTAAGAACTGCGGGAGTATTGCCTGTTACAACAAATGAGGGTTCAAGGCCCATGTCCCGAATATCACGGAGGCTACCCAACTTGTAGAATTCATCGACGTTGGCTTCGTCCCTCCTATCTATGCTCATCAACTCTAAGCGGCCACAGTTTTGTCCTTCATGTCCACCCATTCCTTCAACCTGATAACCATCATCGGCAATAGGGTCGAAAAAGAACTGGAAGTAATACCTAGTCCCAAGTACGTATTCTTGGATTGTAAACTCTTCCTCAAGATCTACATTTCTCCTAAAATCTCGAAAATTACGCGCAATGAAGTACCCTCTTCCTCCTTTCGCACCAGCGTACTTCACAATTACAGGTCCATCTATTTCATGTGGATCTTCGATTACCTTAGGCATCGTGCACCCGCCTGATTCTAACCACTGACGCTGTAATTCACGACTGCCTTCCCATTTCAAAATCTGGCGATTGCCAAAAGTCGGGACTTCCAAAGCAATGAAATTATCTGGGCCAAGGTATTCTACAAGTGAACCATGTGGGATAATGATGACATTCTTCGATCTAAGTTCAGATGCTTTCTCAAGTAACTGATGATAATTCTCGAGAACCATCCATTCATCTGGCTCAGCACCTGGAAACGCTTTGTACATTTTTTGGCGCTCTTTTCCAACACAAATCCCTAGTGTCCGAAAGCCTTCTGCACGTGCTCCGTGAAGAATCTGAAGAGATGAGTGAGAGGCAATTACACCAATCGTAATCTCGGCAGGATTGTACGCCGCGAGCCAATCTGGCAGGTGCGGGTGGGTGTTCGCCATTAGGGACGGCTCCGGTGCTAGGTAATTATCCATTACGGACAATGGAGATTGAATAATGATTAGAATAATCTATCTTTGATATGGGAAATTTAGGGCAAGACATTCAAGTGATATTCCGTGCGGGTATTGTGCAAAGTTTGCTCTGAGTTGTGAATATGGAATTTTGTGTTGAGGAAGAGTGTCAATTACTCACCAAATTGTCAATGGTTTTTCCTGATTCAACGAAATCAAAGCTCAGAAAGATGCTTACGGAAGGACGAGTATTAATTGATGGAAAACCAGTTTACAAAGCAAAAAAGTTGCTTGTTAAGGGAAATATTCTCACAATCATAAATCGTGCCGATGCGAAAAAGTTGTCTCCGCCACCAGCTCATAAAAAGCAATTATCAAAATTAAAAATTGTTTTTGAAGATGAATTTATCTTAGTTGTTCACAAGCCATCCGGTTTACTTTCTGTAGCAACAGATAAGCTCGAAAAGGATACACTGCACAGCCGTTGTGTAGATTATTTGAAGCGAGAAAAAAATCATGCATGGTCATATATAGTACACCGATTAGATCGAGAAACTTCAGGAATCATGGTTTTTGCTAAAGATAACAACAGCAAAGAGATTTTGCAGAATCAATTCGCAGAAAGGAAAGTACAGAGAATATATCACGCTCTTGTTGAAGGGATTCCCGAAGATTCAGAAGGAACTGATATCTCTTGGCTTGTAGAAGACAAACACCTGCATGTTAAGCGTGTCAAAAAAAGTTTCAACGGATCAAAGGAAGCAATCACACATTGGTGCGTCGAAGATAGTGATGAATTTGTCTCACTAGTGGAAATCATAATCGAAACCGGACGGCGTCATCAAATACGGATGGCGATGCAAGCTCTTGGAAACCCTATTGTCGGCGATATGGCACATGGGGCAACGACTAATCCGTTGAATAGAATATGTTTGCATGCTACTGCACTAGGATTTTTTCACCCGACTACGAATCAATTCGTCCTTCATGAATCGATTATACCATTCGCAAATCGACTTGAAAAAGGCTCTGAAACCTGAACGGTGGAGGGGGCAAGACATTCAAGCATCAGAGCGATGCGGATAACATGGGCGGAGGATATTCAGGCAACTCAGACGGCAAGAATTTCACCTATGGAGGGTATCTGGGCCTCCATGATTTACTTTCACTTCAAAGGGACGAACAAGGTGTAAGTAATGATGAAATGCATTTCATTATTGTCCATCAAACATTTGAGTTGTGGTTCAAACAAGTTAATCGAGAATTGCGAGATGTTAGAGATATTCTAGCTGCCGAGCATGTACCTGAATCTGATGTGCCGAAGGCCGTTTCCCACCTTTCACGTGTTACTGAGATTTATCGATTGATGACGCACCAATGGAAAGTAATGGAAACTTTGACTCCTCAGGGCTTCCTCGCATTCAGAGATGGGCTTGGAACTGCTAGTGGATTTGAATCATACCAAATGAGAGAAATGGAAATATTGCTTGGTTTGGAAGATGTAGGTCGTGTTTCAGATATGGACCCATTGGGGCACTTCCGTAAATTGTCAACCAGAAGTGAGGCTGATGCAGCAGCATTGGCTCGTTTGGAAAAAACCTTGAGCGAAACAACGCTTGCAACGGCATTGTCCAATTGGTTATCAAGAACTCCAATTATGGGTTCATTGTATGGATCTGAAAATGATGATGATACTGTGGCTGAGTATGTTGAGGCACACCTTTCTGCATATGCCAAAATTGGAGAAGACACTTGTGCCCGCATGGAAGCACAGGGCGTTGATAATATCGAGGCAGTTCGCAATCGATTCAAATCGGCAAGTGATGGAGCGAAAGACTTCCTCATGCCAAATGGAAAAATCAACCGGTCCCGAGCTGGATTGTTATTCATTGAATCTTACAGAGAATTGCCACTACTAGCGTGGCCACGGGTTCTCATCGATGCAGTTGTTGAACTTGAGGAAAGTATGGTCCTCTTTAGAACACATCATGCGCGAATGGTGGAGAGAATTATCGGAAGGCGAGTGGGTACTGGAGGTTCATCGGGTGTTGACTATCTTGATGCAACAACAAAATATCGTATTTTTGGAGACCTATGGGGGGTCCGTACTCTATTATTGAAAGCCGAATTAAGGCCGACACTCAAGCATGGAGAAATCTATGGATTTGCTGGAGATGGAACTGAATAATATGGTGAGAGTATGAGTGATGAAGTGGTCATTTGTGCAGTTGCTAGAACTCCAGTTGGCCGTTACCGTGGTTCATTAGCAGATAGAACTGCTGTCGATTTAGGAATACATGTTGTCAGTGGATTGCTTGAGAGGGCAAATATTGATCCTGAAAGTGGTATTATCGATGAGGTTTTGTTTGGTCAAGTCCTTCAAGCAGGGGCTGGACAGGCCCCCGCTAGACAGGTCGCCCTAGGTGCTGGTCTTCCAGTAGAAACTCCTGCTACTACAATCAACAAGGTATGTGGCTCTTCACTTAAGGCTGTCATGATGGCTGCCAATAGCATCCGTGCTGGTGAATATGGTGTTATTGTGGCCGGAGGGATGGAATCGATGACAAATGCCCCATACTTTGGACAAAAAATTTCGAAAACTGAATATGGTGAGATGAAATCAACAATGATCCATGATGGACTTTGGGATGTATACAATGATGAGCACATGGGTAATACAGGAGAAACTGTATCAATTGAGTTTGATATTTCTCGTCAGGTAGCAGATTCGTTCTCTTCTAGGTCCCACGATTTAGCGCAAAAGGCATGGGAAAAGGGTTGGATGGATTTTGAGGTGATATCTACACCAGGGATTGATTTTGATGAAGGAATTCGAACTGGAAAGGATTTGAGTGAATTTAAGCCTGCTTTCCAGGATGGAGGGCGAATCACAGCAGGAAACGCTTCTCAACTATCTGATGGGGCCGCTGCAGTACTTGTTTCAAAACGCTCAATAGCAGAAGAACAAGGTTGGCCAGTACTTGCGAAAATTATTGACTATTGTACCTCAGGTGTTGAGCCAGCGAGAGTAATGGCTGCACCTATTCCTGCAATCAATTTACTTATGAAAAGAAATTCTCTTTCAATAGATGACCTGGCTTTTATCGAGCATAACGAGGCATTTGCGGCAGCGTCTTGTGCTGTAGCCAAGGGTTGCAAAATACCACCTGAGAAATTTAACCCACATGGTGGCGCAGTTGCCATTGGACACCCTTTAGGGGCCACAGGGGCAAGATGCCTGATGACGCTGATAAACGCTCTACAGAGAACTGGTGGAGGCAAGGGCATTGTAACACTATGTCTTGGTGGTGGCAATGCAGTTGCAATGCTGATTGAATCATGATTAACGAAATTTTTCATCAGGTGGACGTTGGAAATTTCGATGGCCTATCATCTGAGGAATATCAGTTGGTGGAAGACGCATGGGGGGTGGGGGATCTCGTCTTCTTCCTGTAAATAATACGATGATTCCTAATACACCCACAATTGAACCTAGTCCAATGATTATTTTTTTGTCAGGTGTCAATGTAAAACCACTACTAGAACTATCTGCATTGTCAGAGGGTGAATCAGGATTGTCAGGTGTGGTGGGTTCTGGCTCAGGCTCAGGCTGAGGTGAAGGAGGGTGCCAAACCATGTATTTAATTGTCCAACTGTGCTGAATTATTTCATAGCCATCTGAAATTGCCACTGACACCTCATATGCAGGTGTAATTCCATCATGCGAACATATGTCTGATACATAGCTGCTGGTTAATGATTCACAATCAAATGGACCAATGTCTATCCATGATTCACTGGACAAAATTACTGACTGTCCATCACTATACCAGAACTTCCACTGTATTGTGATATCAAGTATTGATTCATTGGATATATTCACAAATGTCTGAAGATATAGTGATTCAGAGGTCGCATTCAAAATTAACTCAGTGTGTTCAGGTGAAACCGATATTTGGCTGGCCCTATTGACCATTTCATCAACCAAGTTGTTGCAATTCTGATCAATTCCATCCCATATTTCTATAGCGTCAGGGTTTAATTCTGAATTATTATCATCACAGTCCTCAAACCACCTGAATCCATCAGCATCAGAATCTGGATCAAAAATCAATGGATTGGTCATTGTTATGCTAATTTCAACACCATCATCAAGGCCATCAGCATCAGTATCGTTGTCAAATGGGTTGGTTAAATGCGTATTATATTCATCCAAGTCAAGCAAACCATCTAAATCGCTATCAATGTCCAAATAATCCTCATCCACATCACCATCACAATCATTGTCGACATCATCTAAAATCTCGGGTGCAGTTGGGTGAATCCATGGGTTTGAATCATTGCAATCTTGGAACCAATACCAACCATCTGAATCATTGTCTGCATCTGGAACTAAAGGATCTGTTGAATAGATATAGAGTTCATCTCCATCCGTAAGGTTATCACCATCAGTGTCTGAATTGGTCCAATTGGTTCCATAGATGTGATATTCAGGATAATCGAATATTCCATCGAGATCAGAATCTGTCATGTTGAAACCGTCATCCCAAAAACCATCGCAGTTTTCGTCTATTCCGTTAAGCAATTCTGTTTGCCCTGGGTAAATCATAGAGTCATTATCGTTGCAGTCCTGGAACCAATACCACCCATCTGAATCATTATCTGGATCGAATACAAGTGGGTCGCTACCATAGAATAGCACCTCTTGGGCATCAGTTAGTCCGTCACTATCTGTGTCATTTGATAATGGGTTAGTTCCGTAAAGTGTAACTTCTAATCCATCAAACAGAGAATCATCGTCACTGTCTGGGTCGAGAGGGTCAGTGTTTGTTACCAAAACCTCTTGCCCATCTGATAGAGAATCATCATCAGTATCAATATCAAAAGGATCTGTGTTATGAATCTCAGTTTCGTTTTCATCTAACAAACCGTCACCATCTGAATCAACAACAGTAGAGGTGCCATGGATTACTAATTCCCAGTCGTTCCAAGTTCCCGTGTCACCATTACCATCATCGACTACAGAAAGTGTCCAGTTTCCTGTTGAATATTCATCCCAATTGTGTACAGTCGAAAACATCCAATTGTAATCATTGTTGGAATCATCTTGTTTCTGTGCCAATGTACTCTCCGTACCAGATGGAGATGTCAGTGTAATTACCAAATCACCACGGAATACATGTTCTATATCGACGTAAACTTCCACATGTTCGACTAATAGCGCATCTGTAATTGTGACTGTATCAGAAATTCCAGGTGAAGGCTTGTCAGGTATTGCAGTATCGATTACTCTAGAACCACTAGTAGTGTTAATCTCAGGTGATACGGTTGTCCAATTTTCGGCCAATGAAACTGCATAACCTGCATCTATAGCACCAAAACCATACTTGTGGGAAACATCATGCCCCGCTCCATTTGTAGCCCATGAATTATCACTTGGATCATTCTTTCTGGATGTATGAACAAGAATGTGTTGAACGTCTCTCCAAGTCAAATTTGCATTCGCCTCAAGCATAAGCGCGATGACACCACTGACCAAAGGAGTTGCAGAAGATGTACCTCCAAAAGTATCAGTATAATCTCCATTGGTATACCCAGCAGAACCTTCGATATCTGTTGTAGTGATACCCTCACTTGGCGAACCTCCATCACTATGAGCTGCAACCAAAATATTGGCTCCAGGTTCTGCATACCAAGTTTGGTCCCCCTGATGGGTAATCGCAGTTACTGCAATTGTTTGCCTTGCGTTAGCATACCCATCTTTATTGGAGTCATCATCGTCATCTAGGCCGTTTCCTGCTGCCCATGTGATGATGTTCCCCAAACCGCCACGACCATTTGCAACATCATTTTCAAATGCTGCAACGGTTAGAGGTCCCGGGGCTTCTAGAGTACTTCCATCATCACTTGGACCCCAAGAATTACTGTAGATATCAATTACCTGATTCTCATGTCCAAGCGCTCCGGCTTCTCTCGAATCATATGTATTACATGCAATTAGCAACAACCCAACTAAATTCGCATCGGGTGCTGCACCGGATACCCCTAGGCTGTTGTTGCCGGTCGCAGCAGCAACTCCTGCTGCAGCAGTACCATGTGCGTTCCAATTAGAGGGAGATGGATTTCCATCATCATTACAATAATCATAATCATTGGTTGAATCATAATTGCTAGACAGATCTGGATGATCCCAATCTAGACCATCATCAACTATCCCAATAGTCACATCAGTACCCCTATACGACTCCCATGCCCCTGTGAGATTTGCATCTTCACCGGATAGGCCACCATTCGTTTGTCCAGTGTTTTGCAAATGCCACTGTTCGGAAAAGTCAGGGTCATTAGGAATCCATCTTGCTTCATGATCTCGAACTACTTCTGGACAAGCAATTTCTATTCGATTTGAACTCAACCAATATTGTATCTGATTTGGATGTGCCTCAATCAACCAAGCATCGGAGAGATATGGGGCAGCCATCCCCATCGGGATTGGGCTAACTACCAGCCAATTGCCATCATGTGAAGGGGCTTCTGCACAACGATTGAATGCATGCTGAACCGCTATTGAATAACTAGAAAGTATATCTGTTTCTTCAAATGTATCTTCTGCGGAAACCAAAGGAGAGAGGCTTGCGAGAAAAACCAAACTGGTCAGCGCTAGCCACTTCATGGCCCCTAAGGGCCATGACTTGGTTATTGAAACCATGTTTATCTCGTTCAATCACTCAGATACGATTTGACTACTGATTCCACTTCAGAATCTGGCATCAAACGGCGTTGGCTTTTTGCTACCTCAAATAGATGAGCAACTAGTTCGTCGGTTGCCTCGAAACCATGTTGCTCAAGCCACCAAATGATATTCGAACGCCCACTCATATGGCCTATTCGAATAATCTGTTCCAGCCCGTAATCTTGGGCAGGGACCCCCGAGTAAACTCTGTCAGCAAGCCAATGATCTCCTTTTTTCATTGCTTTGATAACGGCGCTGGCATGAACACCAGTACCAGTTTCAAAGGCGTCTTCTCCAAATACAGGATAATTTCTTGGAAGGGCTACTTCGACGTATTCATGTGCCTTTTGCATGTACTCATTCAGCAATGTCAAATCGTTGTTAATGACCCCCATTAGACTGAGGTTGACTAGTGTTTGATCTAGTGGAGCATTTCCTGCTCTTTCACCAACACCGAGAGCTGTTCCATGAATAACGTCCGCTCCTGCTTCAGCCGCTGCTAGATTATTTGCGACCCCCAACCCTCTATCTTGATGCCCGTGCCAATTAACTTCAATATCGCGTCTCTTCACCCCTGAATCAGGTATTACTTCATCCTGAATAAATGTCAACAATTGTTTAACTCCATTAGGAGTTACATGTCCACATGTGTCGCAAACACAAATTCGATCGGCCCCCAATTCTATTGCTCGGGTGTATACTGCTTTGATTTCTTCAGGTTTAGAACGTGTAGTATCCTCTGTAACAAACATCACAGGAATATCGTTTTCTACAGCAAAAGAGACTGCTTTTTCAGCCGTACTGAGAATCCGTTCCATAGTCCAATTTTCTGCATATTGACGAATTGGACTTGTGCCCAAAAAAGCGCTAGCTTGGATTTGAATCTCATGTTTTGCCTGTAATTCAACCAACGGTTCGATATCAGATACGACTGTTCTAACCGCACAACCGGGGCGTATATCATATCCATTATCGACAATGTGAGTAAGCATTGCATCTATGTGATTTACATGGAATGGGCCAGCTCCTGGCAACCCAAGATCGACCTTTTGGATGCCCAACTTTTCCATATATGTCAATAATTCAATTTTCTCATCAATTGTCGGGTTTCTAGCACTTGGACTCTGCAATCCATCTCGAAGTGTCTCATCATCAAACCAAATTTCATGTGGATGATTTGATGAATTACGCTTGAATTCATAGTCTACTGTATTCCAATCATAGATTAGGTCACTTTCCTTCATAGGCCCACCAACCGCATACGCGCACCACCCCTAAGGGTGGTGGGGTGTATCAATTCGACGCTTTTGGAGGCTCTGTGTGTGAATTAGTTCTGGAATTATTGGATACTACCCTCATCATTACAATTACTAGGAATAAAATCGTAATTTCGACACTGATCAAAACGCCTACAAGTGATATGAAAATATATGCAAGGTATTGCATCGAAACATAAAATGATTGTGCAGCAGATGGAATCCGGCCATCTTCATCACGTTCTTCATGGATATCGATTTTGATTACCGATTGGTTATACCAAATCCCGAGCAGTAGGACAATTAGGGTATACATATACGCTGAAAGTTCACCCACTTCTGCTGGATTAAGCCAAGGCATAGCAGCAATTCCGATTAGGAGTAATGCATACACTCGCATTTCGGTCAATGTCCTATTTGGACCATTTACCCATGGCATCATAGGAATATTGGCCTCTTTGTATTGCTCACTGCGGTAAAGTGCCAATGCCCAGAAGTGAGGAGGTGTCCAGAGGAAAATAAGAACGAACATTAGCCAAGGAAGGAAACTTCCCAAATTGAATGGATTGGTTAATGATACAGCATCTCCCATCGCTGCTGCCCAACCAACAAGAGGGGGGGTCGCACCTGCAATTCCACCGATGACGATGTTTTGTACACTACTTCTCTTTAACCAAAGAGTGTATATGAATACGTAAAATAATATGCTGAAAGCGGCCCAAAATGCAGCAACTGAATTAGCAAAATAAATCAGCCATAATGTGCCGCTAATCGAGAGGAATAATGCCCAAATAAATCCTGCCTTTGGAGTAATTGCGCCCCTTGCAATCGCCCTACTCTGTGTCCTTTTCATCATTGGATCGATATCTCGATCAAAGACATTGTTGAATGTGTGAGCGCCACCTGCAGTTAGGAAGCCACCAACAAATACTACAGCCATTGTTTCAGTGGTCTGAAGAATATTGAATGAGGACCGCCCTTCAATATTCCAAACAATCAGATCATGAACAAGAATCGCACACATCGCGGTTACCTGGAGTAGGGACAAAACACCTGGTTTCATCACCCTATACCAATCAGACAAACTGGTATCTGAAGAGGCCTTGGATGAACCCATGAATTGCGCCGGGAGAAAGATACCTATCAATAACGCCCTTACGAAGAGTCGTATATCACGATTCAATCTTCATGTGGGTCAACATCGATTGGAATCAGATTTCGCTCATATTCGAGCAATGCAATCTTGAGGGGATCCAATACAAACCGAACATTTGCCTCATCAACACCATAGAGAGATACTAATTCCTCCCTGAACTCTTCACGCAGGTTCTGTTCAGTTACATACAGTGGCGCACCCATGCTAATCTGAAGGGCTCGAGCACCAATAATTCGGGCTCTTTCGAATCGTGTGTGAGGTCGTGCTGGTTCAACCATTGATATCACTTGCAGACATTCGCTGCGTCCCGCCGACCTACCCGTGTGTCATAAGCCCATCGGGAGCCCCGTAGGGGCTTATTCACTCCTCTTGAGGAACTTTCACCCTCAGAATAATGTTGCGAGTGAGTAGGGCTGCAAATCCGATACAGAGAAATGATGCAGTTGCAAAAACCAGATGAAGAAGGGATAGTATCTCAATAAAACCAGAAGATGCTGTGATTATGTAAAGGCCGCCTACTAATGCGTTTAGAACGTAGAAACCAATCCCGCAATGAAGTACTTTTCTGAGTGAACCAGCCTCTATATTTTGAACACTCCACAAGAGAAAAATAAACACTGCAACGACAAACAATCTATGGAGATATTTGGTATTTCCAAATGAGCCGAATAAACTTCCATGGCACAGCGGCCATGCATCAAAAGATCCTATCCCACAGGCTCCATTTTGGTGGGGCGTAGATGATACGAAAGCACCCAAAATCAAAACAAACATTGTTGATACTGTCAGATTATACAAATTGGGACGATAGCGAATCGCTATCCTGTAATCTATGTCCATCCATTTGGGGAGTGAACTTTCAGAATCCATCCATCTAATCCATGCCCAAAGTAATGAAAGTGAAAGTAACATCGCCATTATCAAATGGGCTGCTACAGACCAATTGATGTTGTCATATTTCACAGTCAGATAACCCAATATGCCTTGAGCGATGACAAGAATTAGTGCTACTGTGGAAGCAGTGTGTACAGATGGAATACTATTCCTCCGTCTGAAGGTGATAAACCATTGGACAATACACAATGGTCCCAAAATAAGTCCAGTAACAAAACGATGTATCCATTCAACAAAAATCTCCCATGTCGTATATGTATGGTCACTGCCCCTTGAATCGTATTCGCCAGTTGATTGATACCACTCTTTCTGATCTTCTGGAGATATATCAAATCCAAAAGAACCGAAACACAATGGCCAATCGGGGCACGATTCACCAGCATCATAAATACGGATTGTGCCACCAATAACGACTGCAATCATCGTGATTATGAAAAGGAAAAAGGGAAGATTGTGTAGGCGGAGAAACCTCATTGATGACATCGAAAAACCTCAGAGACTTTGTAACTCAATCGGCATCTTCCTCTTCAGCCGCTTCAACCATTTGCTTGTTTGAGTTGCTCCACCCAGCTTGCCACTCGGCATCAACAGCCCCACCAGACCATTCTCCTTCAATCATTATTTCTTCAACCTCGTATTCTTCGCGCCAAATCGGTTCTCCCTTTGAACCTGAAATAATTAATCGATTTGTCTTCTTATCGAGTCCTTTCCGAATTAATCGGACACCTTTTGATACTGGTAAAAGATGACCTACTGGAGTCCCTGGAGTAACTATTGGATTGTTAGCAGTACAAATGAAAATACCTCTGGCAGGTGAAATGATGTCAGCACTTTCTGATGGTTGTTGAGGATCTACAATTCGACCAATAGTTTCACCCTCATCTACAAAGGAGCCACGGCCAACAAACAAGTCCACCAACCCACCTTCATCAGCCCGAACCCATGTGGAACCACTAGCAAGAAGTCGGAACTTCGGCCGGGAGGCATTTCCAGGAATAACATGCAGACTTCGAAGTACATTGAGGATACCGTGAACTGCAATTTGTACTGCTTCGTGGTCAGCAAGGTTAGCACCACCGCCCTCATATGTTAGAGTGCCAATTCCCAAATCAACAGAGGAACGACGCATCGAGCCTTTTGGCCCCTTTGAATCAAGAATAACCTCAATACCAAATGCTCTAGCAATACGATTACTCGCAGGGTGTGCTAAATCTGCTCGTACCTGTGGGAGATTGTCACGACCTTTAGCAGCAGTGTGTAAATCTATCAAGAAATCAGAACCGCTAATCAACTCGTGCAATATTCTGAAGGCTACTCTTGAAGTTGTTGAACCACTTTCTGAACCGGGGAATTCACGATTCAAATCTCTTCCATCAGGAAAATATCGCATTTGCCTTGTTAGCCCTGGAGGATTGAGAACAGGTGCAAGACGAACCGTGCCTGCCATCAATTCAGGATCAAGTGGGCGCCCAGGACCAGTGAATACTTTCTGAGAGAGTAAACTTGCTGCTACTTGTCCAACCATCTCATCACCATGGACTCCGCCGGTAATGGTGATTGTGGGACCGGGTCTGTGTCCGTGGATTATTGTCACAGGAGTAGGCCATGCGTCACCAAGATTGACATCCAGTAATGGAAATTCAATTTGTCGAATTGATCCCGGCTTGATGCGTTTACCGAAGAAACGATGTTGTTTTGCTCCCGACATTCTATCCCATTCTGGACGAGATGGGTCGTGTGCATCGAGAGCTCGTTCAATTTCCCTGCGGCGCTTTGCTGGAATCTGATTACTCACCTTCATCTTACGGCTTTTCTTAGAGCGTGGCTTCGAAGACTTCTTGTCACCACCATCGCTCACTGAAACACCCTCCACCTTCGCAGACAATTTGCCCATTGCGGCCACCTCTTTGAAGGAAACCGTTAACTGTACTCCTGTGGGTGATTTTGCTTATCAATCCTCAAAGGCGGTCGACTATCCGCACACAATATGGGCGAGGATAGCGTACAGGAGAAATATGCACCAAACAGCATTTGCTTTGGTTGTGGCCCCGCAAATCAAAGTGGATTAAAGATTAGATCATTTGAGACCGAAAAGGGATTGAAAATGACCTTTGAAACAAAGGAAGAGCATCAAGCATTTCCTGGAATGATTAATGGTGGCATCTTAGGAACGCTTCTTGATTGCCATGGAAATTGGACTGCCGCAATTGCAATTATGAAATCTCGTGGTGAGCAAACACCGCCGTGCACTGTTACGGCAAGATACACAGTCAAGTTGAGACGCCCGACTCCACATGATGTCCCACTGGAAATCACAAGTCAAGTTGAATCACTGGATGGAGATCGCGCAGAAGTCAGCATGAAACTGATTGCAAATGGAGAACTTTGTGCTCAAGGAGACGGGTTGTTCGTTGCGGTCAAAGAAGGCCATCCTGCGTGGCATCGTTGGCATTGACCGTTGGATCATGGATGAATGAACCATCTTCCTGTTGCCACCACCAGCGACCTTCAGGATCAATGTAAGCAGTGTGCCCTGTAGATTGATCATATACTCCACCTCCGGCCAAATGACTGTAATCAGGAACATGGAAAATTTCGGGTTGGGTTGTGATGAGGTTAGGCGAATCGGATTCGGTTGTTTCTTCCTCTACCTCTTCTGTTTCTTCTTCAGAATGGCCTTGTGCCCGCAATCGAATCGCGAGCATGACGGTGAAAATCGATAGGACAACTATAGCCAGAGCAACGATTAATGCAAGCAAAGTGCTGACTCCACCGCTTCCTCTCGACGAGGAAATTTCATTCTCTAATCCATCGATATCTGTTGATTCCTCGAGAGGAACCGTGATTTCAAGAACCGAAACTGTATCCAAATTTGCCCCATCTGTAACCCGAACTATCAATTCTGTGTTATTCCAATCAGGCCACAGAATCAATCCGTCTTCTCGAAGCGAATTCCAAGTCAAATTATCTGTGGACCATTCAATAATTTCTGGACCACTGCCTGAACCATCATCAATCTCCAATCCAACAACCAATTTTGAGACAGGTGAACGTGAGGCATTGAGTTGCTCGATGGATACCATCGGCGAATTTCTGTCAACGCGAACCCAAGTTGCATTCGCAGGACCAATGTTTCCTGCCTCATCAACGGCTCGAACCTCAAACGAATACCGACCATCCATGAGCATCGTCAGATTCACCAAGGACTCATTTTGAGTAACGGGAGCCCACAAACCACCCGCCCACCGCACCTCATAGTGCGAAATTCCAGACAAATCATCGATAACTTGTGGCCAATAAATCATCAGCTGATCAGCGTTTTCCCATTCATCCATTGGCAATAATTGAGGTGCAGGGGGGGGTGTCAAATCTGTCTCAATGCTAGCATTTGCCGTGACGAATCTCAATTGATAAGGCCCACCTGGCATCGCTGGATCCCACGTAACTCGGATGTGATACAATAGCCCTATACCTTCAGAATCGTCATTTAATGCTGAAACAGTGACCCAGCGAACATCATCGTCGACAGAACCTTGGCCAAGTGCGGCCGAACCATTCAGTACGGCGACCTCTAGATGTGCACCTTCAGCACTCAATCCAATCGACGTTTGATTTCCTGAATCGATAACGATTGCATACCAGTCAACCACATCCAATCCCGAGAGGCAACCATCCAAAGTTAGGTTTGCATTTGCACCTAAGTGATGGGCTGATGAACGAGTCGATGCCGCATCCGATTCAAATTCTCCATCAGTCTTTGGATCTTCACATCCAGGGAGTGTTTCACCTGTAGGAGGAGGGCTGCTTGAATCAATAGTGAATGTTGAATTAGATACGCGAATGTTGTTGGACTCATCATCCTCGAAATGCTCTTCTCCAGAATCAATTACCAAAACGACCCACCATACTCCGTCTATATCTCCAACCAAATTGACAACTTGTGAATCAACGATGGTTGAACCGCTCAACAGTGATGGAACACGCGATTGTGAAAGGCGGATATCCCCGCTTCCTAATGCGCGATCTTCTGAAATCCAAATCTCGATGTCAAAACCCAGAGTCTCTTGCCCCAGATTCTCTGCACTCCATTCAATCGAGACGGTTTGACCGGGTTCGGCAGAAAGAGGTGATTCAACCCATGCAGCAAGAAGATCACGGGCTGGTGATGAAATCGTGAAGGAGGTACTTGCTGCTGCATTGTTCGATTCGTCGTCCTCTTCGACCTCAGATAATGTGTCAACAATAACAACCCAGTGGAAATTCCCAATGTGCTGACCAGGGATTGTAACATCGCGAATAATTTCAGTCGAAGAACCACTGCTTAGGGAATTGATTCGGAAACTGTCCACTTGTGTATCATCTGTTCCTGCCTGAGCGTCAAGTGACAATAACAGTCGGGCAGCGAAAGAAGGTGCATCTGAACCACCAACATTGCTGACATTGATGTATACGGTGGTTGATTGACCGCTCACAGCACTGTCATAATATCCAATTGAATCGATGACAATATCCGCTTGCTCTAGGCAGAACTGCCCACTTGATGGCATGGCATTATTACTCTCATCCATTTCTACGATGGAATTGTTAGGATCAACAAGAATACCCCAATACCAGCAACCATCTGCTAGATTAGATGGGATACCAAGATTGATCGTTCCTGACCAAGAACCACTCTGCGCAATGGTACCGGTTACATCCGAACCGACAAGCACATCGTTACCCGTACCACTAATCGATGAATCGCTGGAAAGATAGATGCTGTAATCGACATTACTGGCATCCTCCATTCCGGTGTTTGAAATTTGAACGGATACCTGGGCTGTCCCCCCTCGAACTCCGGATGCGGGGCCAGAAACAGTCGTTGGTTCTAAATCAGGTCCACAATCTATTACTGTCAATTGAGCACTGTTTGTAGCCAAGATGTTGTTGTTTTCATTGGATTCTGTAATGTAATCTCCATAATCAACGTAAAGACCAACATAATATGTTCCTGGTGTGATACTCATCGGTAGTGTAGCCAACATACTCGTATGAGTATAGGAAGGAACATTGGCAGTTCCACTGGCATACCCAAGAGATGTACCGGTATAGATTGCTGAAGCAGAGTTCCCTGTCGAAACCAGCGCTTCATAGTAGTGGGAGCCGGCATTATCCGTACCCAAATTTGTCACACTCAATGTAAGGTAAATATCTGAACCTTCGCAAACTTGGCGATAACCCGAATCAACTGAAATTGATGTTGCCTCCAAATCGTAATCTGGAACGGAGATGTACACTGAGTTCCCAACTTCGACATTGTTTGTCTCATCGCCTTCCGTCACTCGACTGGTGGAATCCACTATGATTCCAAAATAGTAGGTTCCTTGGGCCAAATTGCCAGGGAGGGATGTACTAAATGTTCCACTTCGAGATGAACCCCCTGATATGCTGTTTGCCTGTTGAGTTGAACCTAATTTCGTATCACTGGTTGAGATTGTTGAATCAGTTGAAAGGTACATCTCCCAATAGAACCACCCAGATGTATCGTCTCCTATATTTTCGATTCTCCAAGTGATACTAACTTGTTGACCGGCTTGGGCTGAAGTTGGTCCGGACGGATTGTCTGGAATCAAGTCAGCTGGTTCTTCAATATCAATCCTTGAACTTGATGAAACTATGTTGTTGGTTTCATCCAATTCGTTAACTGTATCTCGATTATCAGCAACCATCCCAAGATAATGGTAACCAGAATTCATTCCAGTCGGGATGGTTACGCTGTATTCGTAACCTGATCGGTAGGACCCGCCACTAATTGAACTCACACTGAATTCGTCCACAAAGACATCCGACGTAGTAATTGTAGAATCGGTTGAGAGATACAACTTCCAATGAAAAGAACCCGAATAATCAGTTCCAACATTGTCTATTCTATACTGAACTGTAATAGTATCTCCCATAGTGACCGAGGATGAAGACGTACTGACTGAGGTAGCCTCAATGTCTGGCAAATCTTCCTGAAGAGTTATTTGACCGCATGTTCGAACATTGTTTGATTCACTCGACTCATCTACATCGGAGTTCACATCTAAGATATAACCCCAATAATATGTCCCAGCATTCATGTTTGAAGGTATTCGATTACTACTAGAAAGCGAGTCTGTACGATAGTTTCCAGATGAAAGACTGCTCGAGTATTGATCACTACCAACTTGCGTGTCGCTCGTTGTAATTGTGGCATCTGTCGACAAATACATGGCCCAATCAAATGAACCCGTGGATTGACCATAACTATTGGATGCATCATTTTCATATTGAATAGATATCGAGGAATCGAGATAATCGCCAATGGTACCAGTTGATGGCGTGGAACACGAAGAAGAGGTAGTTCTGGGCACGAGATCTGGCAACTCGTAAATCCGAGCTCGCCCCGAATCATAATCGTCGTTGTTACTCTCATCAGATTCGCTGACTTGACCATTGATGTCAACAATCATTCCGACATAGTAATAGCCACCAGTAATCGATGATGGGATGGTTACCGATTTGGTTGAAGAACGTGTACTACCGGATGAAATACTAGATTGGGACCAAGTATCCAACTGAATATCACTCGTTGTAATCGTGGTATCTGTTGAAAGATAAAGGCCCCAATGGAATGAACCTGAAGATGAATCCCCATCATTCTTGATTCGAGTGCTGATACTCTTGGTATCGCCAGCATCAGCTGAAGTCCAAGATGCTGAAAGATAGTCAACCGTAAGATCTGGACCACTTCGACCGACCGTATTCATCGAAATCTCTGTTGTGCTAATCTCTTCGACCTCAGAGGCCGGAGCCAAGGCCAACAATAATGAAAAAAGTGCCAAAAGCACGGCGAATCGAATCGTGGTTGCTCTCGAGACCATGGTCGCTCCCCGTAACGGTTGTTGGCCCTATATCTTGTGGTGGGCCTATAAGGCCCAATTTTTCGGTCATATTGATGAACGGTGACGAGAAGGACTGCATATGGACGATAGTCAGGTCTTGCGAAATATCGCAAGTTCGGTGATTTTGACTATGCACCAAATTCCACAAATTAATCACCTGCCAATAGAAGAATTGCACCGTATACCATTGGGTAAATTACGAAAAGATGCAACACGCCTTCATGCTGTTTGTAGATATCGGAAAGGCATCTCAAAAGAGCAAATCCGAGGCCCAGAAGATGTCCGATGCGTCGATTTACACCCTGAAGCAACGCCAGTTCAATGGGAGGAATATGCCAAATTTCTTCTTTATCATGAATTTCTCCACGCGTTGGGTTTTACTGGACACGATAGGACATTTCGGACACTAGAAGCATTGTGGCCAAATAAGGAGGCAATCGGCATGGGTGCTTCTTTCTCCGCCCATCTTCGGAGGAGAGGAGCAAAGTGGGCCTGGACCTGTCCCAAGTGTGCTAAGGAACATCTACGTTCTAAGAGAGGGAAGGGGCGATATCGATGCAGGGATTGTAGAGTCACTCTGATTGATGTGCCATATCAAACTTCTAGACCCAACACATAAGCATCTGATTGGGTAGCAACATGCATGAGGTGCTGGGCCATCATCTGCGGTCTAGCCCTTCTGCTTATTTCTACTAATCCAGCACTCGTTACTGCAGAGTTGTCAATGGACGATGATTCGTTGAATCTTGTTTGTTCAGACGACAATTGCTCATTGTTTGGTGATGCAGTAGGAGATCTGAAAATTACAAATGAAGAAAGAGATGCGAACCCTGCTCAACCAGTAAATGTCGAATTAGATTTTCCAATGCGTCCCGAACAAATCAGTGTCAGTTTGCTACCAAATACGATCGAGCATTTGATTATCGATTTCCGTATTCTTGAAGATGGTGCCGGTATTACTCGACCTGAAATTCAGGTTGAATTGGAAATTGGTCCATCTATCAATTCGTGGACCATGTCTCCTCCTTCTGCCAATTTAGGAGCTCAAACACCCTACATTCTAGAGGGTGAAGAATTGGATTTATCTCAAGGTCGGATACTTTCTCCATCAGATAGTGTTACTCTCAGGTTGTCATTTGAGATTAATCAACCTATAACTTGGGAATTGTATCTTGCAGGGAGCTCTGAATTGAAAATACCCATTGAATGGAGCATTAATTCTGAGCAAGAAAATATCGATGAACCAACTAGTTTAACTGAGCCTCGTTCAATCTCGTTGATCGGCACGACCACTTTTGGGGGTTTAATGAGTTCAGATGTCGACTGCTTCAAATTTGATGTAGATGAACAACTAGAGTCGTTAACCGTCACAATAGAATGGGATCAAACACCTGTCGAAGTAGAACAATCACATTCAACACCGGATTTCTGGAATGAACAGCAAGAGTCCGAAGGGCAACCCGAAATTCGAACTAGGTTCGAAGGGGATGTAGTGGTCTATGAATATCGATGGATTGAACCAGACAGTGGTAGCCATACATTGTGTTGGACTGGTGAAGAAAATCGCTACCAAACATACAGTTTCACTGGAACTGAGATACTCAAAGGCGTCGGTAGTGTATCTCCTGAAGAATTCACAGGTGATGCGACATGGGTAGTAGGAACCTCAAACATTGGGGACTCTGAAAAGGCTAGTGCAACATCGGGTGCAGGTATAGTCACCATGGTGTTTGCTAGTGTTGGAATATTATCTGCAATATCTGGATTTATGATGAATTTATCGTCTCCTTGGCTGCCTAGGTTTTTCCTTCCTCTTGCGATGATTCTGCTACTTATTGGGGGGATTTTATCTCCAGCAGTCTCGATCTCAAATGAATCACCATACCCTGGTGAATTAACCATTGATGAGTTGCTCGATGAAAGATTAGACCGAGTACAAATGGGTATTACATTCGGTGAAGAGGGACAGTATGGACCCCAATATTATGGTGGTTTCATGGGTGTTTCTGAAGGTGAAAGATTACAGTTGATATTGAGTATTGACAAGGTTTTTCCAACACCAGATGGAAGGTGGCAAATAGTTGCTGAAGAATTAGATGGCATCGACTTGGACAGACTTATTTTCACTAAATTGGACGATGGTTTATTGACTGATTCTGACGAAGTTAAATTCATTCTAAGAGCTGGTAGATTATTAGCACTTGATTTGCTATTGTTAGAGGCACTTCTTATCGTCGATGAAAAACCAAGAGGTGATGTCGTTCATATCGATTGGAATATGGTTGCGGATGAAGGGTTAGGTTCGCTGAGTGCCCCAGTTTGGATTAGTCGACCTGATTCAATTTCAGAAGACGAGTGGGGATCAGTGATAGAGACTGTCAAGCCAGAGTTATTGTCAGTGTCGTATTGTGATTGTGGAATTGATGCAATGGAACTTTCCATTCGACATAAAGAAGTAGATGTGAATCAATTGATTTCACCCGGAGGAATTCAAACTTCTAACGGCTTAATACCATACGATTTTGCAATTACCGTACTCGGGTTTATGGTACTATTATCTGCATTAGTTATAGAGCGGGAAAGAAGAGATACTGGACTAGAAATTGCCCAAAAAATGTTAGGAGAATAATCACTCTTCTTCATCATTTTCTTCAGGAATATAATCAAGCATTTCATCAAGCATCTTGCGTTCCTCATCATCCAAGTCGTGATCCCTAAGGGCTTCAACGATGCGGTCAAGTTGCTGTTCGGTGAGACCCAATGGACGTGCAGCACCTACAATTAGGTCAAGTTCTGCTTCAGATACATGGTCATCATCCAATGCTGATTCAATTGCAGCACGTGTGGCCATCCTAGCAGCACTCCTCTCTGGAACCTGAAGAACTCTGGCCAGAGCAATCAGTTCAGCTAATTCTTCTTCTGTCAAAATCCCATCAGCATATGCCATTTCATATGCATTATACAGTAGCTGTTGATATTTATCAGGATGAAGTAATACGTCACGAATTAGGGCATAATCAATATTAGAGTCTGTCGAATCCATCTCTAAACGAACTATTGATGAACGAACTTCTTTTAGCAGCATGTCCTTCATCCCATGTCCTAATAGAATCAAACCCATAGAGACCACTGCGGCACCTAACCATTGCATAACACTCGTGTCAAATAATCCACCTGGATTGAACAATTGGTGTATGCCCATGGTAATCATCGCAGCACCCATTGCAACCTCAAACCAATCGTTGATATCAGGGTCATCGTCAAAGAGAGAAAGGCGGGATGCCAGTACGTCATGAGAGCCGTCAGGGTCTGCCATCGACCACTCTTAGAACACGAGAGCACTTCACACTTCCGCGCAGCCAGACCCCTATGCTTTTGAGCGGTGGACATCACTCATTGTGCATGGTCGAGGAGGTACACATGCTGGATCTCCCGGAAAAAGTAATTCAATTACTAACAAATAAATGGGGTATTGAGCGCCTACACCCACCTCAAGCGAGCGCTACACCTATCGCATTGTCTGGCCGGAATTTGTTACTTGCCATACCAACAGCTAGTGGGAAGAGTTTGGTGGCTTATCTAGCAATGTTCAAAAAATTGCTAGTTGATGCGCCGGGAAGTCAGGCTTTCTACTTGGTTCCACTAAAAGCACTTGCAACAGAAAAGGTGGATGAACTTCGCGAAGCCGGGAAAGAACTTGGACTCAAAGTGGGTATTGCTGTTGGCGATAGAGTCGGAGAAACTGTTTCACTGGATGATGCAGATATTATTGTAGCAACAAGTGAAAAGTTCGATTCCCTATTGCGAAATCGTG
The DNA here is from genome assembly GCA_002722595.1 of Methanobacteriota archaeon. GTDB lineage: Archaea > Thermoplasmatota > Poseidoniia > Poseidoniales > Thalassarchaeaceae > MGIIb-P. The sequence goes on along the minus strand of PBMO01000002.1, from coordinate 11,624 downwards.
ATGATTTACTAAGTAAAGTTAGTATTGTAATAGCTGATGAAGTGCACCTGATACACGATCGTTCACGCGGCCCTACGATGGAAATTAATCTAGCAAGAGTACGGCATGAACGACCCGATGCACAAATTATTGCCCTCTCTGCAACTATAGGGAATGCTGAGGAGATCGCTGAATGGCTAAACGCCGAACTAGTTGTTTCGGATTGGAGGCCTGTAGTTTTACGATATGGGACTGTATGCAACGGTCTTGTTGAACCAAGATTACAAGTCGGTCCTAATGTCGAGAAGATCAAACTACCCCCTCCCATTGAATTGAAAGATGAAGGAGATGAACTCAGGAATATACTCATTTCAACCATCAATGAAGATGGGCAAGTACTCATATTCCGGGGTACACGAAGATATGCCGAAGGAAGTGCGAGCAAACTTGGCCAATGGCTATTTGGAAGAATGCAGAAATGGAACAAAGAGGAAATTGAACGACCCGATGGAATACAAGTCGAGCAACGCCTAGAAGAATTAGCAAAACTTGCTCGTGAAATAGAATCTGGAGAAGAAACTACTGCTATGGCTGAGAAACTTGCAGAATCAATCAGAGGTGGTGTTGCATTCCATCATGCTGGACTAACCACCAATCATCGTAAGTTAATTGAAAATGCATTTAGAGAACGAATTCTGTTCGCTATTTGCGCTACCCCTACACTTGCGGCTGGTGTTAATTTACCCGCTCGTAGAGTTGTTGTTCGAGATCTTACTAGATGGGAGGATGGGTTAAGTCGACCACTCCCCAGAATGGAAGTGCATCAAATGCTGGGTCGGGCAGGAAGGCCTCGCTATGATCCCACGGGAGATGCATGGTTAATTGCCAAAAACCTTGAACATGCGGATGAACTTGAGGCCATGTATTTCCTACAAGAACCTGAAGCCGTTGATTCAAAACTCGCAGCAGAACCTGCGATGAGAGTCCACGTCCTTGCAGCAATCGCCACTGGAGGGCAACGCAACAGAGATTCATTAGGCGGATTTTTCAAACAAACATTTCTCGGCCATCGGATTTTAAACGATGAATTGCAACAGCGAATTGATGAAATCATTCAATGGCTTGTAGAAAATAAATTTATTGAACGAACGGGAGAAGATGCCGCAATCTTAGAACGAATCTCAAATATGGATTCTAAGTTCGTGGAGGATGACTGGGATGATGAAGTTCCGAAGTGGGCAAAAAGTGCTCAAAATATCGGGGGTGTTGAACTTGTTGACTTTATTGAGAAGAAACCGCGACCAAAACGGCCCGCTGTAATCGGTTTTCAAACTGCAACTAAGGTCTCGGAATCCTTGACTAAAGATATACATCCGGACTCTCCAGCAATGACATATATCGCTACACCATTTGGAGAAAGAGTGAGTCGACTCTATCTCGATCCATTATCAGGTTTGATACTAAGAGAGGGTATTCTCCAAGCAAGAAAAATATTGTGCAGGGTTATTGATGATAGATCGATATCTCCTTGGGCGTTATTGCACCTAGTATGCTGCACACCTGACTTCCCACCATTGTGGCCTACTGGAAAACAAATGCAGATCATGGCGGAACAAGGAGAAATTATGTCTGATCAAAATTTGTTAATCCCATTAGAATTACAGGACTTGGGATATTCTCCAGAAGTTGAAAGTATGACGAAAAGTGCATGGACACTTGTTCAATGGATTGAGGAAGATTCTCTTCGTGATATTGAGCGGAAGTTGGGGGTCGCACCAGGGGACTTACGCGTAAGAGTTGATCACGCAAATTGGTTACTGAACGCAGCACGGCAGATTTGTGCAAACAATGGAGATATCGATCCACTTCTGGTAAATTCCGATGCGGACTTGCTATCAATGCTAGATATTATGCGAAAGAGGGTGAGCAATGGATGCAAAGAGGATCTACTCTCACTAATAGCTATTCGCGGGGTAGGGCGTGTCAGGGCAAGAACACTAGCTAATCATGGATACAGATCTGCTTTGGAAGTTAGTAGAATTACCAAGGGTGCAGCTCAGAAATTGGCGGATGAAAGGGGTTGGAGTCCACAATTAGTTCAGAACATTGTGGACTCTTCACAAAGAGCGATTGAGAGCAGACGATGATTTCCGCACGATTATGACTCATGAAGAAGTCGCAACAATATGACTCGTACCCCTTATCCTTGTTGGGGGTTAAAATTGCCTGAGGCAATAGATGAACCTGGTGAAGTAGTTTCATTATTACTAAAATGGCGAAAAGATGACTCCTGGCTATTACTTGGTGGACCTGCAGCAGTCAGCAATGAACAACTTTGGACGGCGTGGTTAGCACTAACCTCAAGATTTGCTAATTCAAACATGAGGGCAAATACAAAAGACGCTGAATTTCTGAGACTGATTTCTGGAACTCACCAAATTCGGATAGGTTTCGAACGGGCGGGATTGCAACAAGGTGATTCAAAGATTTGGTTAATTCATCTTCCCGACATGGAAAACAAAGATATCAGGAATCGTGAATGGCCTAAAATAAACAGAAATGAATTAGATCAAGAAGCGAATCGCCTAATGAATGTCTTCAATGCAACACTTGTACCTCATTCTCCAATGCCTGTAGAGGAAAGTGTGGAAAGGCTGCAACTTACATTAGAAAGTGGACATGGGAGTGATTGCCAAGCAATAACACGTGCCGCAATAGCACATATTGCACTTGCAGATTTCAACTAATATTCCAAAGTGAAATTGAGAGAAACCCCTTATGCTCTAGCCTACCCGCAGCATTCAATGGCGAAACATCATGCATGGAGAACCTGTGTCGATTGTGGCATACGATGTACACCAATGAATTTCGTAGATGTTGATTCAAAACGGATTTGTCTTGCATGCTGGACAGAGAAAAATAATCCCGAACACCCGGAAATGAAGGCCATTATTGAGAAAGTTGAGGCAGAGGTTGAAGTATGGCGATGTCAAAAATTCACACGGGATGAAAATGGCTTACCAACTGGTCCGAAATCAACTCGTTCACAAGGCAAGCGTGTCAATAATCCCTGAGGCATAATTATGTCACCCCTTGAGGATATAGACGCAACCAATTGGTCCGAATTGGAACCGCAATATCGGGGATTTTTGGAGCGCGAAATTGGTTCTGCAGAAGAACTCGAAAAATGGTTAATTGAACTAGGGGAATTCGATGCATATGTCAGTGAAACCGGTGCAATGCTTTATGTCAATATGACCTGTGATACAGAGGATGAAGATATCAAAAAAGCATATTTTGATTTTGTCGATAAAATACAGCCTGAATTGGCAATAATGGGTGACCTCCTAAACCGCAAATTGGTGGATTGTCCATATTCGGACGAACTGGATGATATCGAATACAAAGTACTGCTGCGAGATACAAGAATGGATTTACAATTATTTCGAGAGGAAAATATTCCGCTAAGCACGGAACTCACCAAACTTGGTGTTCGTCACAAGGAAATTTCTGCGGCAATGACTGTCGACTTTGATGGTGAAGAACGAACTATGCAACAGATGGGGAAATACCTTCAAGTCAATGAAAGAAATACTAGAGAATCTGCATACAAAGCAGTGGGTAAACGGCGTTTTGAAGATGCGGAAGAAATGGATGAAATCTATGAAGAAATGATCAAATTACGCCACAAAATCGCATTGAATGCAGGATATAGCAATTATCGGGACTACATTTTCGATGCAAAACATCGATTTGACTACACGCCTGCAGATTGTGAATCATTCCACGATGCTGTAGAATCAATTTGTGTTCCTCTGATGAGAGATATAGACGAAGAACGGCGGAAAATCCTCGACCTAGATTCACTTAGGATGTGGGATTTAGGGCATGATGTTCGTGGGAGGGCGCCATTGAAACCATTTGAGAAAGTCGAGGAGATGGTTGCTGGTACTAGCAGAATGTTTCACAGGTTGTCACCAGAACTGGGCTCTTTTTTTGATTCGCTTAGAGATGGGACCAGTCTAGATTTAGACAGTCGTAAAGGAAAAGCACCAGGTGGATATCAACTACAACGCGATCATAGTAGAAAACCGTTTATTTTCATGAATGCCACGGGTTTGCAGCGTGATTTAGAAACTATGGTGCATGAAGCAGGGCATGCATTCCACTCAATCTATGCGGATGAGCTGCCATTGATTGAGTATCGAAGCGCGCCTTTGGAATTTTGTGAAGTTGCAGCAATGTCAATGGAAATGCTGACCTATGATTTCCTCGATGAGTTTTATTCGGAAGAAGATGCAAATCGAGCTGTTCGGGAGCACCTAGAAGGTGTAGTGTCAATTCTCGCTTGGATTGCAACAATTGATGCGTTCCAGCATTGGATTTACACCAATCCTGAGCATACTCGAGAACAACGCCACAATAAATGGTTAGAAATTGGTGATCGATTTGGTTCGGTATTGGATTGGTCGGGTTTTGAAGAATGGCGAGCAATTGGCTGGCAAAAACAGCTTCACTTATTCTCATATCCTTTCTATTACATCGAATATGGGATTGCACAACTTGGTGCTATGCAATTATGGCTCCAATATCGAGAAAACCCGAAAGTCGCTCTTGAAAATTATGCCAAATCCATGCGTTTAGGGGGCTCTAGACCCTTGCCAGCCCTCTTTGAAGCAGGGCAGATGGATTTTGATTTCGGAAAATCTACAGTAGAGAGACTGATTTCTGCTGTTCGAAATGAATTAGAGAATCTCCCAGCATAAGTAGCACCGACGGCACAGGATGTGGATGGGAAGGACATCCAGTGCCGCCGATCTACGGGCCTATACTTCAATCGCGTAGGCCTTCTGCCGTGACGAAGAATTTCGCTTCACCCTCTGGCAGATTAGGTGAGTCTACAAGGCGTGCAATTCGTGAACCTGCCTTCGATTTTCTAAGGTACAAACGGAATGTTGATGCGTGGCCAACAATATGTCCTCCAACGGGCTTGGTTGGGTCCCCCCACATAGCATCCGGTTTGGAATGTACCTGGTTAGTAACTAGAACCATGGCGTTATTCACATCTGCCATTTTCTTCAACTCCTTCATATGGCGATTGAGCTTTTGCTGACGATCAGCCAGCATTCCTCTGCCAAGATATTCTGCACGGAAGTGTGCGATTAAGGAATCAACGATAATCAACTTGACATCTATGTTTTTTGATGCCCTTTGAATCTCGTCAACAAGTAACATTTGATGTGCAGAGTTGTAAGCACGCGCAACATGGATTCTTTCAAGAGCTACATCCGGATCTAGTCCCACTCCCCTTGCCATTTGGGCGATTCTCTCAGGACGAAATGTATCCTCTGTATCGATGTAGAATACTTCCCCATCAAGGCCGCCTTGTTCTCGTGGTAGCAGGCAGTTAACTGCGAGTTGGTGCCCAACTTGTGTTTTACCACTACCGAACTCGCCATACACCTCGCAAATCGATTGTGTTTCAAAGCCTCCTCCAAGCAATTCGTCAATCGATGCGGAACCACTTGTCAATTTTAGCACCTGTCGTCGTCTATCGAGTAAAGAAGTACCTGAAACGAATCCGCCAATGTTTGCCATTTTCTTTGCTGAACTAATTATTTTGGATGATACTGCTTCACCCAATTCTGCTGCATCCGCAAGTGCACGGGGACTCATTACTGCTATTGCAAGTAATTCATCAAATCCAGCTTCACGGAGTTTTTCTGCGGTTGCTGGGCCTACACCAGGTAGATCTTCTACCGTTAATTCGGGTTCGCTGGCTTCGATTACGACGACCTCCTCGCCATCCTCGGTAACTGTTTCGGTCTTTGTTGTCTTCTTTCCTGTGCTCATATTTTCACCTGTTCTGTAAACTGCCCTCGACAGCCGTAGTATATGAACCAACGAAGGACAGTGTTGGAATTATTACTGGTTTTTTTGCGCTCCTGTAGCCTCGCAGTATACCATTTTTACACTTTCACTTTACATTCATCACTTTCACAATGTAGCGTGAATTATTGGTAGCGGGTGATCGATTTGAACGATCGGTCTCCGGGTTATGAGCCCGACGAGATAACCTGGCTACTCCAACCCGCTGGTCATTCGTGTCTGGTACCCCTATTTCAAGGACTCCGCAAGTACAGAAGGCTCATTGAGTGGTTGCGCCGGCAGGTCGTTGATGTCAGGCAACCTACTCGTTCAGAATGCGATGATGGTTCTCCCTGATGGAATAGTTGAAGGGGATTTGCGCGTGGTTGAGGGTTTGATTGAAACCGTTGCACATCAAGGTGGATTGCAACCACGAGAAGGGGAATTTGTGATAGATGGAACCGGATTACATCTGTTACCCGGTGCAATCGATCCGCATGTCCACTTCCGAGAACCAGGAAATCCCGAAAAGGAGGACCTAGAAAGTGGCAGCCGTGCCGCAGCTGCTGGCGGGATTACTGCATTTCTTGATATGCCGAACACTATACCAAATGCAACCAATCGTGCGGCACTGGAGGCAAAAATCGATTCTGCTGCAAAAAAAACGGTGACTCACTACGGTTTCTTTATTGGAGCTACAACAAACAATGTATCTGATTTACAAAGTATTGAAGGAATGGAGGGAATATGTGGAATCAAGATATTCATGGGCAGCAGTACAGGGGACTTGCTAGTACACGAGCAAGAACACCTTGAGGAAATCTTCGCTAATACTGGTGGCATTATTGCAACACATGCTGAAGATGAAGAGAGGTTGCAAATGCGTATTTCTGAGTTTAAGCATAGAACTGACATCGCGGCTCATGCAGAATGTCGTGATGTAGAATGTGCTTTAATTGCAACAAAAAGGGCTGTGGCTTTGGCGAAAAAACACAATCATCGGCTCCACATCGTGCATCTAACCAGTGCTGATGAAGCCGATTGGTTGGCGTCAAACAAAGGTGAACTTGTCACCACCGAAGTATGTGTCCAGCACCTAACTTTCGATCAAAATGATGTTGAAGAACGTGGGGTAAGAGTACTCATGAATCCGCCTATTCGTTATATTGAGGATAAAGAGACTCTGTGGAAAAGACTCAAGGATGGTACGATTGATTGTGTTGTAACAGACCATGCACCACATACACTCGCTGCAAAGGCAATTGGGTTTCCAAAGGCTCCTGCAGGGATGCCTGGAGTCGAAACTTCTCTACCTCTAATGCTCACACACGCGATGGATGGAAAGTGCAGCGTGTCCGATGTCGTTAGATGGATGTGCACCGGTCCCGCCAAGGTGTATGGAATTGGAAACAAGGGTTCACTCATCGAAGGTTATGATGGAGACTTAGTGCTGGTTGATTTAGAAACTCGACGGATCATAACAGATGATGACACTTGGACCAAGGTCGGATGGACCCCCTATGTGGGAATGGAATTAACTGGACTTCCCATGTGGACAATTGTCGATGGAATCCCGGTGCACAAGCGAACGCTTGGCGGATCATTCCGGGGTGAAGCGATTGGTGCACCCGGTTGCGCGGGCCGAACGCTGAAATTTTCCTAATCAACCTTCTTCTTTCGGTGGTGAACCTTCCGAACCCGACGTGCTTTCGCCAGAATCGCCATCTTCAGTGTCTTCTGTCATCACGACATCATCGAGGTAGTATGGTGAATTTGAAACCTCATAGCCGGGTAATTCAAGCATGGCTGTTGTGTTCATGTCAGCATATGATGTGACGCTTACACCAGCACTGGAGAACGCATAGACGTAATCGGCCATGAAGACGGAACGGCGAACGTTTGAGTCCCCACTCCACCAACCGTTGACACCATTATCGTCATTGTAGAAGCTGGAATGATCAATCTCCCCATGAACTGAAAGCGTTCGGTTATCGGTGTCGACATCGATTAGCATCAGTTTGCTCACATACTCATATCCAGAGTAGGAATACAATCGTCCGTCAATCTCAATTGTATCATNCNNATNTCTATGTGTTGAAAGAGGAACTGCGAGCAAGCCGGCAGGTTCCCAATAGGTGAACGCCTTGTGCTCATAGGTTGCCTCTGAATACGACCACGACCATCCGCACCAGCGGATGCTGGTGCAATCATCATCCAAATAGGCGGGCGTCAATTGCTGTGTGTCGGCAAGAGTAGGGTTGGTCAGATCACTCAGGTTGAACAAACTGAGTTGGGTCATGCTCCAATCCAATCCCAAGCCATCTTCACCACCGGGCATACCAATTGTCAGCAAGTCGCCGTTGGACAGGGGATGAATGTAGGTCGAAACACCTGGAACATGTAACTCACCAAGGATGGTGGGATTGGTTGGGTCCGAGAGGTCGATGGTCCAAAGTGGATCCATGTTGCGGAAGGTGACCAAGTAACCAAGATCTCCAACAAATCTCGCACTCCAGATACGCTCGCCTTCGGCGATATTGCCAATATAGCCAATCTGCTCCAATTCGCTCGAAATACCGTCGCATCCCTCTGGAATCATGCACTGTGAGGGTGTGAGTACTGTCACGTGATTTTGTGGTTCGATGACTTCCCACTCACCATCTTCTGTCAGCCACCAACGCCCCCATGAATCGGTTGTGCTTGCCACCCGGATGTCGCCGTTGTGCTCAGACATTGAGAATTGGTCCTGAACAGTTCCTGTGACTCGACCACTGCCGATGTAGGTTGTCTCGCCCTCAACACTGATGTCGAAGGCGTGGATGTTGGTCGCATCTTCGTAGTCATTGTTGCGCCAGAACCACCACCAATCGTTGGCGGGCTCTGCAAGAACCATCATGTCTCCACTCGCATAGACTTCAACCCATGAGGAAGCTATGTGATCAACCTCGCTGCTGATTTCCTCACTGAGCAAATCGACAGTCATGATTGAGGTGAAGCCGCGACCTACGCCATCTGCGGAACCACTGAATTCGCTGCAATCACCACTCCCTGAGGTATATGATGANATGGTGCCATCTAAATTTCTCTCATGCATTTGTGGTGCGAAGGCAGCCAATGTTAATGTCTCGATTACNGCTAAATTTTCAGTAATCAAATCCTCAACTGANGTGTTCCATAGAGTCATTCGGTCTTGCCATATCTCAACACTCCAGTAATCATCTGGTAGTGAAGGATAAGTGCTGATTCCAGGAATGTGAGACCACATATGCGATACGCTTCGAACGGTGCCGTTGACCATTCGTGCGGTTTCGTGGCTTCCTTCAATGAAAATCTCACGGCCCACATTTGGATCACTACGATTTGTGATGTCAATCACTGTATACTTGACTAGATTCGATGAGCGCCAGTTTCCATCAGATGTCTGCATAATCGTGCGAAGTGGATCGTTATCCGGTATATTCCAACTATTGATGGATGAGATGATGACGAGATTGTCACCCTCCATCATCATCTGCAACGGTTGGCCTTCCAACTCCATGTCAGCCACAAGTGTAACATTTCCATGTTCAGGAACTCCAATGATTACCAAGTGATTATTGTTAATCATGTAGAAATGATGGCCATCAAACTTTAGGAAATCAGCCTCATCCACTCCGGATTCCTGGTTGTTGGTCTCAGAATAAGTTCCGGAACGGTCCTCCCCCCCACTACTCGAAGGAGCAGTGCCACCTGTATAGCCAACATTCGCAGATGCTTCCGGCATGGCACCATCCATTTCCATCGCCATATCATCGGCCAACCAAACTTCTCCGCGCATCATGAAATTGGGTTGTGCCCAATTCCAGTAGGCATTTTGATCGATTTCAACAAGAGTTTGTTCCCANAATGCTGCTTTGAGATCCTCAAGTAGAACGGTACAGTCATCGTAGGTATCGAGTGTTGGTGTAGTTCGAGTACGTTCACCCAAACTCAATTGTGGCCATTCTCCATTCGGCGACAATTCCCAGACGGTCTCTTCTATGTCATCAATAATACCACTCAAGCAACCGGGGAGAAGTAGTAAACTAATCAAAAGAGCAGAGACACGCATTCCAGACTTCATGGCTNAGGGTATGAAATCACCTTATTAGATAAGTTGGTTCAATGTTTGAGCAAATCGGCCAAGGTTTGATGGGTGATGGCCTATGTCCGCGCTACAGCGCGGATTGGGTGAGCAAGTGGCAAAAAATGAGGATGATGATGACCTTCATATCGAAGATGCATCAGATTCACTCGTTGAAGAAGCACTAAACAAAGCAGCAGATACTGTCTGCAAAGAGTGCATGCAGATTCAACGTAAAGAGAATGTACTAATCGTAACCGATCCACACACTTCTACAATTGGGGAAGCATTGTACAAATCCGCTGCAAGGATTTCTGATAGAGTTCTTCTTGTTATGATGCCAGAAACTCACAGACACGGCGATGAACCACCCACTCCTGTTGCTGATTTAATGAGGAAACAGGATGTTGTATTAGCNCCAACACGGTACTCATTAACTCACACTAGAGCCCGTATGCAAGCATGTCGTGAAGGAACTAGAATTGCTACGATGCCAGGGATTTCAATTCAGATGTTCACAGAAGGTGGGATGACTACTGATTTTAATGCAATGCAATCAGCTATTGCTCAACTAGGAAAGACTCTGAAAAGACAACGTAAAGTTCGCGTAATTAGTGCGGCTGGAACTGATGTTAAATTCGAAATAAGTGGAAGGTGGGAACTGGGAGACAATGGCATTTGTAACAGACCTGGGCAGGTAACCAATCTACCTGCAGGCAAGATATTTGCCATGCCTAAAGAAGGAACAATGGAAGGTACAATAGTCATTGATGGCACATGGGATGCTGCAGTTGTGAAAGAGCCTCTGACCATAAATGTGGAAGCAGGTATTGTGACAAAAATCAAGGGAGAAGGGAGTGATGATGTCAAAGCGATGTTCGTTGAAGCCAGCACGAAACTAAAACCCAATCAACAACCCAATGTCTGGACTGTCGCTGAATTTGGATTCGGAATGAATCCACGAGCAAGACTTGTGGGGAATGTGCTAGAAGATGAAAAAGTGCAAGGAACTTGTTACTTTGCATTCGGAGACAATACAAGTTTGGGAGGCACCTCATCATGTGGGCTGCATGTTACTTCTGTTTTGAAACAACCAAGTGTCAAAGTTGGTGATATCGAACTTTTAGACGATGGGGACATTCGATTATAATTACAATGTATTTGCACAAACTGGGCAGATCCTCCAATGGTGTTCAACACCAATATTGCATCCTCCACAGTATATCCCTGTCTGGAGTACATGTCGAACACCCGGGACTCCCGAACGATGCCGTCCACCCGATTTAGCTGATACTTGAACTGGTGTAGATGGCGAGGGGCTTGGTGACATTGGATTCTGATTTTTCGGTTGTATGGGAGCCCGCACTGGTTTGGCAACAGGTGCCCTCTTAGGGGCCAAGAATGGGGCATTCGATTTCACCTCTGCTGCTGCTGTAAATTCATCATATTGGATTAACTCATCCTTGTTCAAATCCATCCGCTCAAACATTTGATTCTGAATTTGATCAGGTAATTTTGAGATTACGGGGGATTTACTGAACTCTTCCTTAGAAATTACTCCATCGCTATTTGAGTCCATATCATCGAAGGCTTCACGAATTTCTGGTTTCGTCAAAGGCATCTCGAAGGCCGAAGCAATACTGACTTCAGACTCCGGTTCGGGCTCTGGTTCGGG
>PBMO01000001.1 GCA_002722595.1 Methanobacteriota archaeon | reverse complement strand
AAATCCTGCACCTTCTACCTGGGATCCATTCAACATATGCTCCAACTTTTCCATTTTCACAATTACCACAACTGACTTTTTTTTCTATCCATTCATTTTCTTTTTTCATAATTATCACCTTTTTCTTTTTTTGGTTTTTTATGCCAAAAACGGATATTGTGGCACTAGTATTTAATTTTTTCGGTAAAAAAGTAACATTTTCCATACGCTGAGTTTACTGCCGGTCGATTCAAAGGCCTGCTTTGCAGGCGTCAGAACATGTCGGACGATGACTTGGTTCGCACAGCGCTGTATGACGCCCATGTCGAACGTGGAGGAAATATCGTCGATTTTCATGGATTTGAATTGCCGATTTGGTATTCATCAATGATGGATGAGCATCTCAATACCCGCGAAAATGCAGGTCTTTTCGATGTATCTCACATGGGCTTCTTTCGATTTTCAGGAGATGGTGTTAGGGAATGGTTTGATCGTATTGGTACTCAAAAGGCAAGCACCATCGGCCCAGGTCGTTGTGCTTACACACACTTCCTTGATGACAATGGGATAATCATTGATGACATGATATTTTGTGTTGTGAATGAAACCGAAATTCTAGGAGTTCCGAATGCCAGTATGGTTGACCTAATGTGGGAACATTTCCATCATCATATTGCAGATGGAATTACGATTGAAAACATTTCTTCTGAGACAAGCATTCTTGCTCTTCAAGGACCAAAGTCTCCTGATGTATTGGAAACAGTATTGGGTGCAGAAAATGTTGTTCGACACTTCCGCGGCCAATCGATTAGCAACAATGATTTGGATATAACTGGATGGATACAAGGTACTGGTTACACCGGCGAGAGGGGTTTTGAGATATTCGTCCCAAATACACAAGTAAAAATTCTCTGGGATGCGTTACTTGATCAGGGAGGAAATGGAATTTGTCCTGTTGGTTTAGGTGCAAGAGATACGTTGCGGATGGAGAAGGGTTTCCTTCTATCTGGACAGGATTTCTGTCATCCGGATTTAGGAGGTTCAGATTATCTTGCCCGAGATACAGCTGAAACTTTCGTTCCATTTGGACTTAACATGGATCACGATTTCATTGGGCGTTCGAGAGTTGAATCAACTAAGACGATGCAACTTTCCGGGTCTGGAATTAAGTGGTTGGGATTGAAGGTCACTGGCAAAGGTCCCTTTCCGAGAATGGGACATGCTGTACTAAAGGACGGTGTACAAATTGGGAGCATTACCTCTGGAGGGCCTTCTCCGAGTTTAGGCAAGGTTGGCATAGGCCTTGCTTATCTAGAAGGCGTGGAGGTCGGTGAAGAAGTTGAAATTGCCGTAAATCCTAGGCGTAATTTATCAGCAATCGTAGTAAGACCTCCGTTCATATGAACTGAATATTGAAATGCCAACGCCCAAAGGGCGTTCTCATGCAAGCACGCCGCCACCTCGTCATCTCAATTCTTTTGATGCTGATTTTAGCACCATGGGTTGCATCTTGTAACCAAGTAAATGGTGACAGTGATTCTGAAATGGCAGTAGCATTCCCTGAACTTAATGATGCACAAGTCGAGACTCTAATGGAGGCCAGTCCCCGTGGGGTGACTTCATGGATTAAACAAGGTACGGCAAATCCTAGTGCAAATAATGGCCCTGGTGTGTACAACAGTGTTTGGATTAGTGATGTGATTAATACTACCAATAATGCAGTAATAATAACAGGTTCATACCGTGGCGATGTTATTTTTGATAGTGGACCCAGCCCTACCGATAGAGATGAGCGAACGGCTTTTGTTGCTCAATTAGATCAATATGGCGGCTGGTCTTGGTTCAAAACATCAGCATTGCCATCAGATTCCGATGGCCATGCCCATTCTGAAGAAGCTACAATAGGTCCTGCAGGGGTATGGATTTGTGGTTGGTTTACTGATACAGTTTCTTTTGGGAGTCACACGGTTACCACTGCGGTTGAATACACTGATGCATTCGTTGCCTTGTACAATATTTCTCAGGGCACTTGGGACTTAGCTACTTCATGGGGCGGACCTGTGGATGATCATGCAAATGGTTGTGCAGCGACTGGCGAAGGATCGGTTTATGTTGTAGGCTCATTCCAAGGAGCTAGTTATTTCGGGCCTAATTCATATACATCAGAAGGAGGTTCTGATATGTACATATTGCAGGTTGACTCGATGGGTGGTATTGCTTGGACAGAAGCATGGGGTGGTGATTACGATGATAACGCCACAGGTGTAGTCATAGATTCAATAGAAAATGCCTATGTTGTTGGTTACTATAATGACAATGTACTCGATTGGCCGAGCAATCACATTCTAACTGCTGGAAGGCCATACAATGGATTTGTTTCCAAAGTTAATCCTTATGGGGACTTTTTGTGGTCCAGAGATATTGCCGGTGGTGTTAACGGGCAATCCGCTTTTGCTCTTGCAGTAACTTATGGGAACGGTGATGTTTATGTTGGAGGGGAATTTTCGGGAAGCGCAGATTTCAGAGAAGGATCATCAGTGGCAGTTAGTTTGTTGGGCAATACAAGTGCAACCAATGCTTACGTTGCTGCCATAGATACAACTGGTAGTTGGGTATGGGCATCACGTTCAGCAGGATCCCCTCAATCAGTCCAATCTGTCACAGACTTGGCAGTTGGACCCATGGGTACAATTGCAGTATCAGGTATATTTTATGACGCGAATCAGTTTTGGACAAACGTAAGCTTTGGTTCAATTGATTTGATTCGTAACCCTGCTGCAGAGGGTTTTGTTGCTGGCCTAGACCGCTTTGGAAACTGGATGTGGGCTGATGGGATGGGGGGAGAATTCGATGACATCACACTCGGTGTTGCTTGGCTTGGTCTGGGCAAAGTCATCACAGCCGGCCGTCACTGTATCAATCTTGAATTTGGTTGTGCATCTAGTTTTGGTTCTACGAACAAGAGCACATATTCGTATATGGAGGGCGCCGGATTTGTTTGGGCATTTGAAGTAGACACAGACTTTGATGGGGTCCCAGATTTAGATGACAACTGTCCACTTGTCAATAATACAAATCAAGCTAACATGGACAATGATCAGTTTGGCGATTTGTGCGACGATGATGCAGATGCGGATGGATTAGATGACTATTATGATAATTGCATAGGGCCCGCAGTCAATTGGATTCAGTCAACTTGGGCCCTTGATAGAGATGGTGATGGTTGCCGAGATGCAGATGAGGATGATGATGATGATGGAGATGGAATTCTTGATTCACTTGATTCATGCAACGAGGCAGAAGCTCGACATAATTGGACTAGTAGTTTGGCTAATGATTACGATTCAGATGGTTGCCATGACAATGATGAGGATATGGATGATGATAGCGATTCCATTCCCGACGAGTTAGACCTCTGCCCACGTTACCCCTACAATCGAAGTTGGACGTCGGGTGTTTCAAATGACCATGATGGCGATGGATGTGACAACAACGATGATGATGTTGATGATGACAATGATGGCATAAATGATATCGATACAAACGGTGATATGCTTGATAAATGTCCACGAGGCAACCTAAACTGGATTTCAACTGCAATCAATGATCAGGATGGTGATGGATGTCAGGACTCCAATGAAGACTTGGATGATGACGATGATGGGGTTCTAGACTTTACTGACATGTGTAATGCAGGCGCCCTCAACTGGCAGTCACTTTCTGAAACTGATAATGATGGGGATGGATGTAGAGACTTTGATGAAGACGATGACGACGATGGAGACGGTCTCTTGGATGATAATGACGATTGTCCGGCTGGAGATGTAGGCTGGACTTCTACATCTAGTACTGACGTTGATGGAGATGGTTGTCGTGATGCAGGTGAAGACTTGGATGATGATGGTGACAAGGTGCCCGACAACGGAGACTCCTGTCCCAATGGGAAAACTGGTTGGGAGAGTAACTCAGGAAATGACGCAGATGATGATGGTTGTCATGATGAGGAAGAAGATTTAGATGATGACAATGATGGGTTCAATGATAATTCTGATTCCTGTCCAGGTACTCCTGCATTTGCTCCGGTTGACAATAATGGTTGTTCAGATGATCAGGCAGATAGTGACGGCGATGGAGTCATCAATAGTTTAGATTCATGCGTAGATGTCCCTGCAACTTCAGGATTCGATTTGAATTTTGATGGTTGCACTGATGACATCGACAATGATGGCCTCACAGATGATATTGATGCTTGTCTTGGAACACCAGTGGGTGAGCAAATAGATAGCAATGGCTGTGGTTACCTCACACAACAGGATTTGGATGGAGACGGTGTAGTAGATACCAATGATGGTTGCCCAGGGACCTCGAATCAGAGTATTAGAGATGCACACCCTGAGTATGATTTTGATTCTCAATTTGGATGTTGGATGGGGGACGAAGATAGTGACGGAGATGGGTATCAAAATTGGTTGGATATATGTCCTGGAAGCGATTCAACACAGATCATATTTGAAGGAGGTTGTACTCTTGACCAGCAGGATGAGGATGGTGATGGAATTGCCAATGGGGATGATGCTTGTCAATACACCTCATCTGGAGCGGTGGTCGATGATGCAGGTTGCTCTAGGCAACAACGCACGCAAGGGCAGGATGAGGGTGGACTCTCTGTTGTTGGCATCATAGGTATTGTTTCACTAATTGCTATCATGGTCCCAGTGATTGCAGCACTTACAGTTATGAAAATTAGAAAGAAGCAGGCCAATCAGTTAGAAGCTCGCCTTTCAGTAAAGCGTGGAGAAATGCCTGCTCCGGCAACGGAGGTTGCTGAGCAAGTAATTTCAGAAGCAGATAATAATGATTCCAACCTCGATGATGACCCGAATTACAAGGTCGATGAAAATGGTGTAGAATGGTGGATGGATGATGACCAAAAGTGGTGGTATCGTACTCCGGAGATGGATGATTGGGCTGAGCATCAATAGTTTACATTGAAACTTGAATCAGGGAGAATTAAGTATCACGCCCTTAAGGGCGTGTTATGACAGACCGGTTGAACTACGTAACAAATAGCCTGCTTTTCGCAGTAATTTTTTCCCTGTTAATGCAACCTATTGCTGGAATTACATCCAATTATCATAATGGTGAAGAACTATCTGAAGAAATTGTAGTTTCTCACGCTGCTCAAAATGAGTGGACTCAGAGCGCTGGAATGGATCCGAATGGATTGGCTGCCATTATCTGGCCGAGTGCAATGGGTGTCGATTCATCTGGGGGTGTGTTGGTTGGAGGTATGCTGATTGGTGATGCATTGTTTGGATCCCATGCCTCATCATCAGATGCTTGGGGTACAGGTTCTCCTGGGCAAGTCGCTTACATAGCAAAAGCCTCAGGTTCTACTGGTAATTGGGATTGGTTAACTGAAACTGGCGAGTATGGAGGCGGCGGGTATGCCAGAGTGAATAGCATATCAACGCATGGGAATGATATCTATGTCTGTGGATGGTTCGTAGGCAACGTCACTTTTGGTAGTAGCCAATACAGATCGACGCAAGATACCATGGATATTTTTGTCAGTAAAATCAGCAGCAATGGTGCGTTCCAATGGACCGCAGTCGCGGGTGGTTCTACAGATGATGATTCATGTGAAGATATCACTGTTGATTCAGGAGGCAATGTCTTTGCAACGGGTTCGTTCAATGGCACTTCGAATTTCAACTCCAACTCAGTTAGCACTAGTGGAAAGATGGACATCTGGGTTTCACAATTGTCTACCGGACAAGTAACTACAGGGGGTAACCGGTGGTCGTGGGTATACACTGCTGGTGGGCCTGAGGAAGATTATGGGAAATCTGTAACAGTTGATGGTAACAATGTGTTTGCCAGCGGTTGGTTTGCAGGTACCGCTACTTTCGGTAGCCAGCAAACGCAAGCAGCAGGCCAACTAGCCTCTTACGTTGTGAAATTGACAAAAGGTGGCTCACACGTTGATGTAGCCACAGTTGGAGCAACTGGAGGCATTGTACAAATCATGGATATGATTGTGGATTCCGGAACTGTATATTTGACAGGCCATACCATTGGAAACGCACAGTTTGGTACACAACAAGTAGGTGGTAGCGGAGCCAACGACCGTATCATCTTCGTTGCTGAATTGGGAAGCAATAACCAATGGTCTTGGGCCACAGGTTCAACCAGTGGAGCTTATCAAACTGCAAGGTCCATTGATATGACGGGCCAAGGTGGTTTGGCAATTGCAGGTACATTTGCATCCGTCACCAGTGATGGTTACGTCGCTCCATCGGGAAGTGCTTCCTTTGGTAGTACGACACTCTCGAGTGCCTACATGGGAATGGTAATCGCTGGAATCGATACGAATGGAAACTGGCAATGGGCGGAAGCCGCAGATGGCGCATACAATGATGAAGGATACGGGATTGCAGTATTACCATCAGGTTCAATCGTGAGTATGGGAGATCACTGTCGAGGTGGAGCTACCAGTGGCCAAACATGTTCAATCACTCTCGGTACTGGTAGTGAGAGTACCGATGGAAACTATTTCTCTGATCCAAACGCAAATGGAGGAAGTTATGCATTCAATACTGGCATTCATCTTTGGGCAATCCAAGCAGATAGCGATGGGGACGGTGTTGGGAATGTTGATGACAATTGTCCAGCGATTCCAAATACAGATCAATCAAACATAGACAATGATGGCTTTGGAGATGTTTGTGATAGTGATATGGACGGTGATAACAAGGACAATAATTACGATTACTGTAATGGTCCTGAAACTCTCTGGGATAGCGCCGACACAACATTGGATATGGACCAAGATGGGTGCTTAGATGCAACCGAAGATACAGATGATGATGCAGATGGGATTGCTGATGTTGAGGACCCATGTACAGGTACAATGTACAAACTACAGTGGACGAGCACTACAGCAAATGATCACGATAGAGATGGCTGCCATGATATCGAAGAGGATGTAGATGATGACAATGATGGAGTCAATGATGTAGACGACGATTGTCTACGTGGTTGGCACAATTGGACTGCTAATTCAGCAACTGATCATGATAGTGATGGGTGCAAGGATGACGGTGAAGATCCAGATGATGACAATGATGGAGTTCTCGATGAAGATTCTTCTGGTAATATGCACGACAGGTGTCCGACGGGTGAAATTGGCTGGGTTTCAAACTCAGATAATGACAGAGATGGAGATGGTTGTAAGGATTCAACAGAGGACAATGATGACGACAATGACGGAGTAAATGATCCCAATGACAACTGTTCCCCCGGTCCCAACGGTTGGGCATTAGATTGGCAGAGTATCGAGTCGACAGATCTTGACGGTGACGGTTGTCGCGACCTCGATGAGGATGATGATGACGATGGTGATGGTGTTCTTGATTCGAGCGATTCATGCCCACGAGGGATGACAGGTTGGATTTCTAATTCACAAACTGATATGGACGGCGATGGTTGTCGGGATTCGGATGAAGATTCTGACGATGATGGCGATGGTTTCTCAGACATTTCTGATAATTGTGCACAAGGAGAAACAGGTTGGCTATCGACTCCAGAAAATGATTGGGATAGAGATGGTTGTAAGGATTTGACCGAAGATTCAGATGATGATCAAGATAGTGTTTCAGATTTCCTTGACAAGTGCCCGAATACCCCTATGGACGAGGATATTGATATCATGGGTTGTGGATGGGATACACAACAGGATACTGATGAAGATGGAGTATGGGACCACTTGGATAATTGTCAAAGTACTCCTTCTCAATTGGTTCGGGAAAATTTCGCCGACGAACATGGTTCTGAAGTCGACGAAATAGGATGCTGGCCAGGGGAATCAGATTTGGATGACGATGGTCGTCTTTTGTATATTGATATATGCCCCAATACTCCGGATATATACAAAGGAGAAACATTCCCTGATGGTTGCCATATTTCTGAATATGATGACGATGGTGATGGTGTAAATGGGGATCTAGTAATCCCTACAGGTTCAGATCAGTGTGAAGCCACTTCTGATGAAAACACTCGTTCTAATTTCCCCAGTTATGGAGATGTAGATGGGTTTGGTTGTTGGCCCGGAGATTCTGATACAGATGGAGATGGTATACGACTATATTTGGACAAATGTGCCAATACACCTGCGGGTGAATCCGTTGCCGATGCAAGTAGTGATTTGATCGGTTGTTCAGCAAGTCAGCGGGATGAAGATGCCGACGGAGTGATGTCTGATGTCGATGTTTGCGCTGATACTCCTGCAGGTCAAGATGTCCAAACAGAGGGCGAATATGTCGGTTGTTCATTGGACGAGCGCGTCTTTTTAGGCGACACATCTGCGGTGGTCCAGAAGAATCTCCTATGGATTATCCTTGGTACGTTGTTCATAATCGGGCTTGGTGTCACTATAACACTCTCGTTGATGCGTAAGAGTGGTGGGTCGCTAAGTCAGGCAGCCGCATGGGAACAGCCGTTGGCACCTAGTATGCAAGTCCAACCTGCGCCAACTTCGCCTCAGACCATTCCAGATTATACTCACCTCCCAGGTGGTGGGAGTTATATCACTGGGAGTATGGGTGAAACAATTTACAATGCACCAGATGGTAGCCAATGGCAAATGCAGCCCGATTCCTCATTCGTGAGAATACGCTAATCAGGCACCGACATTGTTGAGTGCTTCTGAAATCATATCTTCAGTTGTTACAGATGGTCTAAAGCCACATCTTTGCTCAATTTCCCATGCATCTACAACACCCCATACTTCATGGCTATCGTCACTTCCAAACTGTGGGTCGGAACCAGTAGCTTGTTGAAATACTGCAGCAATATCACTCATTGGTTTTGCATCACCAGTTCCAATACAAAGCGCTTCTCTCGTTGGTGGTCTGTTGTCAAGAATGTGCATTATAACATCAATTACATCGGAAATGTGAATGAAATCTTTGACCTGTGTCCCATCACCTGGTACACTCAACCAACCAAAAATCGAGTCACGTGCGAATTGGTGTAATATTCCATTGCCATCTGCTGAGTTCATTGGTATGCCTTGGACATTCGAGCACCTTAGGACACTAACTGGTGAGTCTTCTGTGGCATGTTCCATCGCTCGTTCCTCTACCCAGAGTTGTCCTTCCGCTGCAATATCACGGGGGGCCAATGATGCATGGCTAGAGTAGTATGGGTCCTGAGGTGTTGCCTGAGGGTGAACTCTTAGCGTTCCTATCAGAACGAGGTGGAGGCTGCCATGTCTTTCTACGGCTTCAAGAATTGGTCTCGCAGAGTCTCTCATGCTCAATAGTGCTGTGCGATCATCCCTTCCTCCTGATTTTGGAGGATGTGCATTCATGAGGACAACTGCATCACAGGATGCTAANTGCGCATCAAGTAGTCTTGGTTCGGATAGGATCTCTTCGGGAATCTTCACTAAAGCGTCACCTAGGGCATCTTCAAGATAGGGTTGTACGAATCCATCTTCACCACTGACACCCACTCGCATACGACTCGCCTGATGATTGCTTCACACTCATAGCGTATGATATTGACGGCTACTTTAATCGCTATGGCGTATAACGAACCTTGAAGTGCCGATAGATTACAGGCGGGAGTGTAAAGCCCTACCTTGGGCCCCCGTGGTGATGTTATGGTCGACCAACTTCCGAATCTAGGGCGAGAGAAACAAATGCTTGCTGAAATGGGAATGTCGTCAATGGATGATTTGTTTTCAGACATACCCACAGGTGTTCAGCGCAAAGTTCCTCTGGACTTACCAGAGCCACAAACTGAGGAAGAAATTTTCCGAGAGGCACAGATGCTGTTGGGCATGAACGTCCCTGTCAACAGTCGTCCATCTTTCATTGGTGCAGGCCTCTACAGCAATTATGTCCCTTCAATGGTTCCAATGTTAGCGACAAGAGGAGAATTTCTGACTGCTTACACCCCATATCAGCCAGAAGTAAGTCAAGGTTTTCTACAGGCAATGTGGGAATTCCAAACAATGATTTCCGAACTCGTAGAACTTCCTGTGTCAAATGTCTCAATGTATGATGCAAGCACCGCTGCTGCTGAAGCAATAACTTGTGCCGTACGAGTTCACGATCGCAAGTCGACGCAGAAGTCGACAATCTATGTCTCGGAATTAGTCCCACCACATAGGATGTCTGTTATCCATAATTATACGCAGGGTGCAGATATAGTCATCAAAAAGATCCCACATGGGGACGATGGTCTCTTGAATCTCGATGCTGCAGCTGAGGCAGAAGGTGCCTGTGCCGTATACGTTGAACAACCAAATGCATTCGGACTGTTGGATGAGGGTCTATGCAAACTGAAATCAATTATTGGCGATAATACCGCATTAATTGTCGGCGTCCAGCCAGTTTCTCTAGGATTGGTTTCGCCTCCTGGTTCATACGGTGCAGATATTGTGGTAGGAGAAGGTCAACCATTTGGAATAGGGCCAACAGCAGGAGGACCGATTTATGGGCTCTTTGCATGTACGGAGGCGTATATCCGACAAATGCCAGGTAGGATTGTAGGTTTATCTAGAGATTCAGATGGTGAAAGAGCGTTTACACTAACACTCAGTACACGTGAGCAGCATATCCGAAGACATCGTGCAACATCCAACATTTGCTCCAATGAGACGTTAATTGCTTTGATGGGTTCTATGCACATGGCCTTACTTGGCCCTGAAGGTTTGGAGTCACTGGCTATACGGAATGCCGGAGCTTGTTCAGCAGCGAAAGCAGCAATATTTTCAATTGAAGGTATTGAATCGGCCCATCCTAATGGTTTTCACTTTAACGAGTTTGTAGTTAAACTACCTAGTGAGGCCTCAAAATTACTTCAATATTTGGATGAAGAGTGCGATGTTACTGGCGGATTCGACTTGTCGAATTGGTGGCCAGAATACGATAACCAGTTATTGATATGTACAACAGATCAAATTGATATTGAGGATATCGAACAGTTAGCAGAAGGAATTAGCAAATGGTTGGAGGTGAATGCATGAGTGATTTATTTGCATTCAAGGGAGCAGAAGGTGCTGGGTATGCTCAGCCCAAACCGGTGTCCAATGAGTTCAACATTCCAACCAAATTACAACGGAAGGAACTACCTCGATGGCCTCGAGCATCTGAGCCAGAAATAGTTCGGCATTATACTTGGTTATCAACACGTAGCCACGGCATTGATTCTGGTTTTTACCCACTTGGTTCCTGCACAATGAAGCACAATCCTCGAGTTAATGAACGAATTGTGCAACTTTCTGGTATGAATGATATCCATCCACTTGCTCCAGCATCTCATCTGCAAGGATTGATGGCTATATTCCATGAGATGCAAGAAATGCTCGCACATTGTGCAGGTATGGATGCAGTAACATTGCAGCCAGTGGCGGGTGCACAGGGTGAATTTACCGCAATTAGATGTATACAAGAATATCATCGAGATATTGGTGAAGAGCATAGGAACAAAGTCATCGTTCCAGATAGTGCACATGGGACAAATCCTGCAAGTGCAGCAATGTGTGGTTACGAGATTATTGAAATTCCATCACAAGATGATGGTCGATTGGATTTAGATGCACTTCGAGCAGTTGTCGGAGATGATACAGCAGCGATGATGATTACCAATCCTAGTACGCTGGGTGTTTTTGAACCTGAGATTGCTGAAGCAGCAGAGATAGTCCATTCTGCTGGTGGACAAATGTACTATGACGGTGCAAACTTCAACGCCATCCTAGGAAAAACCAATCCTGGTTTGATGGGTTTTGATGCGGTTCACTATAACCTTCACAAAACATTCAGTCAGCCACATGGGGGTGGAGGCCCTGGTGCAGGTCCAATTGGCGTCAAGTCGCATTTGTCAGATTATCTTCCAGCGCCTTTGGTAACGGCACAAACAGATGATGAAGGGTATCTCTGGTTCGATTGGTTCGAACCACCTAGGTCAATAGGTAAGGTACAACAGTGGCATGGAAATTCTGGTGCTACAATACGTGCCTGGGCATTTTACAGACGCTATGGGAAGGAATTAGAAACTATGAGTGAGCATGCTGTTTTGAATGCAAATTATCTTCGTCATAAGATCATGAATCCTTCGACAGAAATTCTCAGTTCAATACATGCTATGCCTGTAGATGGTGCACCAGCCGAAGTAGTCAAGCATGAGTTCACACTCAATATGACACCTGTTAAGGAGGCAACAGGAGTTACTGGGAAGGATGTCGCAAAGCGTTTGCTGGACTACGGTTACATGGCCCCAACGCTTTATTTCCCCATGATCGTTCCAGAGTGCCTAATGTTTGAACCTACTGAAACTGAGAGTAAAGAAGCGATAGATAAGTTCGCAGAAGATTTTCTAAATATTCTTGCAGAAGATCCAGAATATGTCAAAACAGCACCACATGAAACACCGGTTAAACGAGTTGATGAGGTTTGGGCGGCTAGGAATTTGGTATTACGCCACCCTCTTGATGAAGAGTGATACAATGGTATTCAACAACGTAGGCTCCACAGATCGCATTATTCGTGCGTTAGCAGGAGGTAGTCTAGCGGTTTTTGAGCTAACTGGAAATTTGGGTAATTTCGAGCAGTACTTGCATTTTTTTGCGATTGGAATGGCGGTTTGGCTCCTTGGAACTGGGATGACTGGAAATTGTCCAACATACACACTAATGGGAGTCTCAACCTGTTCTAACATGTTTGATGAGGAAGAGTAGGTCCAACTCAACTGTGATAACGAATGCATATCACGTAGGTGCATGGACCTGAAATCTCCCCACTTCCTATTGGGTGAGGCGCACTGGTTTGGTTCAGGGGGAATTCCCGCTCGTATGCCATATGAAATTTCTAGCCCTGACTCTTGGTCAGGTTGGAAGCGACAACGTCTGAAGCCGGCGATAGTAGGGCTTCTTTTCCCAGCAGCTTGGGGTATTTTTTTCCTTGCAGGCGGAATAATTCCCATACTTCTTGATGGGATGGGGAGTGGTATTGGAGTCCCTCTTTGGCTCAGTCTAGGGATGTGGTCTGGCTCCTTCATATTGCTTTGGATGAGCGCTCTTTTTCAGGCCTTCAATCAAATCGAAGGTTCGATGCTGAAAATGGCTTTGTGGCTTTTTATTCGCGTTGAAACTGCTCTTCTTTGTACTCTTTTTTGGTTGGTTTATGCAGAATCAGGGGGTTGGATAGATATTCTATCCGTATTAATCTCAATTGTAATCTGGCTATCCAATCTCGTAAGAATCGCGACCTTGTTTGTTTGGCCTTCAGGAAGATGGTTATTGCCAATTGCACATGTTGACATTGGTTTATCTGCAATAGATGAACCATGGATTTCTGAGTCCAAACGCTGGGCTAGGAGGCCTCTGGCTCATCGCCACATCAAGTCGGGCGAAGTGGGAAAAACATCGATTATTCTGAATCTTTATGGAGTTAGAGAAGATGGGCAGGATTACATTGCACTCCATGTTATACATCCAAGTGGTTACTTGTTGGATCCATTTGTGGGGCCATCTGTAGGTAATCATTCACCATTCTCTAGGCTCGGTAAAATTTTTGCTGATATGCCCAATGGATTATCATTGAATGAATCAATTGGCTCCCCTCCTGTGAATCCAGTCGTTGCTAGGTGGCCAGATAAAATGCAGTTTTCGTGGGAACTAGAGGAAGAATAACTCCGATTCAAGATTTGATAAGGCCATATCCGCCTACAAACAAATATCCACCAATTAATATCAAAATCATACCAGGCAACTCTCCAAACCAACTCGTTACAGGCAATATGAGGATCCCATTGTAAACAAATCCGAAACCGATAATAAAACAAATAATTCCTAGCACAGTTCTTGACGAAAATGAATCCGAACCCTCACCTGGAATATCAAATGCAGGATGCGAGTATGTATACTCTTCGAGATTTTCATTGGTGTTCTTGGTGGACTTATCAGCCTCTAATCCTTCAACTAAATCTCCAGATTTATGCCTCAAACAAAAACCAGTAGTTCTGAACTCTAAGGCATTGCACCCCTCAAAGGCACACTTCCTTTCACCCATGAATCGTTCACTCCCACTCAATGGTACCTGGTGGTTTGTGTGTGATATCATACACAACCCGATTCACATGTCCCTTGAGAGCGTTTGTGATTTTCGTACTTATTTTTTGCAATAAACTGTGAGGTATTTCAGAATAACGAGCGGACATACCATCAATACTCCTAACTGCACGAACCACAATAGTCTCACCATATACTCTGGCATCACCATGTACGCCTACACTACTTACAGGCAGTAATGCAGCAAAGTATTGCCACGGCAATTCAATCTCTCCAGCTTCTGCAGCAGCCTCTAGTTCGTCCTCGACAATTGCACATGCTTCTCGGCAGGCCTCTGTACGCTCCCGTGTCAATTCTCCTAGTACACGAACAGCAAGGCCGGGTCCAGGGAATGGCTGCCGGTTGCTACTGGGTATGCCGAGTAACTCAGCCATATCTCGCACTTCATCCTTGTAGAATTCTCTGAGTGGTTCAACTATAATCAAATCAACATCATCAGGTAGGCCCCCTACATTGTGATGGCTTTTGATTACATCACGTTCTCCTCCTCCAGATTCAATCCAGTCCGGCGCAATAGTACCTTGTACCAAATATTTGGCACCACATGCCTTTTGCTCTTCCTCAAAAACGCGAATGAATTGTTCGCCAATTACTTTCCTTTTTTGCTCAGGTTCAGTAACTCCTTCGAGGTGCTTGAAAAATCTCTCACTCGCATCAACGACTTTGATATTCAAGCCAAGATCAGTCAGCATTTCTCTTACTTCTTCGGTCTCACCCTTGCGCATGAATCCAGTATCAACATATACACAATGTAGTAAATTTCCAATTGCATTATTCGCCATTACAGCAGCAACAGTCGAGTCTATTCCGCCACTACATGCAATGATTGCCGTTTGGTCTATTTTTTCCTTTAGAATTGCAACGCCCTCATCAATTAACATTTGAGGGTTCATCTAGGCACCTTCTGACTGTGTTAACTCATCGTCGGCGATGACTTTGTTAGTCATATCAACACGGTATTGAGAAAATGTAGCCGCCAATTCAGGGTTTGAGCAAGCCAAAATCTGTACTGCTAGTACAGCTGCATTGTCTCCCCGATCGACGCCAACAGTTGCGACAGGCATCCCAGGTGGCATTTGAACAATTGATAGCAGAGAGTCCAGGGGTACCTTTCCACCAACTGGAACTCCAATCACTGGCTTGGAAGTCATCGAAGCGATTACCCCCGGTAATGCAGCAGCAACACCTGCCATCCCGATAAACACTTGACAGCCATCCTCCAATGCATTTTCAATAATACCTTCGAGGTATTTTGGTGCGCGGTGTGCACTTGCAACACGCAGTTCGTGGTTTATTGAAAAGTCCTTGAGGACCTTTGTTGCCTTGTTTGCGACAGGCAAATCAGATCGGGATCCAAGTATTATGCATACGTCCATGCCACCCTCCAACTGTGGCCGGTTCAAATGCATCACGGTGTGAGCCATCCGTTTTTCAAGTGCTAAATCCAAACATCATTCTCTGCGGTGAGGTCGCCTTCCGCCTCGCCAGTGTTGACCACACCACGGGGTTCAATCAGCATCACTTTGCATTCATTCTCCGCCTTGGGCTTGTGTCGAACACCCTTGGGGACAACACACATTTCTCCAGCCTTCAATGCCATTGTGTGATCCTCAAATTCAATTTCCATTTCACCTTCGACAACCAAGAACAATTCATCGGTATCGGCATGATCGTGCCAGACGAATTCGCCTTGTATTTTGACCAGTTTAATCTGGTAATCGTTCAACTCTTCCACAATTTTCGGGGTCCAGTGTTCATTGAACAGGGCCAACTTTTCTTGGAGGTTGATTTTTTCCATTTCGCATCCCTCGATTATCTAGTGACTTGGACATTGTAATCGGCGATTCCAACAATGCTCAAGTTGCCATCTACATCACGGTCCACCACAATAGTCAACAAGTATTCAGAAAACAGTGGGGTTGTATTTGGCCCTGGAATCCATGTCATGATTCCGTACTCTGTAGACTCAATGAATGTACCA